>JALWYU010000019.1 GCA_026992635.1 Bacteroidota bacterium | reverse complement strand
GCCCCGTACCCATCGCCGCCCTTCCCTCCCCCAGGATCTACCACCCCTCAATACACGAGGAGCTTGGCAATTTGCTCGCGAACAATGTCGCGCGTTGTCGCCTGCGCCTGAACTTGCAGGAAATAGTATCCTTCCGGGATCTGTCTGCCAAGTGAAACGGTTGTCAACCCAGGCTGTACAGTCCACACCTGCAGTTGCTTGCCTTCTATGGTAACGAGCCGGAGTATTAAAGGCACTTCAGTTTGAATCCTGAGATGGCGCTGCACGCCATCAAACGCAATTTGCCATTGTTCACCCTCTACCAGTGAGCTGTGGACAATGCCTGTGGGGAAGCCCCAGGCAGTTCGGACACACGAGGAAGTATCCACGCACGCCGCATCATACGCCTGGACAATCACCTGGAAATTCCCCGGATAGGGAGGCAACCACCAGTTCCACAATGTGGTATCTACAGCACGCTGACTATCGCAATCTACCCAGATGTAAGTAACATGAACATTGGTAGGCAGCTGTACAAAAGCCATGAGGTAAGAATCCACGGGCGTGAGTACAGGTGCCAGATTGTCAACACACACCGGATAACAGCCAGATGTCATACCACAGTCAGGATACACACTACTATCCGCCGTGAACAAAGCAAACCAACCGGAATAAGGCGCATTAAATACAGGACCTTCCCCTACAGAATCCTGGGTCTGACAATCATACCAGACGTAAACACCGGCAGGATCGGGATTCGCCACTTCCAATCCCTGCCCCTCGTGAATCAGGACAGTGGTATCTGGCGGTGGAAAGAACATACAACCCACTTCTTCAAAGCCCGTACCCACCACCTGCAATGAATCTTTATCGTACACAGGATAGGCAGCAATAAAAGAGTCCTGCACCATCATCCACAAGACGGAATCCAGCTGATTCCAAAAGGCTGCCTGCGCACACAGGTAATTGTTCACGTCCGTGTTGTTGTCCGAGAACTGTGAAGGGATGAGATAAATCACCAATGCCCCCACAACATTCGTTAGCGAAATAGTCAAATTATCCGAAATCCACGAGTAGTTCGCCGTGAGCGAAACCGGTGAGTACGCCGCATAGAGCACTTTCTCACAACCAGATTGCAATGAGCGCTGAACGCGAATCTGAGAACCATCAGGACAATTCACGATCCAGAAAGAATAGCTACACCAACCGTCGCAACCCAGATTCCCGTGACGACGTACAGAATAAGGTTGAAAGTCCGAAACCGGCAATAAAATCGTACGCAAAACCCCTTCACCCAGGGTATTGCTTGTCGTGAGGAGTTTATGCATATCTTTGACAGCAAGCCATGTTCTTCCGGCAAGCGTGAGGGTGTCCACCAGGTCGCCTCCCGACTCCGGCGGGTCAATCACGATATTATCAAGGAAGCTGCCACTCAGATTGGATGTGGCAAACACGTCGGTATATCCGTAGCCATCAAATCGGTCACATCCTGCATCCGACCAAGAAGTACTGTACAGATCATTGATGATGGGCAAAGCCGGCGCATTGGGAATGGTATCCTCCGGGAACGACGTGGCAAAGAATTCAAACACACTGTCGGGATTGCTCAGGCTGGTCGCACCAGGATTGCCATAGTAGAAATAAAAGGTGTCGGAGGGAGAGGGCACCAGTTGTGGAATGCGTACCCATACCTCCGTAGCAGGTGTGTTGCACCCCTGTTCAATGTAGTAATGGAGGAGTGTGGTTCCGTCTTTGAGGGTGAAGCGCAGGTCGCCACAATCGGCGCGCATTTTCCCCTGGCTGATCAGATCCTGCGTATTGATGACAACTTTAATCACGGCAGAGGCGGGGTTTCCTGTATACGTGTAGAGAATGGGTTTTCGGTAAAACCAGGGAGCAAGCCACTGACCACGCACTGGCACAAGAGAGGCAAAACCTACCAGCCACAACATGTACACACGCTGCAATGGTGTTCTCATGATCCTTTGCATTTTCCGTGCACTTTGCCAGACCAAACTCTAGATGATTCCCGAGGTTGCCCGTTCCCTTCGCAGGTTATGCAATGTTTTCATGTTTCATGATAGGTAAGGTAGGAGGTTAGCCACAATCAGCCAAGTGGAAACAGGGTAAATTGCAAATTGCTCGGGCATCTGCCTGCGCTCGTGAAAAGCGCTTAAATTCAGCTGATTTTCAAATGCCACAGCATATCGCAGTCGGTCCTGCGTGCAAAATAACCATATCGTCAAAAAGCTTACTGCCAGTAACTCTTATCTGAGACCCCTGCTTTTCCTTTCATGAAATCCGAAATATCTATCACCCTCGCATTCCAGAGAATACCATTGAATTCAAGACAATTAAGGACACTCAGAAATGTCCACATGTTTTTGCTCCCGACAAAACTCCCAGGTCAAGCCAAACTCATGCGTTTGACCCGGCGAAAACGTCATCCTGCTCAAATAATGTCCATACTGGTAATCAGTAAAGATCGTGGCAAACGGCAGGGCAATACCCACGACTGCAAACCCACGCGATGCCACACCCCGAACGTAAATCCCACCCGCATACAACCGAACAGCCCGTACATCCAGCACAAGATGCATATACCCATTCCACCACCGAGCCGCCCATACGCCCCCGCCAACCAAACCCAACCGCATCCCATCATGCACCGGAATAATCCAGGAGATATCCAGGGCAAGGCGCGGCAACCAGTACAACATCATCTCCTGACTCCACCGGTAAAATTGCTCCGCCGTTACCGTCACAAAAAAATTGGGAAGATACACACCAATTCCCGCTGTTAAGAGGGGATCCATTCGTCCGCCCTCAGGCAGGCGCACCGGCGGAGGCGCCACCACATCATACCCATCTGGCGAGAGCTGCGAAGTGAACACCAGCAACTCACTGCGCCAAACTAAGGAACGCAACCCCGCGGCAATGCCAATGACCAAGCCCGAACGCGCACCAAAAGGTGCATTGTGAGAAAATGTGAACGCAAGCCGTAAATCCTGGAGGATACCGCCACCCAGCCGATCTACAAACACCTGAAAGCCCGTGTAATTTCGTCCATCTGGGAAAACCGTACCCACGTAAGCCGTACCAGTAAGAAATGGCGCTGCACGCCCCGTCCAGTAATCCGTCACGCGCAACCAGTGCATCTGCGCACGAAAGCCCCCTTCTATGCAGGAAGGACCGCCAATGACAGCAGGACGGAACATCGGACCAGAACGCAAAGGATACAGCCACATAGGATCCTGACCCCAAACCCAGCCAACACCCAAAATCCCACCAATAAAACCACACAACAAGCCAATCCATGACGGAGCAAACGCTAAACCCAAAATACTCTCGCGCGTCTCCCACTCCACAATTGCCTCCATTTTTTTCGCCAGCCCCGCTTCTACCTACCTAAACGGAATCGCTCAGGAAATTCGTTCTCTTTCAAGCAAGTCCCGGTAAACTCCTTAACTTCAGAACTCAGCCACAACAACTCACCACCATGCCACCCAAAGCAAAATACAGACCTGCCCCTCACTGTACACGTTTTGCACCCGCATATCTGTTCCTGGCAGGCTTGATGATACTTGTACTGGCGGTGAAAATCCAACCACCCCTACTTGAACAAACCTACACCATCCAGTGGCAGGCAAGCCCGCCAGACAATACACCCAAACCCTATTTTTCAGGCGCTGTGTACGACTACCCTTCTCCCGTACCCCATTTTCGCCAGTACATCTTCTTTCAGGAAGATGTCACGACCGGCAAACTCCTACCCCAGGAATGGATACCATGCCCGGGCACCTTTGCCCACCCACTCATTGCTCAGCTCCCCGAAACCCTGCACTATACCCTTCAACCCATCACTTTGCAGAAACGCCGTGGACTACTCCTGGATTTGATTCCCATCCTGCGCCAGGGAAGCCACCTCCGCTGCCTGAAACGATTTACCATCCAGGGTATCCGGGCAAAAACCACAAACATCCACATCAACCACAAAAAAGCAACACGAAACGTGGATATGGGCATTCCCGACCAGCTTTTCCGGATTTGCATTCGGACAACCGGAATTCACCGCCTCACCTTTCAAACACTGCGCAGGCATGGTTTATGGCTGGCAGGTAACCAGATACGCATGTGGAGTACGCCCGGTATGCCCCTGCCCCAGCCCGCAGGGGCACCACGAATCAGCGACCTGAAGCCCATACCTGTCTACTACGTGGATGCTGACGCTTCCGGCACATGGAATCCGCCCGACTTCCTTCTGTTCTTTGCCGAGGGTCCGCACACATGGTGGTACGATACCGCCACCCAATCGTTCATCCATGCACTGAATCCCTACGACACCTGCAACTATGTATATTTCCAGGTGGGCTCACCGGTTTCCCTGACGACCCTCCCCGCCAGCACAGGCTCCGCTGCACAGGTCCTCCAATACACATGGTACGTAACCTGGCATGAACGCGAACAATGGAATCCGCTCCAAATGGGCAGGCGCTGGTACGGCGAAGAATTTGACGTGATCACCTCCTATTCTTTTTCCTTCTCGTTGCCCGCTTCGCCTGTGGGACCCGCCTACCTGAGTGCGCGCACCTTAGCCCGATCCCTGTATGGCTCGCCCACCTTCTCCTTTGCTGTAAATGGTGAACATGTGGGCACGCTCACACATTCCTCAGTGTCGGGAGCACTGGGCGCACCCTATGGCACGGAGCGAACGGGACGATGGCTGGTTGCCAGCTCCCAAACGCAGTGGACAGTAGAAGTTTCGTTCCAGAAATCCGCAATGGAAGACAAAGGACATCTGGACTGGATCCAGCTGGAAGTACCTGTCCGCCTGGTTTTCACAGGTGAGCCCCTGTGGATCCAGACACCCGATGCGGTCCAGGCAGGTGCCCACGTGGAATACCGCATTTTAGTGGAGGACCCAGACCTGTTTGCCGGACTGGAAATCTGGGAAGTAACCCGATGGGATGCACCCCGCCGCCAGCTATGGACTCGCAACGGAAACTATGCAATCTTTTCTGCAACACTGGATTCATTTCGGCAATGGATTGTGTTTCACGTAGAGCGTGTCCCAGCAGTCCAGCAAATTGAACAGGTTCGTCGTTATGGATTACGCAATTTGAGTGCACCCTATGGCGTGGTGATTGCCTCCGACGAACTGCTGGGGTCTGCCGAACGAATCGCACGCTTCCATCAGGAGCGACTGAACCAGCCCATTTTAGTGGTGCCCGTCTCAGCAATCTATCAGGAATTCAGCGGGGGCAAGCAAGATCCCACAGCCCTGCGCGACTTCCTCAAAACCCTGTATGACCAGAGCAACTCCCCACTGCGCGTGCTTTTGCTGGTGGGAGATGCCTCCTATGACTATCGGGGACTGGTCGACCCCGCACCCATTCATCAGGTCCCCGCCTTTATGCCGGAAATCAGTATTGATCCGGTTCGCTCCTATCTGACTGACGATTACTATGCATTTCTGGATGATGGGGAAGGGGCAGATCCCGCCAGCTCGGTCAATACCCTGGACATTGCAGTGGGGCGAATCCCGGCAACCACGCCCCAGGAAGTAGACGCCTACCTCCAGAAAGTAAAGATGTATCTGAGTCGGGGCAGCCTGGGTCCCTGGCAAACGGGAATTTTATTCCTGGCAGACGATGGCGATCAATTCCTTCATCTGAACAGTTCCGAAGCCTTAGCCAATCCGTTATTCCAGCAATATCCCACACTGCTTCCCAAAAAACTTTACCTGGATGCTTTTCGGGGGGCGACCAACGAATGGGGCAGACAGTTTCCAGCATTACGTCGGACGCTGTACCAGACGATTCACGATGGCGTCCTGATGTTTATTTTTACGGGGCATGGCAGTGAATTTCGGTTGACGGCAGAGCAGACAGTCACACGCGAAGACGTAATGGCCTGGCAAAATGCACCACGCTACACGTTTTTTGTTACGGCTACCTGTGAATTTGGCAGATTTGATAATCCTGGTTTTCAGAGCGGTGGCGAAAAAGCGCTATTGAATCCGAGGGGGGGCGTAATTGGCTTGCTCACCACTGTACGTCTGGTTTACGCCGGCGCCAATTTTGACCTGACGCGCGCCTTCCTGCGCACAGCATTTTCCATGGGGTTGACCGATCCCACCGCACCCATTGGCGTCATCGTGCAAAACGCCAAAAATGCCAGTTTGACAGGTGCCAACAATCGGAAATTTGTCTTGATGGGCGACCCCTTCATCGCTTTACGCTTTCCAAGATTTGGCATTCGTCTGGATTCGTTTCGGACGGGTTCGGGTTCCGATACATTAAAAGCGTTAGACCGTGTAACACTTTTTGGAACCGTAACGAACAAAATTGGTTTGCCTCTGTCGGCATTTGAGGGTGTTGTCCACGTGACGGTTCTGGATAAGCCTGCCCGTGTACAGACCTGGTCCTTACCGATCACACCAACCACCTATACCAATTACGAAGTGTATTTGTTCCGGGGAGAAGCACCAGTTCGGAACGGTCAGTTCCAGGTCTCATTCGTTCTACCCCACAATATGGAGCGGACACCTGGCAGAATCCGTGTGTTGTTTTATGCGAAATCTGCTGTAGAGGATCTGGATGCGGCAGGTGCGGATACTTCGCTGGTGACGGGTGGCATCCTGCGCGGTGCGCCTTCAGACCAGGAAGGACCAGAAATTGAAATCTATCTGGAAGACAAGTCGTTTACTTCGGGACGTGTGGTCTCATCCACGCCTTTAGTGCTGGTGGAATTGTCGGATGCCAGCGGAATAAACATTCGGAGTCAGAAGCCCGGTGGCGGCATCTTTGCAATCCTGGATCAGCAAGAGAACAATCCGCTGGACCTCAGCCCTTATTTCACTGCGCGAGCAGGTACCTATCAGTACGGAACAGTTCGGTACCGGCTTTCGGATCTCAGTCCAGGCAAACATACACTGACCATTCGCGCATACGACACGTATGGCAATCAAAGCGAACGGACCGTGGAATTCATTGTACTCAGTACAGAATCCCTGCGCATTTACCGTGTGCTGAACTATCCCAATCCTTTTTCCCAACATACCGAATTTTTCATTGAACACAGTCGGGCAGGTGCACACCTGAGCGTCCAGATTACAATTTTAACAATTTCGGGGCGTGTCGTGGCTACGCTCAATAAGACCTACGTGGATGCCCCTCCACTTTTACGCCACCTCTATTGGGACGGAACAACCCAGGATGGACAACGCATTGCACGGGGCACCTATCTCTACATTGTTCGGTTGCGAGACGAGTTCACCTGGGAAACCGACTATGCATACCAGAAACTGTTCATCTTTTGAAATTTGTGTTGGGGTTGGGACTCATCCAGATAACGGGTTTTGAAAGCGAGTTTGTGCTTTTTTTCAGGGATGGTAACTTTTCCTTTGAGGAGGTTAAGCAGAAGAACGCGTGAAAACTCCGGACATGGTCCATCCGGGCATACTCCTGGTTTTGGGGCTGATCTGGCTGTTGTTTTTCTACTGGTTGATGCGAAAGATTCTGCCCCGCACATTTACGGTAGATCCGAGTCGGCCAACTCCTGCTTGTATCCACAGGGATCGACGGGATTTCGTACCCGTTCGGCACTGGCTGGTTCTTTTTGGCCATCATTTTGCTTCCATTGCGGGCGCCGGTCCGATTATTGGTCCGATTATTGCTCTGGAGTTGTGGGGATGGTTACCGGCTTTACTCTGGATACTGGTGGGGGTTGTCCTGATTGGAGGGCTCCACGATTTTGGCGCCCTGATGCTTTCACTCCGTCATCAGGGAAAAACCATTTCCGACGTAACAGGTGAAGTCCTCACACCTGCAATTCGGCTGTTCTTCTTGTGGTTTGTGTGGTTTGCGCTGGTACTGGTCATTGCCGTGTTTACGCAGATTGCGGGTAAAGCGTTTGCTGAGGATCCGCGAATCGTTGTGCCTTCCCTGGGCATCATTCCACTGGCAGTCCTGCTCGGTGTATTGATGCGGATTCGGGGCTTGCCACTGTGGATCAGTACAATGATTGTTCTGGGAGCAACGGGTGCATTGCTGATATTGGGTCCGGACTATCCGATTCGGGCGTCTGCCCCCTGGTGGTTTGGGCTCTTACTGGCGTATTCTGTAGTGGCTTCCGTACTGCCCGTCCACTACTTACTGCAACCCCGGGATTACCTGAGTGCATTCTTTCTGTTTGGCGGGATTGGCTTATTGATTACAGGGATGATTTTCGCTCCCAATTCATTGCAACTACCGGCTGTACAGGTGCCGTCCAAAGTGGATGCGCTTCAACCGCTTTTTCCTTTCCTGTTCGTAACGGTTGCGTGTGGTGCGGTTTCGGGCTTTCATTCACTGATTGCTTCAGGGACAACGGTTCGGCAACTGCCTTCAGAACGATACGCCTTTCGCATCGGATACGGTGGAATGTTGCTGGAAGGGTTTCTGGCATTACTGGTTTTGCTTGCGGTTGCTACCTTGCCCAGTGCTATGCACCGTTCGTCGCACATTTTGACATTTGGCGATGCGCTCAGCCATTTATTTGGAGGGGCGTTGCCTGGTCTTCGGTTCTTTGCAATTCTTGTTCTCAATTTGTTTATTTTGACGACGCTGGATACGTCTGTTCGTGTCGTCCGATACGTAACCAGCGCACTGTTCTCCATACAGAATGTGTGGGTCAGTACACTGATTCCCATTGGCGTAGCAGTACTGTTACTGGTCAGTGGGCACAGTACCGCGATGTGGCAGGTGTTTGGTTCGGTCAACCAGATGATGGCTGCCTTAGCACTGATGGTTGTTGGGACATGGTTGCTTCAGCAGAATCAAAAATGGGTCGCTGTGCTGGCGATTGGCGGGTCACTCTGGATGTTTTCCGTGACGCTGACGGCGCTTGTTTACCGGATTGGAAGCACCTCCCAGCTCGTCACCCAGCTCTTTGCATTGATTGTGTTTGTGCTGGGTTGTGTGTTTGTGGGTTTGTGGGTTTTCTGGATCTGGAAACAGAAATCGCTGCGCTTTTCGTTTCGTCCTGAAAAGGACTCGTGAAATCGCAGGCACTGAACCACTAAACGAATTGGCAGGTATGCATTTGAAGAGAGCAGGGTTGACTTTACGGGTTGGACTTGCGTTTTCCGCTTTCTTCTGCAGTGCTTTCAATGGGTGGAGTACGCATCAACGGGCAGGGCATATTGTCTACCGACATTTAGGCGGGTACACATATGAGTTTTTTATCTATACGTGGATGTACGCAGGTAGTCCTGTCCCTCCACAACGGACGGAACTGCCCATCTGGTGGGGTGATGGGTATTCGGACTCACTGGTACTCATCCAGATTATTGACGATCCATTCACGGCTTCTCGCCTGCAGATCTATCATGGCACGTACACATTCCCCGGCGCCCACACATACACGATTTATACGGAAGACCCCAACCGGGATAGCGGCATCGTCAATATCCCCAATTCCCTGAACCTGCCAATTTACCTGGAGAGCTCACTGGTTTTGTATGCGGATACGAACATCATGCGGAATCCCCATAATTCCAGTCCTGTTATGCTGGATCCTGGTGTTGTTACTGCTGTAGTGGGTGTCCCGTTCTTTTTCATGCCCGTAGCGTACGATCCAGACGGCGATTCCCTGACGTTTGAACTGGATATTCCCCGGACAACCGGTGGAATTCCCGTACCAGGTTATCAACTGCCCGATGCCGCAACCAGTGCACCCGACGTATTCACGATTAACCCCCAAACGGGATTGGTCGCCTGGAGTACCCCCCCCGAACCCGGGCATTTCAACTTTGCAGTACGCATTAAAGAATACCGAAATAACATACTGGTGGGGTCCGTGTTGCGGGACGTGCGCATCATTGTCCGGGAAGGCAACAACCGACTACCACGAATTACGGCGGTCCAGGATACATGTGTATGGGCAGGTGATACGTTACGCTTTCATCTTCGTGCCTATGATCCGGATTTTCATCCGATTCGTGTACTGGTGACAGGCGATGTATTTCCCGCGGCGTACGAGGCACCCCAGGTCCTGATTCAGCAAATTGCCGAAGACAGTGCGGACATCTGGATTACATGGCCGACACACTGTGCGGACATTCGCTCGCAACCTTACACGTTTATTGTTCAGGTGCGTGATTCGCCGCCAAGCTTGGCATCCTTAGCGACGTACACGGTTTGGCGGGTTCGTGTCCTTGCCCCGCCCGATACCGCTACACTCAGTGTTCAGAATACGTTTTTCCGGCTGGACTGGGGTCCTTCGTATGCTTGTTCGGGTCATCCTGGCTATGCAGGATTTGCGGTTTGGCGCCGTATTGGCTTGGGTCCTCCATTGCCGGATTCCTGCTTTACAGATTTGGGTTCGCTGGGTTACCAGCGCATCAGCCGCTTTGTTCAAACTTATCAATTTGATGACTACAGTGTTTCGCCGGGCAACGTGTATTGCTATCGGATTCAATCCGAGTTTTTTGACACAGTTTTCTTCCGGATTGATACCTTAGGTGGTTTTCCGTCGTGGGAAGTGTGCGATACGCTTCCCTGGATTATACCCATCCTGCTGAATGTAAGTGTAGAAAGGACTGACACCTTCAATGGCAAGATTTTCTTGCGCTGGCGATATCCACCCGATATAGACACGATCGTCTATCCGCCCCCATACCGGCTGGAGCTGTATCGGGGTCAGGGATTCAATCCTGCTTCATGGAACTTACTCTATGTGCATCTGGCACCAACCCTTACTCAACTCCTCCAGGACACAATTTACATAGACACTCCAGTGAATACAGCATCTTTTCCCTGGAGCTATCGGCTGCGGTTCTTTGTTGCGGATACAGTGCTGGTGGGTGAGACACCCATTGCCTCCAGCGTTTACCTTCGTTTACTACCACAGGATCAGCAGATGGGTTTAGTCTGGCAGGCGAACGTGCCCTGGATGAACTTTGGCTACTTGATATACCGGAAAGATCCGAACAGCAATGTTTTTGTTCGGATAGACAGTGTGGGCACAACATTCTATGTAGATACAGGCTTGCGAAATGGCTTGCTGTACTGCTATCAAATTTATCCTGCACTGGGCAAGTATACGCTGTTACCGGATACGCTGGAAAACAATTCGCAAGTGGCGTGTGCCCGCCCCGTAGACCTGCAACCTCCGTGTCCACCCACACTGCACGTTACGGATCCCTGTCAAGCCACTGAATACCTTGCTGATTCTGCCGCCTGGATCCCTGTACTCTACTACTTAGATCCGGAATGTGCTCCCGATGCTTACCTGGTGATTCTCTACCGGAAACGTCCCGGCACAGATTGGCAACCTGTTGATACACAGGTTGTTCAGGACTGGAGTGGCATGTTTTTAGAAGGTCCGTTTACGGATATTACGACCTGCTATGCGGCGGTGGCGATGGATTCTTCTTTCAATCTCAGCACACTCTCCGACAGTCTGTGCCTCCAGAACTGTCCATACTACATTTTGCCATCGGCATTTTCGCCGAATGGGGATGGCATTGAGGATATTTTCCATCCCATTTTGCCTTATCGATTTATTACGCGTGTCGCGTTTACGGTCTACAACCGGTGGGGCGACATTGTCTTTCAGACGAACGATCCCTGGCTGGGCTGGAACGGAACCGACCTGAAAGGCAACCCATTACCCACAGGCGTTTACTACTACCACTGCGTTTTGTTTGTCCAGACGTGGGAGGGACTGGTACCCTGGGGTGAGCCACTGCGCGGGTCAATCTACTTACGTCGGGATTAACCCGATGCACACCGGGCACGCCGACACCACCCTGGAGACAATCATTCAGGAGGCGTTTCATTCGCACCGCGTTCGCCGGTTATTGACGATTTTATCAGACATGCCTGCCACCGTTTGGGCACGGGCAATTGTTCAAGCACCTGAATACCAGTATTTCAAGCCTGTACTGATTACTCTATCTGCCCACAATGCACCCAACCTGCTTCTGATCACCGAACTCATTGCAGGTCTCAACGCCTTCCAGCTCAAATATCCACCAGAAACCAAATACTGGCAAGCATTAGCACAGCATATCCTTAACCAGCAGAAAATGACAAACAACTGGACGCCCTCCACACTCTACCAGATTTTCTACACATTCTACCAGCATGAACGAATCCCCACCATCAAGCTCGCCCGCCTGCACAAAGTGTTCCACTCACCACTGATGGACATCTTCTTGCGATGGACACCCGAACAAATCCACGCCCAATTTGCCTGGATTTACCAGCAGGTTGGCCGAACTTTGAACCAACCTTCTACCGCCAAAACCATTGCATTTGCCGCCAAAACCTTAGCCATTGGTCTCCGACTCTGTGGTTACCCCTTTCCCGAAATGGACCTGCCCATACCGGTAGACAACCGAATTGAACGCCTGACACGCAGACTCATTCCAGAGCTGCTTCAGCGAGTTGGGAGCCACCGAAAGCAAGTGACAATCATTCAGGTTTTCTGGCAAGCGGTATTAAGCTGGCTTCGGGAAAGAGGTTTAGGAGTGACGATGATTCATTTGGATAGTTTGCTTTGGTGGGTTTGGGGTGCGTTCGGGGCTGGTGTTCAGGGAGTTAGGGCAGGGGCGCAGGTGCGCCCCTGCCCTAACTCCCTGAACACCAGCCCCGAACGCACCCCAAACCCACCACCACACTCATCCCTCCATCGCCTCCAACACCTTCTCCGCACTGAAAAACACCCATGACCACTTCCCCTGAACCACCGGACCTCTCATCAATACAAAGCCCGGACTGGACCGAATCATCGTCTTGAGCGCAACCCCATCTACAAAAAACACCGGATAGCCCTCAATCGCATATTCCTGGCGCAACTTCTCCCATTGATCACTGGTGAATGACGTCAAAATATAGACGGGCATCACCTGCGATACCCGGTCTATTTCTTTGAGAGTCTGCCGAAACGCACGCGCTGAAAAGCGGGTCGCCTCCAGCACCACAAACAAATAGTACTTGGGATAGTGGAGAATTTGCTCCGTATAGTCGTTCCCTTCCGGATCTTGCAGGAGAAAGTCCTGGATAGGCGGCGTATAGCCCGGCTGGATTTCTATAGTAATGGTTGTGTCAAATTCCCATTTGGTTGTATCGGCAAATTCCTGGTACCGTTGCTGGAACTCTTCCATATTCATCTGGATGCGTTCTCCCGTCTGGCGATTCCGGTAGATGATAATGGTTTCGTATTGGGGTTGGGGCGCGTCTTCCGGAATTTGCATCAGTGCCCACAGGTCGTTCCCCACTTTGTAAGGACGAAAATCCAAAGGAGGCAGTGCAATAGACCAGAAAATGAACAGGGCTCCCGCAATACCCGTAAGACCAATTGTCACAATTCGGCTTCCTGGCAAAGAACGAACATTCCGCCGAAAAACAAACAGCACCAGAATCATACCCATCAGTACTACGTCTTTCCAGAAGGTTTGCCAGGGTGTCAACTTGATTGCTTCGCCAAAACATCCGCAATCCTGGACTGCACCCGTAATTGCCGAATAACCCGTCAAAAACAGGAAAAAGACCATGAGCGCTACAAGAATCGGACTTGCCCACTGAAAAGCAAAGCCCGTCAAGGTACTCAGTCCCAAAAAGACTTCCAGAACGCAGAAAAAGATAGACAGGGGGAGGGCAATCGCCAGTGGCAGTGGTATGTGAAAGACCTCTCCGTATTCCTGAAGTTTATAGGCAAAACCCACTGGGTCAATCCCCTTGATGGTACCCGAAAAGACAAAGAGCGCACCTACCAGCACACGGAACAACCCCACAAGCCATTGCCACAACCCCATGATCTCCCGATTTGTTCATGGATTCTTGTCGCGGGGGGCTACCCGCGAAACGTCCCAACGTTTTTTCTCGATAGAACGCAAAAAGTAGCCAGATGGGTGTGCCAGCGCAAACAGTGCATAGTTCGCAATGTCGGTCAGCTGATCCTGAAACAGTGCGGCGTATCGGGATTGGCGAATTGCTTCCCACGTATTATTCCGTTCTGAGGTAATGAAATGGCGAGCTCGGGCTACGCGCATTAACACAATATCCACAAAGGAAGTGGGATGCATCTCGCGCCAGGCTTCTCCATAATCGTGATTCTTTTTCTGATAGGTAGCAATGACGTGCTGGAGGGCTTCTGCCCAGGACCATTGGTTCAACTGCATCAAGCCCATTAAGGCGTAGTTCAGGATGCCAAGCCAGGTCTCCGCAGGGTCTTCTACAGTTTGCCCCGACTCATTGCCGAGCGTATACAGGCGACGGGCTTTGATAAACAGGTGATCCAGCAGTCCCAGTGGACGAAGCCAACGCCACGCATCTCCGTAATCTTTCTGCTTGGTCTGGAAGATCTTTTGGGCTTGTTCAAGCCACTCGCGAAATTCCGGAATTGTACCCAGAGAATTTTCGTTCATTCGGTCTGGATTTGCAACTTGAGTTCACGAAGATGACTGTCCGGAATAGGGGCAGGGGCGTCCATCATGGGATCACGACCCGATTTATTCTTGGGAAAGGCAATGACTTCACGAATGGTAGAAACACCCAGCATCAATGCACAGAGCCGGTCAAAACCAAAGGCAATGCCTCCATGGGGAGGCGTCCCATATCGCAGCGCACGAAGGAAAAAGCCAAAGCGTTCCTCAGATTGCTCTGGCGAATACCCCAATAACTGGAAAATCTTCCGCTGCAACTGGGGGTCGTGAATCCGAATTGACCCCCCCGCAATTTCTACACCATTGATCACCAGGTCATAGGCGCGGGCACGAACCCTGCCCGCTTCCCCTTCCAGCAATGGTACATCTTCGGCAAATGGTGCAGTAAAGGGATGATGATTAGACTCCCAGCGATTCTCATCTGCATTCCAGGAAAACAATGGAAAGGGATAGATCCATACAGGATGGAAGCCGTCTTTCAGCAACCCTAAGTGTTCAGCGATTGCCTGGCGTGCCCGCCCCACCTTTTCCATGAATTCTTCATCGGACTGGTCAGGCGACTGGGCAAATAGCAAGAGGGCATCCTCTGTACGGCCCCCCACCGCTTTGAACCAGCGCTCCACCTGATCTTCCGAGTAGAAACGTTCAATAGGACCCCAGTAAAACCAGTGGAATGCCCGATGGGCAACCGCTAAGAAGCCTGGTAATCCTACGGGTTCACGCTGGACCACCTCCTCCAGACGTGTCCATTGCTTGCGCGTCATGAATGCCTTACCCTCCAGTAAAATGCCTACCACAGACCTGGCACGTTGCAAAATACAGAGTTCCGTCGGCTGAAACCATTCCAAGGGAAAATGATGTAGAACCAGCGGATTGCGTAAATCAGGCTTGTCCGTCCCAAACTTCTTCATTGCTTCTTCCCAGGAATACCGGGCAAAAGCCGGCAATTCCACATCCAGCATTTCCCGAAAAAGGCGATGAACAAATGTTTCAAACAGTTCCATGACATCTTCTTCCGAAACAAATGACATCTCACAATCAATCTGTGTGAATTCGGGTTGGCGATCCGCACGTAGGTCCTCATCCCGAAAACACCGAACAATTTGAAAATACCGGTCAAACCCACCAATCATCAACAACTGCTTGAGAATCTGTGGCGATTGAGGCAGGGCATAGAACTTACCTGGCTCCAGCCGTGAAGGCACCACAAAATCGCGCGCGCCCTCCGGCGTAGACCGAATCAAAAAAGGTGTTTCAATCTCCACAAAACCATATTCGGTCAGGAGACGACGCGTCGTTTGAAGCAACTGGTGCCGAAATAACAAATTGCGTTGAAGGGGAGGACGACGAAAATCCAGATACCGATAGCGTGCACGCAGTTCTTCTCCGCCATCCGTATGTGTTTCCAGCGTGAAGGGCGGGGTTTCCGCTTTTGCCAGAACCCGCACCCATTCCACTACAATTTCAATTTCGCCCGTTGGCAAATCCGGATTCTTGTTTTCGCGTTCCCGAACCACCCCCTCTACCTGAAGGACATCTTCCCGATCCACATCCTCTACTTGCCGACAGGCTTCCGGATTGACCTGCGGATTAAACAACAATTGCGTAATTCCATACCGATCCCACAAATCAATGAATGTCAAATTACCCAGCGTACGCTTGCGCCGTACCCAACCCACCAGACGTACACGCTTGCCCACATCTCCAAGCCGTAACTCTCCACAGGTGTGCGTTCTGTAACTTGTCTGATAAGGACTCCCTGCCATGACCGGACTATTTCCTCTTCAAGGAGAACTTACACGAAACACCAAAAAAATCCAGTGGGTCGCCGGGTGCGACGAAGCCGGACGTGGCGCCTTAGCCGGACCCGTCTGTGCCGGTGCCGTCGTGCTTGCCCACACCATCCGCCTCCCACCCTGGATCCGCGACTCCAAACAACTGAACTTCTGGCAACGACTCAACGCCCTTGCCTGGATCCGACAACACGCACGGGCATGGTCCGTCGCCTTCGCAATGCCCGAGGAAATTGACCGACTCAACATTGTGCAGGCGTCTATCCTGGCTATGCACCGGGCATTAGACCGCCTACCTATCCGTCCAGACTTCATCTACGTAGACGGTAACTACTTCATTCGCTGGAAACACATCCCCTATGTCTGTATCGTTCGTGGCGACCAGCAAATCCCCGCCGTTATCTGCGCGTCCATTGTCGCCAAAGTCTACCGCGACCTCTACATGATCAACATGGGAAAACGCTGGAACTGGCAACCCTGGATCCAGGGCAAAGGCTACCCAACACGCACCCACTACCAGCTTATCCATCAGCGCGGACCCACGCCCATGCACCGCAAACGATTTCTCCACCTGAACCCATGAGAAAACCTGCACACACCCACTTCCCACTTCACAGCCCAGCACCCCAGGTCCTGATCATCTCCGAGATTTTTCACTCTCGCAACTTTCTTGCACTACTCAAACAACTCTATCAGCTCCTCCCCCTGCGCATCATCTATCTCTACCCAACACGGCACACACCTTTTTGGCATGCCCTCCGCCAGATGCAAATCCCCGTGATCTGGCTACCCCAACCCCCGCAAACCACCTCCATCCAGACACTCCACACCTACCAGCAAATCCTCCACCTCCTGAAACAATGGAAACCCCTGATTGTCAACACACACCTGCCCTGGGCGGACCGCCTGGGCTTACTCGCCGCCTACCACGCCAACACACCCATTCGCGTATGGACACGCCACGACGCCACCACCCACTATACTGTATTCCCTACCGGCAGATTCTACCACCACCTTTTCAAACACCTGGCAACCGACGTCATCTCCTTCAGCACCGGTATGCACCGCCTGCTCACAGAAGCCGAAGGCTGGCAACCTGACCGCGTGTGGATCCTCCACCATCCCATCCCCATCCACGAATACCAGCAGGTTCATCCTGCTCGCATCTTACAAGTCCACAGGCGCTATGGTATCCCTACCGATCCCGGAACCTTTCGCGTCGGCATGATCGCACGCATGATCGCCTGGAAAGACCATCAGACCTTCTTAGACGCCCTAGAAACAATCCGCCACGAAATGCCCAACCTGTTCGTCATCCTCGCCAATGCAGTGGGTCCGGAATTGCCACGCGTACGCCGGCGATTGACACAACTCGCTATACCCCACGCATTGATCCCCTTTGAAGAAGACAGTCCTGCCCTCTACCACACCTTCCACACCATCGTACATATCCCTGACTCTCCCCTTGCCGAATCCTTCGGACAAACCTACATAGAAGCCTTAGCGGTGGGCTTGCCCATGATCATCACACTGTCAGGCATTGCCCGCGACTTATTCCTGCACCACCCACCTCCGGGAATCCACATTGTCCGCTTCCGAACTCCCCGAGAAGTCGCCCGGACACTCTACCACCTCTACCAGCAATGGCAACGTCAGCCCGACCAGATAGGTCCTGCCCGCTACCTGCAAGCATATGCGCCCTACCTGCAAGCCTTTCAGCCCGAGCGAATCGCCCGACAATGGCAGGAAGCCTTTGAGAAGATGATGGAAAGATTGTGAAGATTTTGAGGTTTTTTGGGTTGCGGGCTGGGCTGGCGTTCAGGGAGTTATGGCGCACTGCAGTGCGCCATAACTCCCTGAACGCCAGCCCAGCCCGCAACCCAAAAAACCAACTCACTCCACATACACCACCACACGCCGCCACCACTCCCCCGCACCCGCTCGCCGCTCACCATACCACCGAATTACAATCCGATCCCGACCAACCCCATATCGCCGATACAGCAACTCCGCTACCCGAATCGCCCGCTTCCGTGATAAGTACAAATTGTAGGCTTCCGTCCCCTCCCGGGATGCATCCCCTTCAACGATGATCTTCCCCCTATACCCCGCTGACCACCAGGCCCGAACCCGATCCACCCACCGTGCAAGCGTATCCTCCATACCTGGCAACAGCTCCCACCTCCCCAGTCCAAAGTATAAGATGCACGGACCCGGCTTGGAAACCCCCTCCTGTTTACGCGTAGATTCTTCCTGCCGCCAGTCCTCGCCAAAAACACCCAGTGCACGCAACACGCCAGTGGGAACACGACGACCCCGCGCCCATTCCACCAACGGCGTATCCACAACCCTCATCGGCAACGGCCAAATCGGACGATACCGCCAAACCCCTATCCCCGTCGGATGCGCTTCCTCTACACTTACCGTACCGGGCAACACCGAACGAACAAACGCAATCTCTCCTCGCTCCCTCAATCCATACACCATCACAGGAAACGAATCCCTCTCAAGAAAACGACGCAACCCAGGAAGCAACCGCTGAAACACCGTATCTACACCCCCATCAACCCAAAACACCGAGCCCACAACCACACGACCCTCTTCAATCGCACGTGCCCAGTCCAGCACAACCACCTGACCCGTATCCATAACACCCACAGGTTGCACCAGCCAGAAACCCTCGCTCATCGCAATCAACCACAACGAATCCATACCCCAACCACTCCGCAATTCAAACGCACCTGTCGCACTATCTACTCGCGCACGCGCAACCACCTCTCGCCGACCCCGATCATACAAGTACACCCACCCCCTCTGAACCCCCAGCGACCCATACCGCGAAATCCCACGAATCCGAACAGAACGAACGCCAGACCAAAAACGACGCCACGTACTCGCCACAAAAATATCGTAACTGCCCATAGACCCATCCCGATTGGAAGAAAAATACGCTCGCCGACCATCCTCCGTCAACACAATATAAATCTCATCATCCGGAGAATTCATGGGCAAACCCAAATTGCGAGGTGCACCCCACTGCCCACCTTCACGAATACTCACAAATAAGTCATAACCACCAAACCCAGGATGACCCTCCGAAGAAAAAAACAACATCGTACCATCCGGAGTTACATACGGACCATCTTCATGCGTAGGCGTATTGATCACCTTACCCAAATTCCGCGGCGTCCCCCACGAACCATCCGGTAACCGACGAACCACCCACAAATCCATACCCCCTACGCCCCCTGGACGATTACTGGAAAAGTACAACTCACCCGTCTCAGGAACCCAGCACGCATCCCCTTCCAGCGCCTCCGGAATAGAAATCGGAAGCAAAACCGGCGTCTGCCACCGACCAGCCTGAACAGACCAGCTCACCCGATACAAATCACCCCATTCCCGACCATCACTCCGATAAATCACCAGCTCCGAATCCGATACCGCCCACGCCGTCGCATCATGATCCGACGTGTTCAACGAATGCACAAATTCCAAGCCACCCCAACCTAACCCCCTACCCCACCAAACCTGATAAATGTCCTCAAACAAAAAACCATAAGGATCCTTCCAGCCACCCTCTAAAGCACGCAACGATTCATTCGTCGGCGACGGACGACGACTCGTAAACAACATCACACGCTCACGACGATCCACCACCGGCGCATACTCCGGATACTCCGAATTCACCACAGGACCCGACCAAACCACACGAATATCGCTACGAACCTCATACGAACCACGCTCAACAAACCGACAACCCCGAACAATCCGACGAATCCGACTACGCCACCACCCGCGCATCCCACCCTGCAACAGCAAAGCCCGCGCACGATCCACATACTCCAGCGCACTGTCACATTGCATCAACGAATAATAAGCACGCGCCAACCCATAGTACAACATGCCCATATGACGACGTGAAGCAAACCCACGACCACGAAGACGCTCCAGCACCGCAAGCGCACGAGCTTTCGGACCTCCACCTTCTACTATCGCCAGCGACCAACCCAACCACGCTAACCCATCCAGCGAATCCACCGACAATGCCCGTTCAAACAACCGACGCGCTAACGGAAAATTCTCCTCATACAGCGAAAGAAACCCCTGACGTACCCAACGACGACCATCTACCAAAAACCCAATGCTGAACCACAAACCACAACACACAAAAACCAATAACACCAGCACCCCTCCCACACAAAAACCCTTTCTAAAACCCTTCTTCACACGCATCGCCAGCCTCTTTACCTCATCTTCCACATCCGCACCTTGCCCCTCTTTTTTAATAAAGTTACGCCAGCAAAGCCAAATAATCTGCCCAAACTACCCCACCTTATCCTCTGGAAAACAAAATAACCACCCCCTCTGGCACAATTTTTGCCTATACCCGGTTCCGCCCCCAAGAAAAATACCCAGCCATGAGCCCCCACGAATCCCACACCATCCACCAGCTGATTCACAACCTGTCCCACCCCGAAGAACCCGTCCGACTACACGCCGCCTGGCTACTCACTCTTTCCCACCCCGCCTCAGCCATCCCACAATTGATCCAGGCACTCAAAACTGACGAGCCCAGCCAGCAAAACCTCATCGCCTGGATACTCAGCGAACTGGCACCAAACTCCATCCCCTATCTCCTCCAGGCACTCCACCATCACAACCCACAAATCTGCCTGGGCGCCATCCTCGCACTCGGCAAAATCAAAACTCCCACCGCCGTCAAACCCTTAACCCGATTCCTCTTCCACACCAACCATGCACTTCAACAAGCCGCCATCAACGCATTGGGCAAAATCGGACAACATGCCACACCCCATCTGACCCACATGCTTGCGCAAGCCACAGATCCCCACGTCAAAGTCGCCATCATCACAGCATTGAGCAAAATCCAGGACACAGCCGCCATCCCCCACCTCGTCCAGATACTCTGCCACGACTCCAACAATCTCGTACAATTCCACGCACAACTCGCACTGGAAGAATTCGGTGAAGACGCAATTCCACAACTCCTTATCCTCCTCCACAACCCCCAACCCCAAATCCGTGAGCAAGCCATCAAAATCCTCGGAAAAATCGGCAACCCCAAAACCATCCCCGCTCTCATCCAAGCCCTCTACCACGACCCCAACCCTCACGTAAAAAGCGCTGCCATTGACGCACTCGCCCACTGCGCAAACCACGCCCATCCATACCAGATCCGCAACCACATCATCCCAGCACTGATCCACATCCTGCAATCTGCTTGCCAATCCCTCCAATTAGATGCCGCCCTCGCACTAAGCCACATCGGAAAACCCGTCATCCCTCACCTCATCCAGATCCTTCAGCACAGCAATGCAAGCAGTGAAGCTCGCCATTACGCCATCTTCGCACTCGCACGCATCCAGCAGCCCGCAATCCCACATCTGCTGCGCATACTCCAGGATCCCAACCAGCCGGAACACGCCAGAATCGCCGCCGCAGAATGCCTTGGCGAAATCGGAGACGACCAGGCAACACCCACGCTCATCGCCATCCTCACCAACAACATCCCCGCAACCCAGCCACTCCGACAAAAAGCCGCAGAAGCCCTTGGAAACATCGCTTCACCCCAGGCAATCCAACCACTCATCCACACACTCCGTACCGACCCCGCCCTACAGGAACCTTGTACACAGGCACTCATGCAATTCAGCAAAGAAGCACTGCCCATACTAATCCAGACCTTCTCAAAAGCACCACCTTCAACACCTGCACCATTCCTGTGCCAAATCCTGAAAATCATCGGAGCAATTCTGGAAGATTACTCCGAACCTGAAGATAACCCTTCGCCATCCTGCACACAGGCAATCAACCTGCTGATCCATACGCTCCATCATCCCCATCCGATTCTCCGACAAACCGCCGCCCACATCCTGGGTACACTCCGCTTGACCCAGGCAATCCCACCCCTTATCAATACCCTCCAGGACCCCGACATCCACGTACGATACACCGCCGCACGCGCACTCCGCCAAATCACAACCATCAGCGAGCCCGACTCCATCCTCCCGGCACTCCACCATCCCAACCCCAACGTACGCAAAGCCGCACTCTACGCCCTCCAACCCGACCTCCACCCCGATATCCTACCCTGCTTACTCACAGCACTCTACGACAACCACAGCCAGGTCCGACAAACAGCCTTGCGCATCCTCGCACAATCCTCCTCCCTACCCCTGCACCACCTCATCCAGGCACTCCACGACCCCGACGAAAACGTCCGATGGACCGCCGCCTACACCTGTGGTGAACTGAACCTCACCGAAACCGCCCCGCACCTGATCCCCCTCATCCACGACCCCAATCCCTACGTCCGCGGAATCACCGCACATACCCTCGCCACCCTCAAGTACAAACCCGCAATCCCACACCTCACAACCCAGCTCCAGCAGGAAACTAACCCCCTCACACAGCGCGCCCTCCAGAAAGCCCTTGACCAGCTCCAGAACCACTCTAACAACAACTACTACCAATCCGAAACAACACCCCCCAGTGCAAACCTGTAAAGCGACGGCGTAAAAAATGCAACCAGCACATAAATCGGCGTTTCATATGGATTCGCCGCATAAATGCTACGGTTGAAAAGCATAACATACGCATACACAACAAGCAAAAACAACGAATACAACACCGTGTAAAGAACACGATATTTCAACCTGGTAGCACCCCGAACAACCCCCCCATAACGCACCACCACACAATCAACCACCGAAACCACCAGAAAAAACAACACAAATACCCACGACATCCGAAGCCAGTGACCAAACGACATGGATAACTCCAGCTCCTCCAAAACACGCCGACGAACACTCCAATCCCCAATAAATGCCGACAATACCTCTCCAAGATTATACAAAACCGCATCCACAACAAGCGTCATCGTAACAAACAAAAGCACCATACCTATAGTCTGCGCCACAACCTGTAACAAAGCCAGCAACCCAAACACCTTCCGACCCAAACCCATCACCACTATACTTCCTGCATCCCTGCCCCCCTTCTCAACAACTCTAACAACTCTAACAACCCTTAGCCCACCCCAGTTCCACCCACAACTCCCTATCCACCTTGCCCCGAAAACCTCGTTTTCTCCAAACGAAAAGAACACACACCATTACACAGCCAACAAACACCCACAATCCCCTCAGAATCCAAACGAGAAAAAATTCGGGATCAAAAGATCCTGTAAACACCAGAAAAGCCAAACAACAACAGCTTTTCAAACCAGAAATAAATCCGCCGACCGACCACCCCAGGCAACCCCACACCAGGAACCCTCACACCGCACTAACCACTTCCATTAACAAACCTGCAACATCCACACAAAATCCCCCATTTATGCGGAATAGAACTGTTTCTTGGATCGGCACAGTAATCCTCTGGTTTACAGCCCAAAACCCCACTGTCCACGCACAGCAACAGGGACACCTCATCTTCGGAAGACCCAGCTACGACTACGGACGATCAATCGTACAGACCACAGACGCTGGCTATATCTTTACAGGATTCTCTTTTGCCACCGGTTGGCCCGATTTCTATGTGGCAAAACTCCGGGCCAACGGCAGCATACAATGGGTTCAAATAATAAACGCCAATAAAGAAGAATACGCCCGTGCAGCCATTCAAACCAGAGATGGGGGCTATCTCATCGCAGGAAGCATCTATGCATGGAATGACATAGACGAAATCCTCGTCGTCCGATTGGATTCAAACGGAAACCTCCAATGGGCAAAAACCATCGGAGACCCCGCCAACCGCGAAGAAGCATCCTCAGTCATCCAAACCCCCGACGGAAATTTTGTCCTGGCTGGCTATACCCGATCCTTCGGACAGGGCGGCGCCGACGTCTACGTCATCAAACTGGACTCCGCAGGAAATATGCTATGGTCCAGAGTGATTGGTGGCAACGCAGACGAAATGGCTGCCGACATCATCCAGACCACCGACGGTGGATTCCTCCTGACCGGTGGAACCTACTCCTTCGGACAGGGCAACGCAGACATCCTCGTCATCAAACTGGATTCCAACGGCAACCTGCAATGGACCAGAACCATCGGCGGAAACAATACAGATTGGGGAAACAGCGCTGTCCAGACAGACGATGGCGGATACATCATCACCGGAATAACCAGCTCATTTGGACAAGGCACCTATGACGTCTACATCCTGAAACTGGATTCATCCGGCAACCTCCTCTGGACAAGAACCATCGGCGGAACCAATGATGATAGAAGCTATGCCATCACCAAAACCAGCGAAGGCAAATACGTCATCACCGGTTATACCAAGTCTTTCGGACAGGGCAACGAAGACATCTACCTCATCAAACTGGACAACAACGGCAATATAGAATGGCGCAGAACCATTGGGCGAACCCAAAAAGAATGGGGGTACTCTATCGTGCAAACCACCGATGGAGGATATGCCATCGCAGGCATGATAGATACATCCGGACTCGCACATTTAGATTTCTACATCCTCAAACTAAACGCCCAGGGTATGCCCAGCCCCTCATGCCCCGAACGCATCGACTCCGGCGGCGTCATCCTACCCGACAGCGGAATACTCACAAGCCCAACACCCGCCATTACCTATGACGCGGGAACGGTCTCACCAATCACCGTAAATATCTCCACCAGCGGCAACGCCAAACTCTGCGGATCACTGTGTGCAATAGATACCCGTGTACTACAAAATGGGGATACATTGAAGGTGCTCGCTTCTTACGCAACCGCCACCTACCAGTGGCTGGACTGCGAAAATGGTTATGCACCCATCCCCGGCGCAACCCAACCCATCTTCCTCCCGACAAGCACAGGGTCCTACGCCGTGGAAATCGCCATGAACGGCTGTGTAGATACCTCTTCCTGTTACCTGGTTTGCCTTGTAGATACCACAGTAATCCAGCTGGGCGATACCCTGATCGCACAAGCCTACCCCGCTACCTACCAGTGGCTCAACTGCAACGCCAACTATGCACCCATCCCTGGCGCGACAAACCCAGTATTTATTCCGGACTCAACAGGCAGCTATGCCGTACAAATCACCCAAAATGGCTGTGTGGATACTTCTTCATGCCATTACGTAGAAATCCTGGCAGATACCACCACAGATAGCAGTACCACCACCATCTCGCAAACCCATCCCAGT
>JALWYU010000018.1 GCA_026992635.1 Bacteroidota bacterium | reverse complement strand
GGACGAGTATGATACGCTTTTTCCGTAATCCGTAGTCGTCGCCGTAGTCGTTCACCGAAAGGATAGAAAAAATGAGTGTAAGTCCTTTGACCATTTTTGATCAAAAACATTAGTAAATATGACTTTTTACATCGCGAACAGGTAAAGTTGAGATTAAAAGAGAATTAATCCTATGGAATAGGATGGCAGATAATGCTGATAAGTATGTTAAATTTATTTATAAATACTTTATCTGTATTATCTGCCATTGCGTGATAGCGCAATATTCTCTTTTCTTTTTTTGTGTATTTTGCATGTCACGCCGGATAGAGCGAAGCGACAGAAGGCGGATGCTTTTCAAGTCCCGGCGTCTTGTCCCGGCGAAGAGTAACGAAGCCGGATGTGGCTATAAAATCTCTGTGCCTTTGTGTCTTTGTGTGATATCCCTCTTTCCATCCTTGCAATACAATCTGTGTAAATCTGTGAAATCTGTGGACATTTTCGCGCCTTTAGTGTATTTCGTAGTTTAATTATTCGTGTCAATTCGCGAAATTCGTGGGCAAAAACCGCCCTCCCGCACACCCACACCCAACTCTCCCCAACCCCCCAACACCCCAAACCACTCATTTCTTCACACATGGGAACTTTCCCCAACCTCCTGTTCGTTACCCACATACAGGGGCAACGGGCACACCGGAAGATCTTTACAAATCAACGGAGGCGGACTGCCAAAGCATGGAGTTCCTCCGTATTGGTGTGCGGTATCTTATCTATCGCTTACTGCACATAGTCGCAATTTTGTGGGCAAAGTACGTGCCTACAGAGTTCTGGCTTGCGCGTAATCGCAATTATCGGCAGTATCTTCGCGAACGTCGGTATCCGTTGTGGTACTTACCCATGTTATGGCTGGCTGTAGGCTGGCTGCTTGCCGCCTATGTTGTGTGGTGGCTATTCACCAGCGGTATGTTGACAGTATGGTATTGGTGGTTGTTAGGAGCAGGAGTATTCATGTGGGTGTTGGGGATAGTTCCCACTTTCTGGATTGCGTATTGGGTGGACTTACCCAGGGCGTGGCATGGCGGACTCCTCGCAGTCTGTGCAGTATTGATGGGATTGGCTCTGGGGACTTTGCATACAACACTTCATCTGAACAATGTCCAGCACACCATTCGTCGTGTCCCTACTGGAATTTATCGTGGATGGTTTCAGGTTGTTCGTGTTCAGGGCGTAGGTAAGCATGTTCGGACAGAAGGGCATCTGACTTTGCTTCCGGATTCGTTTCAGTTGATTGGTAGTCCCGTTACAGTCAATGCGCGAATCTGGTTACGCGATTCGCTTGCCTATCCAGGCTATAAGATCTATGGCGTGTTTGCGGTTGAGCGCTGGCGTCCAGAGGTTGCGTGGTGGTGGCTTTTTCAGGAAATTGCATTTGCGGAAGGCAGGTATTTCCGCGTGCGACTCTGGCAAGTGGATTCTGTTCAGACGCGGAGCAAGAAGTGGCAATCCATTGTCGTGTACGCCCAACGCGTTGCCCTGACAATGAAAGCACGACTCCTGCACCTTCTCCCCCCACAAATAGCTGGAGTTCTTCTGGGCATTACCTTAGGAGACCGCAGTGCCATCACGCCAGAGATACGAAGTTCGTTTCGTCGCGCAGGTGTTGCACATCTTCTGGCGGTTTCCGGATTGCATGTAGGGTTTGTCGTGGGTTTACTTTATGCAGTGTTGGGCTGGCTGAGTGGCTGGGCACGATTTGCTGGCATTTATGTTCTGGCAATGGGCTTCTTATTCCTGACGGGGTTACCCATTTCGGGGATTCGGGCATTCATCATGATTTTGCTTTGGGATGCGGGTCGGCAGATGGGCGGACGCGTCCCTTCACTGAATAGCCTGGGCGTAGCAACGATCCTGATTTTGTTATGGCGCCCCCTGGCGTTCTTGCACGTAGGGTTTCACCTGTCATTTCTGGCGGTTCTGGGCATCTTGCTCTTCTATCCACTACTGCGTGGAATGTTTCACGTGAAACCCTCCGGGTGGTGGGACCTAATCCTGGTTTCCCTGTCTGCCCAGTCAATCCTTTCGGGGTACCTACTCGTTCGTTTTGGCGAACTCTCTGTGTATTTCCTGTTGGGCAACCTTGTTGCGATCCCGCTCGCGGCACTTCTCCTGTATGGCACACTCCTGCTGCTCGCGTTAAGCGCTATCCTGCCTCAAGCCTGGACAGCCACCATGGCAGATACCCTTATATGGCTATGTCACCAATTCCTCTCGCTCACCAGCTGGATCAGCACATTGCCTGGCGGATACATAGAGCAAATTCCCTCTGTACCCTGGCTGTTCCTCGCCTGGCTTGCTGCCTGGCTCTTAATCTGGCACGGATGGCTCCATCTGCGCTTCGCAATCCTGGGTATCGGCTCCCTCACCTTACTCAGCACAACCCTGAGCATAATTACAGGACAGTTCTTCCGAACACCCCAACCCGGTATCTATACCTTAGCCTGTACCCAAAACCACCACCTTTTGCTCGGCATCGTCCTGAACCCTTCCAGCAAAACCAGACCAGAAGTCTACTGGTTCAGTACAGCGCCTGGAACATGCCCACCTGCAACGCAAGCCACTACACGTGCCCCAACCATTGTGCACGACAAGAACCGTTCGGCTGACCAGCCCTGGCAATGGATGGCACGGGGCTGGCACTTACCTCCCCCTCAACCCGAGACACGCACTCCCCTGCCCTGCGACACCTCCTTTACTGTTGGCAAATGGCAACTCAGCCAAGTGTGCACCCACCCCCCTCAACTGAATCCCTCCTTTACACCCATCCTCATATTTACCCGCAATCTCTACATTGACCAGAAAAAATGGCGTCCTCTATTCCAGCAAACGCAAGGTTACGTGATTGTCCACTATAGGCTGCCCTGGCGCTATCGCATGTTCCTGCGCACCTTCGCTTACAAATGGAATTGGCAATACATAGAAAGTGCGCAATGGTTGAAACATATTCCACCAAAACCATAGCCACCAATCCATTCACTTATCGCCTCACACGAACCGCCTCTGCATGCCCACGTAATCCCTCTACGCATGCAAGCACCTCAGCACTTTCTGCCAGCCGAAGAAAAACCTCACGATTAGCGACAGTAAGACTTGTACCAATCCGCACAAAATGCAAAGGATTCATACCGCCGGTAAAACGCGCAGTCCGATTCGTAGGAAGAATATGATTCATGCCACTGGAATAGTCTCCCAGTACCTCACAAGCAAAACGTCCAATGAACAAGGCACCCCAATTGCGTAAATGAGGAAGCCAGCTCTCAGGATCTACCACCATCAATTGCAGGTGTTCAGGAGCCAGCCTGTTCACCAGATCAATTGCCAGCGCCCGATCTAAAACAATATAGGCTTTACCATTGGCTTCTAATGCACGCCGGGCAACCACCGCATTCTTTCCAAGGCGAGGCAGTAGATCATCTACAGCTTCCCGTACCTGCATCACCAGCTTTTCAGACAAACTCACCAAAATCGGCTGCGCATGGACATCGTGCTCTGCCTGAGCCAGCAAATCAGCAGCAATCCACTCAGGCGGAGCCACACCATCCTCCGCAAGGATCACGACTTCGGTAGGACCAGCTAAGAGATCAATGCCAACTATCCCACTGAGCAAGTACTTGGCTGCCGTCACGTAAACATTTCCAGGACCAACAATCTTATCCACTGCAGGAATGGATCCGGTACCCAGCGCCATCGCGGCAATTGCCTGGGCACCTCCTACCCGGTATACACGCGTGATGCCCAACTCCTGAAGCACATAAGCAATCGCTGGATGAAGACTTTCCTCCCCTTTGCCCGGTGGCGTACACACAACAATTTCCGAGACCCCAGCAATTCGGGCTGGCACCCCCGCCATCAACAACGAAGAAACCAGCGGATATCGCCCTCCCGGAACATAAATCCCCACTCGCTCTAAGGGAATCACATGCTGACGGATCCGCGCACCATCCACGAGCTCCTCCCACTGGGTGAGTTGAGCCATCTGGCGACGCGCAACCCATTCCAGACGTGTTCGGGCATCCGTGATCGCCCGACGTACCTCGTCGGATACCTGCGCTGCCCGCTGGGCTATCTCCTCCGACGACACAGCGAAGTGTGTGAGCCGAACCCCATCCAGCTGTTCTGTCCATCGGAACAGGGCGTCATCGCCCCGCACCGCAACATCCCGAATGATCTGATCTACAGTTCTAAGCACTTCCGGCGGAAACAAAGGATATCCAGTCGCGCGCCGTATTGCTCTTTGAAGGTCTTCCCCTGTCAAAATACGAATCGGGTGCAGCATCAGTCGTTGGTTTTTGTCAGCAATTGTTAAGGCATCTTCATTCGGCTTCGCAACTCCTGGAATACTGTTTCCCAGGTTAAACCCCGTTCCGTCATAAGTACTGTCAAAAAATAAATCAGGTCTGCACATTCCCAGCGAAGGGCATCCCGATCCTCCGCCAAAATCACCTCTACGGCTTCTTCTACGAGCTTTTTCCGGATCTGTTCAGAAGTTAGCGAAGCCGTGTAAGAACCAGGCGGACGAACACGCCGACGCTCAGCAATTTGTGCTTGAAGATATGCAAGGGAAAAGTCCCCCATGCCAAAGCACGTATAACGACCTGTGTGACAGGCAACACCCTGTTGATCCACTGTAGCCACCAGCGTATCTTGATCGCAATCTACACGTAAATACCGAACAATCTGGACATACCCCGAAGTCTCTCCCTTTTTCCACAATCGCTGACGTTTTCGTGAATAATACCACATAACCCCATCCTGAATGGTACGTCTTAAGCTTTCCCGTGAAGAGTACGCGAGCATCAAAGCCTTGCCCGTCGTGTCCTGAACCAGCGTGGGAATCAGCCCAGAGTTCTCCTCGCTCCACACCAAGGAGGCGATCAAAGCGTCTGGAATGGACAGCTTTCCAGTATAGAGCGCCATTCCAATCTGTATGTGGCAACCCATTTGCGTCAACCGTTGAATCTGTTCTGGTGTGGCAATTCCTCCGGCAACCGTCAACGTATGCTCGGAGCCCACTGCCTGTAGCAATCGCCGCGCCATCTCTTCAGGGAACCCACCCATCATCCCTTCCCCAGCGACATGAGTAACCAGAAAACCCGAACAAAAGGGTTTTAATGCGGGAAGGACATCCCAGATTGTTGTGGCATGGGTAACCTGCCAGCCATGGGTTGTCAACCGATCGCCCCGAACATCCACAGCAATGACCACGCGCTGGCGACCAATAGCCCGAACCACTTCTTCCAGAAAAGAAGTATTCACCTCGCCATTGTGAAAAGCCTGTGTGCCAATTATGACCTGAGCGGCACCGGCACGTATCCATTCTTTCGCCCGCTCCACAGTCCGAATGCCCCCACCAACAATGCAATCCGGAAATAGCCGAATGATCCGACGAATGCTGTCATGGTTTTCCCCTGTGCCCCTGGCTGCATCAAGATCGATCACGGCTAAAGGAAACCACCTGCCAAAATGCCGGACAACCTCTTCCACGTTATCAAACTGGAGCTTGAGCTGTGCTCCCTGGATCAGCTGAACCACTTTCCCACCCTGTATATCTATGGATGCAAAAAGCATGGCTACGTGCGCATTTTCCTGTCCGATGAAACGGGGCGGACGGGAATTCCCGCCTCTGCCAGATACCACTTGAAATCCGCAACCGTGTATTTGCCCGTATGGAGTGCAGAAGCCAGCAACACGGCATCGGCACCGGCACGGACAGCCGCCAGTGCATGTTCAGGATGTGCGCCACCACTGGACGCAATCACTGGAATGGAAACCACCTCCGCGACCGCCCGAATCAGCTCTGTATCATAACCCTGTGCTGTACCATCACGATCTATGGAGTTGATCAGCAACTCGCCAGCCCCAAGTTGTTCACATTCTCGTGCCCATTCCAGGACAGGTTTGCCTGAACAACGCTTTCCACTATGGGTGTAGGCATACCAAGTATCCGCATGACGCTTCGCATCAATGGAAATCACAATGCACTGACTGCCAAAACGTTTTGCCCCTTCCTCAATCAATGCGGGCTGATTCAATGCCGCGGTACACATGGTGATTTTATCCGCACCCGCCAATAACACCGCCTGCATATCCTCAAGCGATGCGATCCCTCCTCCTGCAGTAATGGGAATGAACACCTCAGAAGCGATTCGTTCCAGAACGACACGCATGGTCTTCCGCCCTTCAATCGTGGCAGAAATATCTAAGAGAATCAGTTCGTCAGCACCCTGTGCCTCATAGTGTCGGGCAAGCTGAACGGGATCGCCAATCACTTTAAGATTCCGGAAATGCGTGCCTTTAACAACTTTCCCCTCATGAAGATCAAGACAGGGAATAATGCGAACAGTCAACATGACAGAAAATTTCTCGCAATTTCAACAAACGCAAGATTCCAACTCCTAACGGACAGCCGCAATCTTATTAGACAGCGCTTGCACATTTCCTGCTTCTTCCAGCCAGCCACGCAATAACGTCAAGCCTGCCCAACCACTTTTCTCCGGATGAAACTGAACAGCGAGCATCCGCCCTTTCCGAAGTGCAGACGCATAGCGAACACCACCATACTCCGTAACACCGGCAACCACATCAAACTCCATACACTCCACATAGTACCCATGAACAAAGTAAAAATACTCAACGCTTCCAGCAGAATACGGAGTGATCGTCTGAATAAACGAAACACGGTTCCAGCCAATCTGTGGTACTTTCCGAGCGCGAAACTTCCGGACAACACCACGCACTACATCCAAGCCCCGAACACCCGGACTCTCTTCACTGGTTTCCATCAACAATTGCATGCCCAGACAGATCCCCAGAAACGGTCTTTGTGCGTTCAGCCAGTTCTGAAGCCCGTTCCACAAACCCCGTTGCTGCAACTGGCGTACTGCCCAGCCAAAGGCACCGACACCGGGCAAAACCAAACCATCTACCTTTTGCTGCAAGTCATCGGCACTCCGGATTAAGCACACTTCCGCACCCAGATAACGAAGGGCACGAACCACAGACCAGAGATTCCCGGCTCCATAATCCACTATGCCAATCACTGTTCGCTGCCTGCCCAGTCCCTCTATGCTACGTGGGCTGTATCCGGCTTCAAAAGCCATCATTCACCCATTCAAATTTGACCCTTTGTACTGGGGACACGCTCACCGGTAACCCTCACTGCACTACGCAAGGCTTTCCCCAAACCTTTAAACATAGCTTCTATCAGATGGTGAGCTGACCGACCATACAAAAAATGAACATGAACGTTTGCACGCAACCCTACACTCAACCCATACAGAAAATCATGAACCAGATCCGTGGAGAAATTTCCCAGGTGCGTTTGAGGTAAGTTACCCCGAACAACAGAAAAGGGTCTGCCGCCCAGATCTATTGCCACCTGGGTAAGCGCCTCGTCCATAGGAAAGAGCCAGAAGCCTGCCCGTTCAATTCCGGTTCGTTCACCCAGAGCCCGGTCAATCGCCATACCCAATACCAGTCCAGTATCCTCAACCGTATGATGCAAGTCCACATGAACATCACCCTGAACAGCCAGGTCAAGGTCAAATCTGCCGTGACAGGCAAATGATTCCAGCATATGCGTGAAAAAGCCTGAGGGCGTTTCAACAGTATATTTTCCGGAACCATCCAGATTGATGGTACACCGAATCTGCGTTTCACGGGTCTGGCGCACAACGCAAGCTTCCCGAGCCATGTCATTCGGGTTTGCCCATACATCTAAGAAAAACACTGCAGCCAGTCAACCATTTGTCCGCCACAATGCAGACAGGATGCACTACTCATGTTTGTACAGGTTGAAGTGCATGCAAAGCCTGAAGGAGTTCTTCGGGTTGACGCACAATCTTTATCGCTCCGGCAGCACGGAGTTGACGCTCTGCCTTTTCAGGATCGTTGTAGGCATACGTCACGCCAATGGCAGGAATACCCAGTGCCTTTGCCATTCGCATGTCATCCACCGAATCCCCAACATACACTGCAGAGGTTACGCCCAGATTATGGAGCGCACGTTGTAAGCCACAGGGATGGGGTTTCTGTTGCTCTGGCGGACAGTCTTCCATTGCAATCAATACCTCTATCAGGGAACGAACGCCCGCACGCACAAGTGCATACTCGGCTTCCCGTCGCGGACGACCTGTTACAATCCCAATCCGATATCTGACAAACAGCTCTTCCAGAATTGCTGGAGGCATCAGCCACTGCTCTTGTGTGATTAAGCCCGTGGGCTGCTGATTCGCTCCCCAATAAACTCGCTGAAACACAGAACGAACCTCACTAAGGCTAATTTCCTTCTGGCTTCGGCGCTGAATCAAGCGCTGAGCCACAATCCAGTCGTTATTGCTGTTGGGTTCCTGCTTAGCCTGCTCAATTTCCTCCATAGAAGGGATTTCGCCTGTAAAATAGGCTACTGTTTCCTGAATAGCGCGAAGATACGAATTGCGCACATCTACCAGGACACCATCCATATCCAGAAGCACTGCTTGCCGGGGTAATGCATTGAAAAGTACTTCCAGAAACCGTGCCATCAAAGGTTTGGGACCAACCGTAACGCGTAAAAATCCTTTGAGAACTGGCATACCATGCAAATCCTTTACTAAAATACCATTTTGACGTAATGCCCTCAAAAGATTCGGGCAACGTGCACCCCCATACACCAGAACAAAATTGGCATGGGATTCATACGCCTGTACTGCACGTCTACGAAGCTGGGCAACAAGCCATTGCCGAGCTGCTTTCGTAGCACGGGCAACATTCTGAACATATTTTGTGTTTGCCAACGCTGAACGAACCGCGTGTAACGCAACCTGATTCACCGGAAAGGGAAGGACGACACGGCGACACAGATTAATGACTAATGGCGAAGCGATTAAACAACCCACACGAAGTCCAGCTAACCCATATATCTTGGAAAAGCTTCGTGCGATAATCAGATTTGAGTATTGACGGACCAGCGAAACCATACTTTCTTCTTCAGGAATGTAGCCCATATAGGCTTCGTCAACCAGAACCATGCACGACAATCGGCTGGCTTCCTCTAAAAAACGCTGCAACCACGATCGCGAAAGAACATGCGGAACATAGCTGTGGGGGTGTGTGAACACAGCAAGGGCAGGACGAGTCCTGCGTAAAAGTTCAAGCAGTTCCTGCTGTGGAAATCGGAATTCAGGCGGTTCGCCAAAAGGTACAGTAATGAGTTCTCCACCGCACAACAAGACACGCTGAATAACAATAGAAAATGAAGGCACAGGAATCAGGACTTTCTTCCCTTTCTGAACAAACGTTTCCACGACCGTACGAATCCCGTCATCGGCTCCTCCTGTCAAAAGAAGAAAATCCTCAGGAAGTCTCAAATGCCGTGCAAGTGCTTGAATCACTTCTTTGACATCAGGATACATAGCGAGTTGTTCCGCTACTGCAACACTGGACAGCCACTTCTGAAGCGCCTGGACAACCACTGGCGAGCATCCCCATAGATTCTCATTGATGTCAAGACGAATGAACTGTGCTCGCTTTGCTTCAACAGGATAAGGGTCAACGCGCAGCACCTCGGGATTAACCGGTAAAGTCCAATCCCCCATTTACGGAATTACTTTTTGCAACCGGTATTCCAGAATATCCGTAACGCCCAGAGCTTTTAACCTGGGTATTAGGGCAGGTACCTCCTCTTTTCGGACAGCCACCTTTACCGCATACCCTGCATCCCCGTACAGTGGCATTACAGTTGGCGCACGCATACATGGTAAAAACTGAACAACCTCTTCCAGCCGATCCGACGGAACATTCATCTCCAGCAGAACTCGCTCCTGCGCAAGCAATACAGCTTTCAGAACCTGGACCAACGCATCAATACGCTTGCGTTTTTCGGAATTTTGAAGACTGGCTGGACAGGCAATCAGTCGTGTAGAAGACCTGAGTAAAACATCTATGACTTTCAAGCGGTTCGCACGCAACGTCGTTCCCGTCGCCATATTGTCCACAATAAGGTCAGCATCCTCAGGAGGAAACGCCTCCGTAGCCCCAAACGACTGAATAAATACAAACTCACGTAGCCCCTTTTCCCGAAGATAAGCGTGCGTCAGATGACGATACTCCGAAGCAACACGTAACGGCGTCTTCCGAAAAACCTTCTCAGGCGTATAATGCTCAGGTATTGCCGCCACAATCTCCACGGGATCAAATCCTGTATCCAGCAATTCGTGGACTTCTGCCTGCGTCTCACAAACCCAGTCATAGCCAGTAAAACCCAGATCATACGCGCCAAGCGCCACCAGCTGCGGGATATTCTGGGGTTTAAGCAATTTGACCTCCAAACCCTGTTCAGAAAAGGTAAACCGATAAGCCCTGCCTGGATCTTCTATGGGAATGCCTGCTTCCTGCAGTAACCACACAACTCGCTTCTGCAATCTGCCTTTAGGAAGCGCAACCTGCAAAACACGGTCAGAGGCTCCCATCTCCCAATGCTTCTTTCATTTTTGTTATGCAGTTGTTTGAAGGCATTTCTGTTCTCCACCCTTCTATCCAGAGGTATGCAGTATAACACATTACTCCATCCATAAGTTCACGGAAATTCTCCAGAATCTGAAAAATACCCCATCTCGTATCCTGTCTTTTTGAAAACATCATCCGGAATTCCTGTGCCTTCAGGAGGACAATCAAACCACTACACGCTCATCTACATAATGCTAATCCGACAGAAAATTCGTATCGCTTGATACCAATAACCAAATTCCAAGCCTCTTCACAAATGCGCTGTTGCACTATGCAATCTACCGTGGCGGGTAATCCACACATCTCACCAATAAGGATATACCTGTTTTTCGGCAACGACCAGCAATTGCATTTTGCTCCTGCAAAGTGCAAAGAAAGAAAAGAAGTACACTCAGGGAACTTTCTCACTCTCCTGGAATCATAGATGCACGGCGATTCAATCTTCCCAACCCCTTACTTATCCCAGACGCTTTAATACCCTGGTGAATTTGAAGCAGGAATACTGTACAAAAGCATGCGTTGCAAATTGCGAAAAAATTTTCCACTCTGGCACGAAAATTGCATTACCTTTCTCATGAAACGAATCACCGACATCCTCCAGCCCCTTCTCAAAATCCCCTGAACCATGCGGAACACAATCCTTATCTGGACAATAATGCTCATTCTGAGTGCATGTAGCCAACACTGGCGTCAGACCCCATCCTCCACCACACGCTGCCCTACTTTTCGCAATGAACAATGCGTACGTCGTCCATCTTCCATCCTCAAGAAATGGACACGACAGACCAAAAAAGCACAACGCCAACCTGGTCAACCCACTACTACCACCACTTTGAATACCAGTACAAAACGCACAACGGCACCACAAACCTTAAAACAAAACCTTACCCGCCAGAGCTCTCCCCTTACCGTCCAGACTTCCCAATCCTCACTGATTGCTTCCAGAAATCCACTTCCTGCATTCAGCTGGAAGCCTTCCAGCCAGCGTACCGACCGCCCCGACCACTACTACTACCCCTCTACGGAACAAAACCCTAAGCCAACCTTAAGACACACGCTCATTCCCGATTTTCATCCGGACTGGCAATTTCGCACTCAGGCTTTTCATCTCCCAGAAGACAAATTCGGTGATTATGATAAAACTGCTGGATACCACTTTGGTATGAGCTGGCTACTCTTAGTTGTGCTCATTGGCTTAACAGCACTGCTCATTATCAGTCTTGCCATACCCTTTCTTGCAGTCCTCGTTCTCATTGCCATGCTGATCGTCGCTGCCTACGGGGCACACCACGCCTGGCAGGTCATCATTGACCCGGCTGCAGACTTTGGCTTGAAATTCCTGGCATTGATTCCCCTGGCAATTCACGGAATCATCGCGGGAATTGTCTTTCTGATTCTGGCAATTATCTCTGCCTTACAGGAATGAGATAGCGGAATGGATTTAATTTTTGTATGTTAGGTGGGCTGGGGTTTGGCGCTGGGATGCAGGGAGTTATGAGGGGCTGCGCCCCTCATAACTCCCTGCATCCCAGCGCCAAACCCCAGCCCACCTAACACCCATCACACCCTTTAAAAACCCTCCTCACACACCTCCTTCTCCCTCTTCCGGCACCAGATACACCCCTGACAAATCCCACAACATCATAGAGTTCAACTCAAAACCCCGAACGTAAGGTTGCAACAGGTACAACGCAACCTGGTAATACAATGGAACTACCGGTGCCAGATCCACCACCCGTTGATCCAGCTTCTGATACAGGATATACCGCTCATATCGGTCTTCCACGTACATTGCTGAATCCAGCAGTGCATCAAATACTGAATCTTGGAACCAGGTATAGTTATTCCCTGGACCTTTCTCAGTAATTTGCTTCCCGTAGAACAATGAAAGGAATGACTCCGGATCCGCATAGTCCGCAACCCATCCCATCCGAAAGAGCAGGTATTCACCAGATTCCACTTTCTCCAGGTATTCACTCCACTCATGCGCTTCTAATTTCACCCGAATATTCAGATTCTGTTCCAGCATATGCTTGATCACTTCAGCAATCTCTTTATTCCTGCCGCCCGCTGTATTGAAGTGCAAGGTGATCTCAGGAAAGCCCTGTCCGCCAGGATAGCCCGCCTCACGCAACAACCGCTGCGCACCTTCTGGATCGTAGGGACAGCCCTTTACTGATTTGGCATCGTAATCAATGAATGCCGGTGGGACAACCCCGTATATTGCTGGCAATGCGGTGTTCTTCAAAAGTTTTTGAACCAGATACTCCCGATCAATCGCCATGCAAAATGCCCGACGAACACGCACATCCTTAAATGGATCTTTCTTTGTCAGAAAACCAAGGTAAGTCAAGCTCATCAATGGAGTTCGTTTCAACTGGTACTTCGCATACTTATCCAGCAGTTCAAACTCGGGAGAAACAATCTGATCCACAAGTTCTAAGGGTAGTTCATCCAGTAATTCAAATTCGCCTTTATCAAAGTCAAGAAGAGCGGTCCGATAGTCCGGGATAATTTGCATCACGATTTTATCCAGATATGGCAATGTGTTCCCATACATATCTTTTTTCCAGTAGTGTGGATTCCGCTTCAACACAACTTTTTGTTGCCGGCTAATCCGCTCTACCATAAATGGACCGGTCCCCACAGCATGTACGTCTACATCATCACCATAGCGCTCAAGCAACTCTCGTGGCCATACCGTAAACGGTGCAATGGAAATCAACTCCAGGAAAAAGCTCAGAGGCTTCTTTAACACAATCTGAATCGTACTGTCATTAAGAACACGGACACCCGATACACCCTCCGAGGGCCACTGACTGATATCTTTCCTGCTTTTTTCATCCAGCGCAAGCGTAGCCGCATAAAACTCATCACAACCCACAATCCGATCCCGAACAAATACATATGCGAGATTCTTCGGGTGAGCACTGCACACAAAATCAAACACAAACTTCACATCCTGAGCAGTCAATTCACGACCTTTCCCCTCAGGAAAAATCTCACTATCATGGAACCGTACACCCTTCCGCAGGAAAAACGTGTAAATCCGACGCGTAGAATCCACAACCCATGCACGCGCAAGTGCCGGCTCTACTTCCAAACTCCGTGGATTCAACGACGTAAGCCCTTCATAAATCTGCCACACTAAGCGAACACCTACAATTTCCATTGCAGAAGGAGGAAACAGTGACCGAAAATCATTCGCACTGGTAAACCGGAACACACCGCCCCGATACCGGTCTCCCGCAATAGGCGTTAACTTCACTTCCTCATGACGGCCACGACAACCAACGAGAACTCCTCCCACCAGACTGAACAACAACACACTGATCACCAATACCTTATTTCTACCCACCATGACACCTCCCGTTTCCCGCCGGCACTTTTTAGTAAACTTAAACACAATTCCGAAAACAAAAAGCCTCCCTCAACCAAAATTTACACTCTTTCCAGCAAGCCAGGCTTCAACTACCTGCGGAACACCTACTGTTGCCCGCTCACGAATATGCACAACACGAACACCACCCGGCAACGACGGCTCACCCGGATCCACCACAATCTTCTCCGAATCCTCTGGCGCCAAAAAAGGCAATAACGCCGCCGGATACACCACTAAAGACGTGCCCACAACCAACACACGATCCGCACCCCGAACCGCCTGCTCCGCCTCCTCCCAATGCAACACCGGCTCACCAAACCAGACCACATGCGGACGTAACCTGTAACCACTAGGACACCGATCCCCTATCCGAATATCCTTCCTCCACTCCAACACATGCTGACAGGGACCCACACACCGAGCCTTCAAAATCTCTCCATGAATGTGAATCACCCGCGTAGAACCCGCCCGCTCATGCAAATCATCAATGTTCTGCGTAATCACCACCACATCAAACCTCTCCTCAAGACGCGCAATTGCCCGATGCGCTTCATTGGGTTGCGCCTCCAGCACTTTCCGCCGACGCTCATTATAAAACTTCAGAACCAGCTCCGGATCCCGTTCAAACGCCTCGGGCGTCGCCACCTCCTCAACCCGATAACCCTCCCATAACCCACCGGCATCCCGAAACGTCTTCAACCCACTCTCAGCACTCACACCCGCACCCGTAAACACCACTACTCGCTCACGACGACCTCCACCACGTTCACCACCCATCCCCCTGCACATTTTCCCGACCCAAAACCTCTGGCAAACACTCTATGACCCGCGAAGCCGTCAACGAACGCACCCCAACACCCAACTCCCAAACCGCATAATCCCCGGCAAGCCCATGCCAGTACGGCGCAATACACAACGCCTCTTCAGGCAACCACTCACCCGTACCCACCAACCCCGTCACAATCCCCAAAAACACATCACCCATCCCACCAACCGCCATACCCGGATTCCCCGTCGGATTCACATACACCCTCCCATCCGGACTGAACAACAACGTATACGCCCGCTTCAAATACAACCACACAAGATGCTCCTTTGCAAACTGCTCAAGTACCTCTGCATCCCTTAAATACACTCCCTTTACCCCAGTAAGCCGTTCACACTCACCAGGATGCGGCGTCAGTACACTCCGATTTGCCGGTAACCAAGCCAGCCACCCACGATTCCACGCCAACCACGTAATCGCATCCGCATCCAGCACAACCCACCCCCTGTAACCCTCCCCTATACTCCGAAGCAACCGCTCAAAGGCAGAACCCGTAATCTGCTCAAAACCAATACCGGGACCCACACCCACCGCACTGTACCGACCCAGATCCTGAATCCCCACTTCCCAGCACGTCGTCCCTGAAACCACACCCATTACATCCGGACACCACATATGCAACGCCGAATGCAACACCTGGGGATACGCCACCGACACCAAACCCACACCCGTATACAACGCACTCTTCGCCGACAGTAAACCCGCACCACCCTTACCCAGCGAACCCACAACCAGCAACACATGCCCAAACCGTCCTTTATGCGCAAATACAGAACGATCCCTCCTCACAACATACCGAAACCATTCCGGCGTCAACAAGTACCAGGACACCGACGCCATCAACCGCTCCCTGAACGCAGAATGCAAGTCAATAGAAACCGCCGTCCACCGACCCACATATTCACCACCCACAGGAAAGAAAAACGACCGACGCGGCACCTCAAAGCAAATCGTCCAATCCGCACGAAACACCACACCTTCCGGATCCGAATCTCCGGGCAATCCCGCTGGCACGTCAATGGCAATCCGACATGCCACCTCACTCCGATTCAACATCTCCACTACTTCACCTGCCAATCCACGCAACGCACCACGAAACCCCGAACCCACCAGACCCTCAATTACCACATCCTCCCTGCTCAATTCCATTTCAATCCCCTGTCCCTCCACAATCGTACGTTCCTCACCACCTGAAGCCAAATACCGTTCCCGATTCACTTCATTGTCTGGACTCCCCTCACCACGACGAACAACCCGATACACCACCACCCAATACCCATTCTGCTTCAAAATCCGCGCAATAACATAGGCATCTCCACCATTGTTCCCCTCTCCAGCAACTACAACTACCTTCCCCCGAAACCTGCCCTCAATCGGACGAAACCGCTTAAACCACCTGTGAAAGCCCCCACCCGACTCCCAATCATACGGCGTGCGCACAACCGTTCCCCATGGCACCCACCCCCCTTCCAGCGCATGAATAATCCACGAAGCCGCCCGCCGACCCGCACGCTCCATTAAATCCACCGAAGCAATCGGTTCATTTTGAATCGTATAAGCATCCCACTGACGAATCCCCTCCCTATCCGGAATGGGTAGAAGCCATTCCATTGGCATATGCCTCCATTTTTCGTTCAGACCAGATCACCCACCGCTTCAATCGTTGCCAAACCGAATGAACTGGCAGACCCATCACCGTGTAAAAATTACCCTGAATTTCACGAATTGCCGTGATCCCAATCCAGTCCTGCGCACCGTAAGCACCTGCCTTATCTAAGGGCGCGCCCATCTGCACGTAATAGCGAATTTCTTCTTCCGAAAGCGTATGAAACGTAACGTGTGCCTGCTCAACCCAGACCATCTCCTGCTCTTCCCCACTTTCCGCAAGACTTTCCGGAAAACCCAGATAAACTGCAGTATACACAATGTGCGTCCTTCCAGAAAGTAACTTCAACATGCTAAATGCTTCCAGAGATGTACCTGGTTTGCTGAGAATTCTTTTCTGGTCTGGCAGATAAACGATTGTGTCGGCTGCCACCACAAACGACTGCTGTAAAGTCCGCGTCCACACCGCATGTCCTTTCCGCCAGGCATTGGTCCGGGCAATTGCTTCCGGATCCTCTACAGTACATTGGGGTTCTTCCTCACGAACCTCCGGCACAACGATCCGAAAGGGAATACCCAAAATCTTCAAAAGTAGTTTCCGACGAGGAGAACCCGACGCCAAAATCAATGGTGCAGGCAATCGCAAAAACCTCTTACGCAGGTCCATGAATCCTCACATTTGCTTCAATTAAGACGCTTTTTGCTCCCTCTCTTAAACAGTAAGAATTGCTTACCTGTGGAAACCTTTACACACGACAAGGTAGGGTACTTTTCTTTTGGAAGAACAGTTCACACCAGGAGAAGTTCCCTCCACTTCTCGCTTTCTCATCGGTACACACAACGCTCCTCACGTAATCTTATATGCCATCACAAAATGCTGAATTACGTGGAAAATCCTGAAAGTAGATAATGATGAGAAAGACGAGATAGTGCAAAATGTGTAGTTGAAAATCAATTGAAGACATTCCAGAGGCTTTATTGAGATTCTATGCAATTGATGATGTGTTGACGAAACTGCTTGAAGGCAAAGAAAAACAAAATAATGCACATTTTGCACAGAATGAACTGCACAATTTGAACCAGGACGCAATGAAGGGTGGAAAATACCTGCCAAAATCGTGCAAAGATTTGCTCGGATTGCGTGCAGGGCATGTGCACTCAGGGCAAAACTTAATAGCCTGTGCAAACTATGCTAAGGTTTTGAAATAATCGGAAGTATTTGCTGTGGCAGAGGCAGATCTGGGTTTGTATTTTAGATGGTTTTCTGTTACAATTTAATACCAAATTAATAAAAATCAAATGAACGAACAATGCTTCATGAATTTCAATTCCTGGTACAAAACTTCCTGGTACAAGTAAAGCAAAGTTGAAGGTAAAAGCAATCTGTATAACCTCCCTGTTCTTGTTATCTGACTTGATCACAGTAGTTTTTGCAAGATCAGTGAGTAAACAAGGCGAACAAAATAATGATACGTTACCCGCTCCAAATTCGTTCTATCCCTTAGATAACAATCCAAATCATGATAAGGAATAGACCAATGACAGTGCAAACTTCTCTAAGAAGAAGCCGAACTCTCAGTTCTGTCTTCCTTTGCCTCTGTGCAGGAGCTTCATTGTGGGCATCGCCCCCTGCTAAAACCATCAATACCCAGCTGAGGGATTGGACACTGGATTCCGTTGTACTGGCAGGAAACCGCATAGCAACCCTCTTTTTCAGTAAAGAATTCCAGCTGAATTCACCCTACACACAGATTCGTGTTCGGCTTCCTTCTAACGCGTTTGCCCAACCCGAAGCTTGGACAATACCCACAATCAGTACGATCACTACGGAACAAATGAAGGAACCGATGTCGCCAGATGCTACTCCCGCATCCCAGCGCCTGAAAAAATGGAAAGACTCATTAACGACACTAAAAACAACTGTACGAAAACTGAAAATCCAGCTGGAAACCATCAATGCCGGACTGGACGTCCTCCGAAAAAACCGAAAACTCCCTGAAAATACTACGGGTTCCAGCTCTATCCTTAACCAGTGGCTGGACAATCATATGACCATGACCGAATCGCTTCTTACCCAAAAAGCCAAACTGGAACAACAAATTAACCAGATGGAAAAACAAATCCGCGCAATAGAAAACTTCCTGAAAGGGAATGTACCAAACTCCCGCTTCCAGAATGTTGTGCTGATCCGGCCTTACTGTGAAAAGGCAGGCAATTACAAAATCATTCTTCGCGTGCACAGTCGGGCATTCCGGCTTACACCCCAAATCCACGTACACGTCCAGCAAAAGACACCACAAAAACAGCAATATCAGGTCAAGGCCTATTGGACTGTACAAATCAGCCAGACCACAGGAATAGACTGGAACAATACCACCATTGTGTACTATCCTGAATTACCCAAGGGTTCTGCACCAATCTCCCGGAAACCAGGAAGTCCGTCTGTAGAAATTCCTGCTCGCTACCTGGTTACATCAGCAGAGATTTATCGCAAGCGGCGACGACAGCGCTTGTACACGCCCCGATTTTACAGTCCCTTAGGTGGAGCTTCCCGAAGAAAACGCTCGTTAACTGTGACGGAATCCGAACCAGAACTACCTGCAGTTCAAGAGCCAGTGCCGCCCAGGGCAGAAGTCGTGGAAGAAACAGAGTTGCTCCCGGCAGTGATCCGGATTCAGCACGCCACAATCCTGGACCGTACAGTCCGAACCTTTCAACTGATGCACAGAGAAGTCAAAGACGCCTCCGTAGAACTCTATGCATTCTCGGGTTCGGAGTTCGCCGTGTACGTTTTAGATGTGCCTTCTTCAGCGCTATTCCCCATGATTGCTCCCACCATTTCTCTCTACTACAACGGGAATCTGGTTGGACGACGAGCACTCCACACCGAAGAGCTGATAGGCGAACGTGTCCGCATCCCTTTGCTCACTCATCCTTTGATTCGCGTTCGGACAACCCATATAGAGACCATTTACCGGTCGGGCTTGCGGAAGCGAACGGCAACAGCATACTTCTCTATAGCCATAACCAGCACCGCTCGCGACACCCTCTCATTGAAATACGCCACGTTAATCCTGTTGGCTTCCACCAAAATAGCCTATACACTTCAGGGTATTTCGCCCGAAACGTTCACAGAAAGGGTACAGGGCATAGATCGGTACGTAACATGGACAGTACAGGTTGCCCCGTCCCAAACTACTAATCTGGAATTTCGTATTGTGTTCACAACACGAAAAAAGTATAGAATTCGCGTGAAAGTGTTTACACAGGATGTGTTCTGAAAACCTACTCAGGCAAGGCACACACTGAGGCACATCAACCCAATTTTCCAGAATTAGTGGCTCATGAATTTACCCGGACAGTTCCATGCAGGCAGATGGTTGTGGCGGATATCGGGGGTTACTCTGGTGTTGAAGGGGTTTCCATTATCAGCATACCCTTTTCCAGGGGAACTTTCTTACCACTGGTTGTTGTTTCAATATTCCAGCCAGTAATTTTTCTTGTCCGCCTGCGTTGAATTAGTGATTTGGGACTTTCCTGTAAGCCGATTCTTTGCAGGGCTTACCTAAAAATTCTCTTAAGGTTAGGACAAGGAATGAACAAGGAATTAGAGAGTATTGTCAGAGCCTACGCTACATTGGACACTAAAGATTTCGTTTCTGAATTAAATAAAAGATCAAAACCTACCCTTATAGGTGTAATATCAGACTTAATGACAGCATATATGAACGACCTGAATTCGTCATTTTTAAGGGAACTTGTAACAGTATCGCTTGCGGGGTATTCTCACATAGAAAAGAAGGTTGGATATAATGGAATGCGGCACAACACATACGGAAAACCTGAATACTGTGAGGCTAAATCCCAAAACGTTAGGCTTGATGGAAAAAGGAAGCTAAACGGTGGTGGAAGCTTTAATGATTATACGTGGGAGAGGTTCAGGAAGGACGAGCAGGAAAATCCCAGCATACTTACCAGCGGTTTCGTTGAGGGCAAGCTCGTTTTTGTTTATGAGTTTCCATTCAGCTGCATAAAGGAACGTTTAAGGCAACAATTGAAGAGAAGGTTTCCAAAAGGGGACATACCTGGACAGTACTTACGTAGTGCAACCTTCACGTTTAAACATTATAAAGATTGCTCCGCCCTAAGGAACATCTTCGTCGTGCCAAAGCACAAACTCCTTGAATATCAGAGATACATAACCCGACCACTTTTTCTCGCCCTTTTAAAAGAGAGTGAGGAAATATGGAAGTAGACAACTCGCTTGTTTTCTTTCTTAACAAGGTCATAGAAGGAGACGCTCTTGAAGTTCTAAGGCAAATACCCTCTGATAGCATAGATCTTGGCATCACTTCTCCACCTTACAACAAGAAGGAGAAAGATAAGGGTTGGCTGGTAGATAGGGTAGTATACAAAGGAGCCAGAGACAACATGCCTGAGGAAGAATATCAGAAGTGGCAGGTTGATGTTCTCAACGAGCTTTATCGCATCATAAAGCCGGGAGGCTCCTTCTTCTACAACCACAAGCTCCGCTGGGAGAGGGGCAGGATGCTCCACCCTATGGACTGGCTGCGCAGGACAAAGTGGGTAATAAGGCAGGAGATAATCTGGGACAGGATGATAGCAGCCAACCTTAGAGGTTGGAGGTTCTGGCAGGTTGAAGAGAGGATCTATTGGCTCTACAAACCGGAAGGCGGAAACCTCATAGGTAAGGAGTTGGAGTCCCGCCACGCCCTCCTGACGTCCATCTGGAGGATACCCCCGGAGAGGGACAACCCCCATCCGGCTCCCTTCCCTGTTGCCCTCCCCACCCGGATAATCTACTCCATCCTCGGAGACGAGAGGGGGAAGGTCGTACTGGATCCCTTCTGCGGTAGCGGTACCACGTTGGTGGCAGCCAAACTCCTCGGCCACCATTACATCGGCATAGACATCTCCCCGGAGTACGTGGAGTACGCCCGCAGACGCCTTGAGAGGGCTGAGAGGGAACGGGGAAAGGTGCTGGAGGAGGTCAGAAAGCACGTCGTCAGAAAGACGTTCAAGGAGAGGAAGGAAAGAGGAGAATTTGTCGGCAGGTATAGGAGCAACGCAAAGGGAACCTCTCTTTTTGATCTTTTTGATATCTAAAAATCTATAATATTTCAGTGAGCTGAGCATAGCAACAATTTAACGGATGCGTTATCTCGGTGTGCCTCCGCGATCGGTAAGCACGGGGTCCTCAGATCCAATATTTGCCGACAACGAGTCTGCTTTCGCCAGCTGGAAAATGCCTTATTGTTTCTCAACCCTTTCTTATCCGGGTGCAGTACGCAGTCCGGGCGGCTCCCAGCGATCAGTTGCGCAGGGGCTTGCCCGTTTTCAGAACCGCCTGAATGCGTTCTAACGTCTTTTTCTGTCCTAAGAGGTGCAGGAAAGTTTCCCGTTCTAAGTCCAGCAGGTATTCTTCGGAGACTTCCTGGGGCTCTGGTAAGTCTCCTCCGCAAAATACGTATGCCAGTTTTTCTGCCAGGTAGGCATCGTAGGCAGTGATCCAGTTGCCTTTTTGCATTACGTGAATTCCCACCTGGAAAGCACTGAGTGCGGACCGCCCCAGTACACGGATGGGTTGACGGCGTGGTGGAATGTGTCCGGCATCCAGGATGTGCAGGAGTTTGCGTTTGGCAAGTGCGACCAAGCGTCGCCGACCCCAGTAAGCTTCATCTTTGCCCGGCAGGAAGAGTCCAAGGTCATAAGCCTGCTCCGCACTCTCGGCAACTTTTGCCTGTGCCACCGTCAAAAACCACTGTTGCAAATGGGGGATTTCCGGATCGCCTTCGTAGAACGACCGACTGGCACGGGCAACCATTTCTTTGGTTCCGCCACCGGCAGGGATTAAGCCCACGCCAATTTCCACCAGACCAATGTAGGTTTCCTGGTCGGCAACGACATAGGGTGCGTGCAGGCAGATTTCGCATCCGCCACCCAGCGTCAAACCAAAGGGAACTACGATTACGGGCACTTCCGAATACTTGATTCGCTGATTCACATTTTGAAACATCCGAACTGCCAGGTCTATGTCTTCCCATTCGCCATCAACAGCCAGCTGAAGGAGGATTGCCAGGTTGGCGCCCGCCGAGAAATGCTCGCCCAGCGAAGTGATGATCAGTCCGGCGCGCCGGCGTTCGGCTTCGTCTAAGGCTTTTTGGATTCCCGTCAGTACTTCTTCGCCAATGACGTTCATCCGCGTGTGAATTGCCAGTGCGAGGACGTGGTCGCCCAAGTCATAAAGGGTGGTTCCTCGCGTTTGCCAAACTATGGATTCGCGAGGGTAGAACGCTAAGGGAATCACGCCCTCTAAGGTTCGGACAGGCACGTAGGTTTTCTCCAAGGACCAGTAGTGGATTTTGTTTTGGCGCCACTCGTAAAGGGGCTGGTTCGCGCGAATGGCGTCCTGTGCCCAATCTGGCAATGTGAGGTTTTCCTGCTGGATGAGTTGGGTGATGGTTTTGTGCCCCAGCTGGTTCCACAGGCGGAAGGGACCCATTTGCCAGCCAAACCCCGCTTCTAAGGCATCGTCAATCTGGTAGAATTCATCGGTGATTTCCGGAACATGGTGGGCGGCATAGCTGATCAGATGGGCGAAGAACTTTCGTGTGAATTGTCCGGCGGTATCCTCGCTGTTCAGCAGGATCTGGATACGTCGGACCAGGTCTTGCTCAGCCTGTGCCATTTGGAGCGAGGGGTACGTATTGCGTTTTCGTTCAACGTACTTGCCTGATTTCCAGTCCAGCATATAGATGATGCGCCGACCTTCCACGTATTCCCGGTAGTAAAAACCTTTGCCGGTTTTTTCACCGAGGTGCCCCTGGTTGACGAGCTGGCGCAGGAATTCCGGAGGTGTGAAAAGGTGGGCTTCTTCTGGTACAGACTGTGCGAGAAATTCCATGACGCGCAGGAGCGTATCCAGTCCCACAAGGTCGGCTGTGCGGAAGGTGGCGGACCGTGGTCTGCCCACAACCGGACCCGTAAACTGATCTACGTCGGCAATGGAAAGGTCCAGTTCTTGCATCAGGCGGAAAACCAGAGCCATGGCATAGACGCCAATGCGATTGGCAATGAATGCGGGGGTGTCCTTACACAGTAGTACGGTTCTGCCTAATCGGCGGGTTGCCCACCGGGCAAATGCCTGCAGCAGGTTGGGTGAAGCCTCTGGCGAAGGAATCAACTCCAGTAAAGGCAAATAGCGTGGGGGATTGAAAAAGTGTGTGCCAAAAAAGCGAGGGCGTATCTCCTGGGGGAGCGCCTCACGGAGCATACGAATTGGGATGCCTGAAGTGTTGGTGGTGAGCAAGGCGGATGCCTTAAGATGAGGAAGGACTTTCTGGTAGAGCTCCTGTTTGATGCGCGGGTCTTCTACGACGGCTTCAATAATCCAGTCGGCGTCGTGCAGTCGTGGCAAATCATGGGCGAAGTCCCCCACTTCAATTTGGCGGGCAAATTCCTTTTTGAGTATGGGTGAGGGTTTCATCTGGAGGGTGCGCTCTAAACCTTTTTGGGCAGGGAGTTCTTTGTCTGGATCGTCTGGTGGCAAATCCAGCAGGAGTACGTCAAGGTTGGCACTTGCCAGCAAGCATGCGATTTGTGAGCCCATGACGCCGGCACCCAGCACAGCCACTTTCCGGATGATGGGCAATTGCTCTGTCATGACAGAGGCTGTTTGTTACTCCTTTACCGCTTCTGGTAAGTAACGTAGCATACTCCTGAAAAAAATTCTGATTACTTGGATGTGGAGACGCGTGGTGCTCGTGTAAGATGGAGCCGGCGATAATAGGGGCAGGCACGCACCATCAAACTGCACTGGATTGCCTGGATACTCCAGGTGCCACACACTTCGGCGACCGCCAGCGAATCCCGATAGTCAAGGCGGCGCGCAAGCACGTTCCACTGGAATGGAGAGAAGCCTGCCAAATGCTGAATCCACACACTGTCTGCATGCCGTACGAAGCAGTTATCTATTATTGTTGTTGTGCTGGTTGTGCTGAATGGGGTTGGCGTTGCCCGTCTCTGTGCTTGTATCTGTGTCAGTATGTTGCCAGGACGTTGTGTAGAATGCGGATGGAGCAAAGCGAGCAAGCCTGACAGGAAAAAGAGTACGTGCGCCAGGCTCCGGGCGACAAGTGCAGTGTTACTCCAGTGCAGGGGTTCATCGTCTGTGTTCTGGAAACTGGGCGGGTTAGCCCAGGGCATCTATCTTGCCCTTTTGCTTCTGGCGTTGGTTTTATTATCGGGTGAGCCACAGGTAACCGCGTCCTTCCCGGGATTCTGATACGGGGTAAATAGCGGTTGGTTCTGTTTCAGGCTGAAGGATATGCCACCGATGATAGTAAATTCCAGGGGGACAGGGTTGATTGTTACATTCACCGTGCCAGGTACAGACCTGATCCTGACAGGTGAAGACCTGCGTCCCCCAGCGATTCCAGATTATCCAGGAGATGGATGCGGAGGGGGGTGCCCAGAGCTGAACATAGTCGTTTTTGCCGTCCTGATTGGGGGAAAAGGCGGTGGGCACGGAAAAGAACAATAGGGTATCCCGCTGGTAAGGACAACCATTCCACTGGCTTTCTAAGGTGAGGGGTACCCATCCACTGGCGAAGACAGTGGTCTGGAGGTGGCATCCGGTCTGTGGCTGGCTGGCAACTGTCCAGGTGCACTGTGTGAGGTGGTAGGTGGTAGCGAGGACTTGCCGACCTGTCGTTTGGATTTGCCATCTGGGCACCTGTGCCAGTTCGCCAAAGGGTGTTTCTTCAGGTGTAAGCGTGTCGATTCTGCCGGGCATGCCATCCTGAGCTCCCCAAAAGGTGGTATCGGCTTTTCCTGCCTGTCCGCCGTTGAGCCATACTGTGAGTTGTCCGCGCAAAGTATGGGGTATGAGCAGTATTCCTCCGCCGCCTCCGCCTCCTGGTCCAGCCCCCAGAAAGGATGTATTGCCACCGTTTCCGCCGCGGAGGTCCAGGACGAGCGAGTCTACTTCTTCAAACCATAGAAGGATGGAGCCGGCGGCTCCGCCCCCACCTACGCCATCCTGGTGGAACTGGTCGGCAGGTGCGTCTTCGCCATTGGCACCGCGGACAATCAGGTGTTGTCCCTGGGCAAGTAAGGTTTTGCCCCACAGGAAGAGGATTGCACCACCGGGTGCACCGCCTGTACCGGTTCCTCCGTGGTTGGAACCGGCGCCTCCACCACCTCCCAGGAATAGTTTACCTCTGTAAGGCAGGGGTTTTCCGCCCTGCCCACCGCAAAACCTGTACAGGGGTGAGTAGGGGTAGCCC
>JALWYU010000017.1 GCA_026992635.1 Bacteroidota bacterium | reverse complement strand
TATCCGCATCCTTTCTCGCCGCGCTGAATAGTGCTTTGAAAAAGACATAGAAAAAGAGGATGGCGGCAATTGTCAGGAGAATGCCCCCCGTAATTTCTGCAAAGGCACCACCTGCCAGTTCAGGCTTGTAAAAAGGAGATTCAGGGTTGACATAAGAGAGTCCTAAGTTGGTCCGTCGTGGCTCGCCATAGAGCACACCCTTGACCATCATGGGTATGCTCAAACACAGCATCCCCACGCCCCACAGGTAAGGAACCCACAGGGCAGCTTTTTTGCTGATTGGCTTGCCACCCACCGTTTCTAACAGATAGAGGGCGAGGGCGAGCAACCCTAAGGCAACGGGCCCACCCACTGTCAGGTGGAAATGCCCGGGGATCCATGACGTGTTATGCACAATGAGGTTCAACGAGTAGGAAGCGTTCACCACACCCGTAAAACCACCAATGATAAAAAGCAACAAACCCACCGTCATGTAAGGGACCAGATACTGATCGGCATTGAACCAGGGAAGCGCACGGATCCAGCCAAACAAACTTTTGTATCCCTTTTGCCAGCCCGCATATTCCAAGGAAGCGGCAACGGTAAAAGCAGTGATCAGGCTGGGAACCGCCACCAAAAACGTCAACGCCGTATGAATCCATTTGACCGAAGTGGACAAGCCCGGCTCCGTATATTGATGATGGACACCCACCGGAACCGAAAACACAATAAACAACATGAAGACAAGGCGCGCCGCGTTTTCCGAAAAGAGCTTACCACCGGTCATCCTCGGCAGAAACACATAGTACATCACGTAGACTGGGAGCAACCAGAAATAAACCAGGGGATGCCCAAAGAACCAGAAGAGGGTTCGTGTAAGCGGAACATTCACCTGGTCTGTCAGGCGCAATGCCCACGGTATCAGAAAAACCAGAACCTCCACGGCAACGGCAAGGGTTGCCACCAGCCAGACAATAAACGTCGCCATCATGCCCAAAACCGGAAGCGGAAGCGGCGCGTTCGTTTCCCGGCGCCATCGCTGAATCAACGGAATCCACGTAAAGAACGGAATCCACGAACCCACAATCAACAGCGCCGCACCAATGTAAAATAGTGGATGGGCATACAGAGGTGCATAGAACGTGTACAGGACCTCGGCTTTACCCGTAAGAACCGTGATTGCCGCCAGAACCGTACCGAAAAGCATCAGGAATACGGCGATCCATCCCCAGGTGATGCTGGGTGTCCGCTTCAAATAGTATTGCATGACTGCCTGACCAAACGCCACAATCAGAAAAGTGGTGAAGACAATCGCATTGACCACACCATGCAACGTAAGCCCACTGTAATAGGACAACCCCAAAAAGCTGCTGGCACGCAACACGCCAGTCCGATAAAGCACCTGCATGAACCCATGATAAATACCCAGGATCAGCAAAGTAATGGCAACGCCCACCAAAAGAAGAATTTGCGCACGCAAAGCACGGGGCATCCCGGACATTCCTCCTTCGTTGGACATGGCTCCTGGATTTTGCAAGGACTAAGGGTTGATTCGGCAATTATTGATTTGCACCAGGTGAGGTTTCTTCCACGATGATGCGGGCTTCCATGAACTGATGTCCAGCACCACAAAATTCATGGCATCGCACATAGTAAGTTCCCGGCCTGGTGAATTTGACTTTGGTGTAGGCAATGGCGCCGGGCACCGCCATCAGGTTGACGTTCGTCCCGGGAATCTGCAAACCATGAACCACATCCTGCGTAACCAAATACAGATCCACTTCAGCACCTGCAGGCACACGAACTTCGGGCGGGTCAAACGTCCACATTTTCGCCACATAGCGCAGTTGATAGCGATTCGCTGCAATTTGCTCTATAGCCCCTTTCGTGTAAGGTTCCACATCAGTCAGGCATCCGGGCAAATCCACACCATAAGCACTCCGGGCAAACAACAGCAACACAAACAGGAAAACCACAAAGACCAGCGATAACCCCAGCACAGCCCTTTCGCCACGCATGGCTCACGTCCGATTTACCATGACAAAGTAAACGGCAAGCCAGATGACAAGCCCCACAACTAAGAGAAGCACGAAGAATGTCCAGGCACCCCGGGGTACAAACCCCTCTTTGTCCCGATTGGCTGACATGGTCCGACGATTTGAGTAAAAACGCATTGTTGCCTGCCCAGCCTCAGGTTCCTTAAGACAATATACGCAAAATTTTGTGTTGATGGAAAATTGACTTTCGTCAATGTGCACTGGCATGATGATAGGCACAACCGACTTGCATCGTTTCCCATTCCGACGAAGAAAAAAAGAAGCAGGGAGGAAACACCCCAAAAGGGCTCCTGAAACGATTTGCGTTGAAAGTGCATTTGGAAGTGGGCGGAATCCTTAAGTTTTGAAAAAAGATTCGGGGAGAGCACGCAAAGGGTCAACACTAAATGACTGTGGAGTATGGGACACACAGATCGGTTCCGCGAAGTGGAACAGTTGACCTGGACAGACTGGGAACGGGAAATCCTGGATTTCTGGCAAAAAGAAAACATCTTCCAGAAAACACTGGAATTGCGAAAATCCGCCCCGCGCTTCGTATTTTACGAAGGTCCCCCCTCCGCCAATGGTAAACCCGGTATTCACCACGTGCTCTCACGCACATTGAAAGATCTGGTCTGCCGCTTCTTCACGATGCAGGGCTATTATGTATTGCGGAAAGGGGGGTGGGACACCCATGGCTTACCCGTAGAACTGGAAGTGGAAAAGAAACTGGGTATCCGCAAAAAGGACATTGGCAAAGTCATCTCAGTGGAGGAGTTTAACAGGCTGTGCAAGCAGGAGGTGTTCCGTTACAAAGAAGCCTGGGAAGCACTCACTGTGCGTATGGGCTTTTGGCTGGACCTGGAAAACGCCTACATTACCTGTGATCCCCAGTACATTGAAAGCCTGTGGTGGGCATTGAAAGAACTGTTTAAACGGGGATTGCTCTACAGGGATTATGCGATTTTGCCCTATTCACCGGCGGCAGGCACCGCGCTTTCTCACCATGAATTGAACTTACCAGGTTGCTACAGGGAAGTGGCGGATCTTTCGCCTACAGTCCTCTTCCAGGACGCCAAAGACACCAACCTGTACTACTTAGCGTGGACGACCACACCCTGGACACTCCTCTCTAATGTGGCACTGGCTGTGCATCCCGAGGCGACGTACGTAGAAGTGGAAACCGTTCATCCTTACACGCATGACCCAATCCGCGTGATCCTTGCTGAGGAGCGCCTCCCCGCCTATTTTGACCCGACAATGGAAGGCGTTCCCCCAGACCAGTACGAAGGCGACCCATACTATTTGCCTTACCGCATAGTCAAACGATTTGCTGGGCACACCTTAGAGGGCAGGGCTTATCATCCATTGTTTTCGTTCAAGGTGGTTCGTACAGGTCGTGCATACCAGATTGTGCTGGCAGACTTCGTTACGATGGAAGAAGGAACGGGTATCGTGCACATTGCACCAGCCCATGGTGCCGAGGACTTCGCCCTGAGCAAACAGTATCAGTTGCCCATGATTTTGCTGGTAGATCAGGAGGGACGTTTTACGGAAGAAGTTGAGCCCTGGAAAGGACGACCCGTGAAAAACTTCTACGATTCCGGGGAAAAAGACGTCAATGAAGAGATTGTGGAATACCTCTTTGCCCAGAAGAAACTCTTCCGCGTAGAAACTTACCGGCATAATTACCCGCATTGCTGGCGGACGGACAAGCCCGTAATTTACTATCCGTTTCGTTCGTGGTTCATTCGTGTGTCGGCGTTTCGTGAAGAACTGTTGAAACAGAATGAGCAGATTCGGTGGCAACCACCCGAAATTGGCAGGGCGCGCTTTGGGAACTGGCTGGCGGTTGCTCAGGACTGGAATCTTTCCCGTGCGCGTTACTGGGGCACGCCCCTGCCGATTTGGGCAACCGAAGATGAATCGGAAATGGTATGCATTGGCTCGTTTGCCGAGTTACGTCAGGAGGTGGAGAAAGCGGTGCGTGCCGGGTTTATGCGTCAATCGTTGCCCGAGAATTTTGACCCACACCGCCCTTATGTAGATGAAATTGTGCTGTGTTCGCGGTCGGGCAAGCCCATGTACCGTTACCCGGAAGTGATTGACGTGTGGTTTGACTCGGGCGCTATGCCCTTTGCTCAGTGGCATTACCCAATGGAAAATGCGGAGCTGTTTCGGAAACAGTTCCCGGCAGACTTCATTGCCGAGGGCGTAGATCAGACCCGCGGATGGTTCTACACATTGCATGTTCTGGGCGTATTGCTGTTTGGCAAGCCAGCGTTTCGCAGTGTGATCGTCAATGGACTCGTACTGGATAAGCATGGTAATAAGATGTCCAAACGACTGGGCAATGTCGTGGATCCCATGGCAGTAATGGAGCGCTATGGCGCCGATGCCGTCCGCTGGTATATGGTTAGTGCAAATCCACCATGGGAAAACCTCCGGTTTGACGAACAGCAAATTGGCGAACTACTGAAACGACATTTTCGTGCCCTTGCCAACACCTACCATTTCTTTGCTATGTATGCGAATATTGATGGATTTCGGGGCAGAGAACAACCCGTACCCGTTGAAAAGCGCCCCCTGATTGACCGGTGGTTGCTGGCGCGAATGGCAGTGTTGATCACAGCCGTAGAGCAGGCATACCGTGCATATGAGCCCACGCGTGTAGCCCGTCTCCTGCAGGAATTCATTATGGAGGACCTCAGCAACTGGTACGTGCGATTAAATCGGCGACGCTTCTGGAAAGCCCAGTACAATCAGGATAAGGTTTCAGCCTATCAGACATTGATGGAAGCGTTATTGATTACAGCCCGATTAATGGCGCCTCTTGCCCCGTTCTTCTCAGAATGGATCTACCGGAATATTCGCGCAGTAGTTGGGGGAGGGCCGCCCTCCGTACATATGACAGACTTTCCACAGGTGCCGCAAGAATGGAAAGATCCCGATCTGGTTCGTCAAATGGAAATAATCCAGGAAATTGTACATGTGGCGTTGGCACTTCGGAAAAAAGCGCAAATCAAAGTTCGTCAGCCCCTACGGCAATTAGTGGTGTTCAGCACGCATGAAGAAGTACATCGTGCGGTTCAGGCACTGGGCACATTGATTCAACAAGAAGTGAATGTGAAAGAAGTGCGATTGGTTCGGGAGCCGGGCAAATGGATGCGCCGAACATTACGCCTGAACTATGCACGGGTGGGTCCACGCTTAGGCAGACAGGTGCGTATGGCAGAAGAAGTGATTCGTCGCTGGGGACAAACCGAGATTGAGCAGTTTCTCCAACGTGGACAAGCCACATTGACCATAGATGGAACGACCATCACACTCACACGCGACGATGTGGAAGTAATCCACGAAAAAGTGGAGGGATGGCTTAGCGAAACCTCCGCAACCGGTGCATTTACAGTTGCACTGGACACAGAAATCACCGATGCCCTGCGCTATGAAGGCATGGCACGGGAGTTGATCAATCGGATTCAGCAGGTCCGGAAACAAAAAGGGTTATCGGTGACGGCACGAATTCGCCTGTGGCTGGTTGCTGGCTCATGGCTGGAACCCGTCATTGCCAGCCATAGCACGTTGATTCAACGGGAGACCTTAGCCAGCCAACTGCAATTCCTGAAAGAGTCAGAAACAACGGAAGCGACTCCACCTGTAGACATGGTATCAGTACAGGTGTACGGAAAGCCCGTTCATGTGGGAGTAGAACCCCTCTCAAAATCGGACAGGTAAACGGAAAAGGCAAAAAAGCAATGAATCAGAATTAGGATGACCTGGAAACAGTGGATATTTCCATTGGTAATTGTGGTGTGGCTACTGGCGGATCAAACCCTGAAAGTCTGGGTGAAAACCACGTTTCGCTTAGGAGAGGAGCTGGTGATTTTTCCGTGGTTTCGTTTGCATTTTGTGGAGAATTACGGAATGGCTTTTGGGATTCAGTGGGGTGGTGAGGTGGGCAAAGTGATTCTGACAGGAATTCGGATTGTTTTGACGGTGGTGTTTTTGTGGATGTGGTGGCGGAGCTGGCGTCGCAGTGAACACCCCTTGATTGTACTGGGTTTGAGCTGTATTGTTGCGGGTGCACTGGGTAACATGATTGATTCCATCTTTTATGGAGTGCTGTTTACGGAGAGCACATATTTTGACGTGGCACGGTTTGCTCCTGGTAAGGGGTATGCACCATTGTTTCATGGTCGTGTCGTGGATATGCTGTATTTTCCGATTTGGGAAGGTTTTTTGCCGGAGTGGCTGCCACTAATTGGAGGGAGGTATTTCGTGTTTTTTGCGCCGGTGTTTAACCTGGCGGATACTGCGATTACTGTGGGGTTTTTACTTTGGCTGGTGGGTACCTGGCGTGTTCATCCCAAAAGGGAGAATCATCGTACGGATACCGAAACGGATGCGGACACGGGTAAAGGCGAGGGGCTTACGGAGGGTAGAGTGCAGCCGATGGAGGAAGCAGGCATGGGCGATGACGGACGGGAATCGTGCGGGAATGCATAGTGTGTGAGATGGTTCGGTGGGTGGACCGGTGGAAATCTTTTTCGCCAGAGAAACGGTATGTTCTGTTGAATTTGGGAGGAGTGGGGTTTGTTTCCTTGCTGCAGTATGGTGTGGGTTATACGCTGAATTTGTTGTTAGGAAGGGTGTTGGGCGCCGATGAGTTTGGAATTTATTCCACAGCATTCATGTGGCTTTTATATCTGACGCTGAACATTGGGATGGCATTTCGTCCGCTCGTACTGCGTCAGGGCACTTTATATCTGGAGCAGGGCGAGATTGCCCGGTGGACGGCTTTCTTTCAGGTGGTGTGGTGGCGTAGCTTGCTTGTTGCGTTGCTTGTTGCCGGGACCTGTTTGGTAGTATTCCTGTTTTTTCGTGAGGTATTTCAGGTGGAGGCGCTCTGGCGGGCGACCGTGCTTGCGATTACCTGTGTGCCTGTGTATGTACTCATTCATGCGTATGGCTCTGCAATTCAGGCGCGTCGTCAATCGGCGTTGGCTTACTTTCTGACGCGTGCCCTATTGCACGTGGTGTTTTTGCCGCTGGTCCTGATTGGTATGTATTGGTGGAGTTTATCCCGGGGTGTTGAAGCAATGCGTTTGCTGGTTGTGTCCGTCTGGATTGCCTTAGCCATTACTGTGATTGTGTATCTATGGGTATTCGGTCATCATCCCAATCCAATTGGGTTTCTTTTTCGTGCTATGCGGAGTCGGGAGAGGGCTTCTGAAGGACTTGCCTGGAAGACAATTGTTTATTTTTTGGTATTGCAGCTGATTACTGGCATGTTGTTCCATTTGCCTACGCTTTTGGGTGGTTATTTGCTTTCTCCGGAAGAGATGGGCGTGTTCAACATGGCATTTCGGTTGCTGGGTCCGGTTCAGGTTCCCGCGCTGTTTATTGGTCAGGTGCTGGCACCCCTGATCCCCACCATGTATCCCGCCCAAAAAGAACGATTAGCCCATATGACACGCCGTCTCATACTGGTTGCCAGTCTGGTTGCCTTAGTGCTGGCACTGGTTTTGCTGGCGTTCAGCCGGTATATCGCAATGTTTTTACGCGATGCGCCCTATGCGCAATTACCTCTGGTTATGGGGTTGCTTTTTCCGGGCGGATTCATTGTTGTGCTGACGGGTCCGGCGGGATTGTTTCTGAATTTACTACACCGGGAGCGGATTCACATGGTTGCGACGGTGACGGGTGTGGTGGTGATGGGAGTTGGCGTTGTGTTGTGGGGTTCACGGTGGGGTGCGCCGGGTTTAGCGCTTGCCTATACGGTGGGGATTGGTGTGTATAAGTTACTGGCTTTGTGGATGGTTCGCCGGTCGTTTTCGTTTTGGTTGTTGCCGGGATTTCGGGGTTGAGGGGAGTTGGGT
>JALWYU010000016.1 GCA_026992635.1 Bacteroidota bacterium | reverse complement strand
TGGGGGGTGTGGGGCCCCTGCAGGGGCGCCCTAACTCCCTGAAAACCAGCGCCGACCGCCCACAGCCCCCCAAAACCAAAAACCTACTCAAACAACCTCCGGTACGCCTCCCCAATCTCCCGCGCCAGCCCTTTCATCTCCTCGGCGGACATCCGGAGGCGGGGGCGACTAAAGTCCAGGTCCGCCATCGTGTTGATGGGCACTAAGTGGATATGGGCGTGGGGCACTTCCAGTCCAATGACCGCGATACCAATTCGGTTGCAGGGAATGACGGTTTGGATTGCGCGTCCCACGCGTCGGGCAAATTGCCAGAGTTCCGTGTAAAGGGGGTCGGGCACGTCAAAAATGTAGTCTATTTCCTGTTTGGGGATGACGAGTGTGTGCCCGCGCTGGATTGGGTTGATGTCCAGGAATGCAAGGCAGTGGTCGGTCTCGGCAACGCGAAAGGCAGGCAGCTCACCGCGCACAATTCGCGTAAACACAGATGGCATTACACTGTGATTTCCAGAATTTTCAGTCGGATCCTGCCGGCAGGCACCTGGATTTCTACTTCGTCGCCCACGCGCTTACCTAAGAGGGCGCGTCCAATTGGTGAGGAGGCTGAGATCTTCCCTTCGCGACTGTTGCTTTCCACGTCAGACACAATCTGGTAAGTGGCAACCTGTCCTGTAGATAGGTTTTGCACGCGAACTTTACAGAGCATTTGTACGGTGGAGGTATCTATTTTGGAGGTGTCTATGATGCGGGCGTCTGCCAGTTGTTGTTCCAGCTGGAGGATACGTTTTTCCAGCATGATTTGTTCTTCTTTGGCGGCGGCGTATTCGGCGTTTTCAGACAGGTCGCCTTTTTCGCGGGCTTCCTGGATTTTTTTTGCTACCTGTCGGCGTCCTTCTGTTTTGAGGTATTCCAGTTCGCGAACCATTTCTTCAAACCGTTCGCGGGTGATATAGATGGGCATGGCGCTCTGGATTTTAGTTTGCGGGAACACCACATTGCGAATGGTACCTGGTTACCTTAAGGTTGTCCAGTTTAGGGGTAACAATTGGGTAGTGGGGAAGTTCCCGGATTACCAGTAGGGGTTTCGGGCTAATTCCACATGGGGTTGGGAGGGAAAAGTGTGATGAGTCGGTGGATGACGCCCGATTCCTTCAGTACGCGGTACCACAGCTGGAGGTTGGGCGTCTCAGTAAACACATATTCCTGGCGGACAGGCAGGATGAACCAGGATTCCCGATGCAGCTCGTCGTTGAGCTGGAGGGGGCGCCACCCTGAATAGCCAATGAAGAAGCGGATGCGGTTGGGGTCAATCTCTCGTTTGAGCAGGGCTTTGAAGAGCACGTCAAAGTCGCCACCCCAGTAGAGGTTTTCGTCTGGGGAGATGGGCTGGGCGCCGGGCAAGTCTTTGTACTGGTGGATGTAATGGAGGGTGTTGGTTTCCACGGGTCCGCCCCACAGGACGGGCAGGGGAGGAAGGGCTTCCAGGTCTTTTCCCAGCTGATTCAGGCGGAATTCGGAAAGGCGATTGAGGATGAATCCCACGACGCCATGCCGGGAGAATTCCGTGATGAGCACGACGGTGTGCCGGAAGTTGGGGTCAAAGAGCATGGGTTCTGCGACGAGGAGTCGCCCCCGTTTAGGATGAAAGTGCTTGACAATAAGTGGATTGTAGGAATTCAGTGGGAGACGGGGAAAGTACCGCAAGCGCTGGCGACCCGCACGCGCCATCACTGTTTTTCTTCCAGTTGCTCTTCAAACCACCGGGTATAGGCGGCGGGCATGCTTAAAACAGGCAGTTCCAGAATGGCAGGGACCGTGTAGGGGTGTAGCGCCTGAATACGCTGGACCGCCCTGGCAACTTTCTTTCGGCTCGTCTTGACAATCAGCACCACTTCCTGTTCTTTCTGGACTTTGCCTTCCCACCAGAAGAAGCTGTGTCCACCCTGCAGGAGATTGGTGCATGCGGCGAGGCGTTCTTCAACCAGGGTTTGCCCGGCACGTTCAGCGGATTCTACGGAGGGAAAAGGCACGTACAGGAGGCAGTAGGGTGTGGGCAGGTCAACCCATCGGAGCCATTCTTCCTCAGAGTGGGCTTGTCGGGTTGATTCCGGCTGGTTATTGGGTTGGGGTTGATTCATCCTGTTCTGGGTTTTGGGAAGGTTCAGATTGGTGTTCTGTCTGGTTTTCTGCAGTTTCTGTGGGGCGTTCGGGGAGGGCACCCACTTCTTTCAGGAGCCGATACCACTGGTAGATGCGCTGGATGTGTGAGGTATGGACGCGATTGCGATCGTACTCTGGCAGGATGCCTGCAAAGAATGCGTGCCATGCCTCTGGATCTTCCTGGTTGTCTGGCGCTTGCAGTTGCCCTTTCTGATCCAGGTCCGCCATCTTAAGAAACACCTCACGCAGGGCAATGGGTTCCGAAGAAGAAGTGGTATAGACTGCCATGTCTTTTAGCAGGGAGACCGGAATCGTTGCACCTGCCACGAGGGCACGCCCATCTATTAACGAGCGCAGGAGGATACCCTGACGGGTTATGGCGCGCACTTCGTACAGTCCACTCTTTCCAGGCACCCATGCGATGGTGTCAAATGCAATCGTGCGTTGTGAAGAGGCGTTCTTTGCAGGATTAGTTTGGGCATGCATGCAGTTGGGGATTTGTGTCTAAGGTCTGGCACGATTTTTGCAAGACCACTCTGAATGAATGTGGGAGCACAATTGCCTTCTCCTTCAAGTTAAGCCCTTTCCCGAAATTGACCGTGGTTCGGAAAAAGCTTTGTTGTTTGCGTCCCGGCCTTTACTTTGCTAATTGGAATGGCAAAATGGTGGGGGCAATGGGCAGACAGGGGTACCGTAATCTGGTGGTAGGGCTCCAGTTCCTTGCAGGTGTCCTGTTGATGGTACCAGGGCACCACGTTCTTCATGCATATACGGCGGGTGTGTGGCTTCCCAATCGCGGGCAATGGAAAGGGGCTTTTTTGTATCGGCTCCAGCAGCATGGACTTACGTTCTTTCTGGAACGGCATAGCCTGACGATTGTTTTGTGTCGCTTTCCCGAGCATGGTATTCATGCGCACAGCCGGACTTCGCGGGACGGACAGGCGGACATCAACCACGACGCGAAACGAATTGCCTGTCATGCTGTGCGCATGCATTTTCCTTTCCTGAGGCAAAGCCCGGTGCGGATTGAAGGGTATGATTCCACAGCGCATTATTACAACTTTTTCCTGGGTTCGGACCCGGCACGGTGGGCGACGCGTGTTCGTGGTTACCGGAAAGTAGTTGTTTACGCTCCAGAACAGCATCTGCAGATTCAGTATGTAGCGCTGGAGCCCAACTTGCTCAAGATGGACCTGATTACTCGGGCTCGCCGAAAGACGCAGCGCTGGTTCATAGACATTGAAGGGGCGGATTCCGTGCAACTTGCTGATAGGACGCTGCGGATTTTTACTTCGGTGGGTGCGATCACGATGGAGGTGCCAGTCGTGTACCGTGCAGAGGATTTGCAACCGGTGCGTTATCGGGTCTGGCTGGAACAGGACAAGCATCGGCTTGGGATTCAGGCATGGCATACTGAGGGTTTGGGTAAGCGCGTGCGCAGTGGGACAATCGTTATAGACCCGATTTTGCGGGCGTGTACGTTCAGCGGCTCTACGGCAAGTAATTATGGATTTACTGCCACGTATGACGATCAGGGGAATATTTATCTGGGTGGTATTGCATTTGATGTGGGTTATCCGACGACGGCAGGTGCTTTCCAGGTGAATTTTGCGGGAGTTGAGGATGTGGCAATCAGCAAATTCAGCTCAGATGGCACGACGCTTCTGTGGGCGTCGTATCTGGGTGGATCTCTTGAGGATAATCCTTCCAGCATGATTGTCAACAGTCAGGGACAGCTCGTGGTGTTGGGTGCTACCTCCTCTTCGGATTTTCCTGTCACTAATGGAGTTGTGGATCCCACGTTCAATGGCATGCAGGATGCGTTTATTACGATTATTACTTCGGATGGCTCTGCACTTGTTGCCTCTACGTATTTGGGTGGTACGGCTGAAGACGGAGTCAATGACTTGCTTTCAGCAACGAATTACCACTATGGGGATGAGCATCGTGGAGAGGTTCTGGTTGATGAAAACGATTACGTGTACATAGTCAGTCAGACGTCTTCGGTGGATTTTCCGGTTACAGCGGGGGTTGTACAGGGCGTGCTGGCAGGTGGGCAGGACGCATTTGTCGCAAAGCTGGCACCGGATCTTTCCTCGGTGGTGTGGGCGACGTATCTGGGTGGCAGTGGAGATGATGCAGCGATGGGTTTGCGGTTAACGGCGGATCACAAGGTGTATGTAACCGGTGGGACGGCGTCCAGCGACTTTCCTGTGACGCCAGGGGCGTATCAGGCGTCTTTGCAGGGCGAAGTGGATGCGTACGTGACTTTGCTCAGTGCGGATGGTACGGCGATTCTCGCCAGCACGTATTTGGGCACACCTATGCATGACCAGAGCTACCGGATTGACCGGGATAAGCAGGGGAAAGTCTATCTGTTTGGGCATACGGAAGGTTCGTGGCCCATAGTGGGCAATGTTTATCAGGTCACTGGTGCACATATGTTTATTCATGTACTGGACTCGGCATTGACTACGACTGTGCTGGCAACGACAATCGGGACTGCCAATAGTACCGGTCCGGAGTTGTCGCCCACAGCGTTTATGGTGGATCGGTGTCAGCGTGTGTACATTTGTGGATGGATGACCCTGAATGCGGTGAGCTTACCTATTACCGACGATGCGTTTCAATCCACGACGGATGGCAACGATTTTTACCTGGCTGTATTTGCGCCAAATCTTTCTTCGCTGGTTTATGGCACATACTTTGGTACGTCAGGCGGAGGAGAGCACGTGGATGGAGGGACCAGTCGGTTTGACCCAAGAGGTATTGTTTACGAAGCCATGTGTGTGAATTGCTGGGCGGGCAATACTTTGCCGGTTACGCCAAATGCATACAGTCCTACATGCAACAGTTCGTGGAATGCGGCGGTGTTCAAGTTTGAGTTTGAGTTGATGGCGTCGGCGGCGTTTACGTTTGTTCCGGGCTCGCCTTTGGCTTGTGACACGCCAGTTCAGTTTTTGGGTCCTTCGGGTGCGTCGTCCTATTTGTGGGATTTTGGCGATGGAACGACTTCAACGGAAGCCAATCCCGTGCATACGTACTTATTGCCGGATACTTATCGTGTGTGCCTGACAGTTCAGGATACCAGTGGGTGTACCGATCGGTGGTGTACGACGCTGATCGTGTGGTGTGATTCTATTCCGCAGGTGGATACGCCCATTGAGGAGTGTGCCGTAGCGGATTTACCCTCAGCATTTACACCCAATCAGGATGGCGTGAACGACACGCTGTACGTACGGGGTTGTGGAATTGAAGAGATGCTTTTACGGATTTACAATCGGTGGGGTGAGCTGATCTTTGAAAGTCGCGACCCGCGAATAGGGTGGGATGGGACGTATCGGGGCAAGCCCCAGGAGATGGACGTCTACGCTTATTATTTGTGGGTGCGTTTTGAGAATGGAAAAGTGCTGACGAAGAAGGGAGGGGTTGTGCTGATTCGGTGAATGGGGACAGGTCAGGAAGTTGGGTTTGGGTTTTGTCAGGCGAATCGGAGCAGGGCTAAGATTCGTCCATAGTCTTTGAGGTCGCCTTCCGGGAAGAAAAACACGCGTCCTTTGTATTGAAGGACAAATTCAATGATGTCGTCCACGAGGTCGGCGTGTTCGTGCCAGTCTTCGGGCTGGTCCGGCGGACTGAGCTGGACCTGTAGCGGGATTTGTTCTTTTGTCCAGGCGTGGACAGAAAAGTTTTCTTCCACGAGTAGCGTTTCTACGGCGCCCATATAGGCGGTTTGGGCGACTTCCACGATGCCCGAGGCGACACGCCGTACTTTGAAGTATCGTTCTATACGGTTTTTGAGTCGGCGCCGGTGGGCGACAATCCATTCCTGAATCAGCTGATACACTTCTTCGGCGGTTGCCCGGTCTATGTCGCGCAGGTCTTTGGTGATGCGCAGGATGTTTTCCGGGGGGATGCCGATGTCTTCAGCCAGTCGGTGGACGATGCCCAGCTCTTGTGGATTGGCAATTAATACGACCGGAATATCACGGAAGTTCAATTGTCCTCGCAAATAGGCGAAGACGCGGGAGGCGTATCCGGCGAAGGCGTGCTGGGCGACGATGGTTTCATCGGGGTTTTGCCCGCCGCGCGTGGGTTTTTCTATGTCGGGCACGACGCGCAGTTGCCGGAAGACTTCTTCCAGGTCGTGGAGGCGCCGAACCTCTGTACCAATCCCGGAATAGGGAATGATCTGCTGGTCCTGCACTAAGAAGAGATAGTAGGGGATCCATCGGTTCACGGCATACAGGATTGCCCGGATTTCAAAGGTACGGTCTACAACGACTTTTTTCTCTACGGAGAAGGGGAGGGCAAAGAAGTTCCGGTAAGAGGGGGAGACCACAATGACGATGGATTGGGGTGGTTTGTCCAGGGGCAGTTGCGGAACCAGTACATTAAATTGTTCTTCCAGGCGTGCGAGTATACCTGGCTGGTTCCCGGCTTTCTTTTGTGCGATCTGGAGGCTTTCGCGAATCGCGTTTCGTACAAGCACTTCGTTTTTCTTGCGCAGTGCCGGATCTTTGCGGAATAGGGGGAGGTGGATGGTGATGGCGATGGGCTCCTGTTTGCCCACCAGTTCCCGGAGTACCTCGTGCAGTAGGTGGGGTGTGGAATGGCTCATCGTGTATGGATTTCCGTATGCGTTGCCTTTGCTTCTATTGATGGACTCATTGAACAACTTACGGCAAAATGGAAGGACTCAATCTTTCCATCGGGTGAGGAACCACCACAACAGCAGTAAGCCCATCAGGAGGAAGAGCCACAGGAATAGGCGCCAGGGTGTACCGGTTCGGTATCGGCGGTACCGCTGAAAGTCAAAACGGGATTCCATGGGGAGGGATTCCGATCACTTTCCCCGGTTCGTGTTACGTTAAGATAAACCGTCTGGAAGGGGAAAACGTTCCATTGGGAATCGGGGATATATGGCTTTGCGTGAAGTGGTTGTGCTGGGTGCGGGTTTTTCCACGCCCGTGCTCATTCGGTTGCTTCAGCGGTGGGGGTATATGGTTCATGTGGTGGATGCGGATGGTCGGAAGGCAGAGGGCAGACTCCTCCCGAATTATCCAGGCGTAGCACATGCGTATGATTTTTTGAAGGTGGAGGATCGGCAGGCTATTGCTGATCTGGTTCGTCGTTCGGGTCTGGTCATCAGTATGCTACCGCCGGCGATGCATCCTCAGGTGATTGATCTGGCGTTATCGGTGGGTACGCCTGTATTGACTGCCAGTTATATTACTCCGGAGGTTCGCCGGTATGAGGAGGCGGCACGTCGTGCGCGTGTACCCATTTTGATGGAGTGTGGTCTGGATCCGGGTATTGATCATCTTTTGCTTCATCACCTGCTGGAGGGTCTGGATTTGAATCGTGTAGAGGTGCTGGCGATTCGTACGATGGCAGGAGCGTTGCCGCATCCTGAGGTGGTTGAGGGTGATGGCAATCCGTGGAAGTACTATTTTACGTGGGCGCCTCATCAGGTGGTTCGTGCGGGGAAGCGGTTGACGCGGTACTGGCAGGCATCACGGTTCCGGACAGTTCCTTATGAAGAGGTGTTTGCTTTGCCGGTTTGCGTGCCGTTGTCCCGGTGGATGGGTTCGTCTGCCTTGCCTGATCTGGAGGCTTATCCCAATGGGGATGTCCTGCCGTACTGGCGTTGGCTTGATTTGCCGGCGCTTCGGTTGTTCTGGCGGGGCTCGTTGCGTTATCCGGGCTTTATTCGTGCCTGGAAGAAGCTCATTGATCTGGGCTTGACGCGTGAGGATCGTTATTATCCGGAGGGTGAGCCGATTACGCCGGCTGGGTTATGGCGTGCGGCGGGGCATGCCCCCGATGATGGAAATGCATATCGGGACAGGTATTTGCGGTGGCTGGGTTTTCCGGATCGGGAAGAGCCTGTGGTTTCTGTGGAGGGTTCAGGCAGGAAGACGCTCGTGGATGCACTGGAGTTGTTGTTACGTGCTCGGTGGCAAATGCGTGCAGGTGCATCCGATGTGGTGTATCTGTATGAGGACATTTTATATCGGGAGGGGAATCGGTATTTCTGCAAGCGGGTTTTGCTGGAGATGGAGGGTTGTTATCCGGAGGAGACGGCGGTGGCAAGGGGTGTGGGCTTGCCCTTAGCGGTGGTTGCCCGGCTGATTTTGGATGGGGAGGTGGTGTTATCGGGGGGTGTGCATCTTCCACTTCATTCAGTGATTGTAAGCAGTGTAGTGTTGGCATTACGGTCTGTGGGTTGGTGTCGCTGGTATGAACGGACAGAGGAAGTGGAGGCATCGGCGATAGATGGGTGGATTCGGCTTCAGGAGGCTGCGCCGGTGTAGAGTCAGGTGGTGGTGGGGCACGTGGAGTGCTGTAGTGTTGTGGCTGGTTTGGCTGGCGTATACGGCTTGGCGTGCCCCATTACATGCGGATGAAGCGTATTACTGGGTGTGGACGCAGTTGGATTCGTGGTCCTGGGGGTATTTTGATCATCCGCCGTTGACGGCGTGGTTGATTGCTTTGTCTACGGGGTTGTTGGGTCGGAGTGAGCTGGCGGTTCGGTTGCCGTTTCTGTTTGCGCATGTGGGATTGGTTGTGGTGGTGTTGCGTTGGTTGGGCTTTCGTGCGTGGTTGTGGTTGCTTGCCTGCCCATTAATTCATGTGTATGGTTTTCTGGCGGTTCCCGATTCGCTGTTGCTTTTTCTGGGTATGGTGTTTTTGTGGCGGTGGGAGCGGTGGGTGGATACTCCCACCTGGAAGGATACGGTGTTGCTGGGTGGGGTGGCTGGCTTGATGGGGCTAACTAAGTATCATGCGCTTTTGATCGTGGTGTTTGCGGTGATGCCGGAGTTGATGCGTGTGGTGCGTCGTGTTCAGTTGTGGGTGATGGGTACAGTGGGTTTGGTGGTGATCGCTCCCCATCTTGTGTGGCTGGTTCGGAATGAATGGGTGACGGTTGCGTATCAGGTGTGGGGACGTGCGGGTCCGCCGCCGGTGTGGAGTGACCCGCTGGTTTTTCTGGGTGCGCAGCTGGTGGTGTTTGGTGGGTTGTCGGGTCCGTGGTTGTGGTGGGTAGTGATTAGTCGGGCGGTATCTCTCAGGTGGTCGGAGCAAGATAGTGAGGAGGGTGTTGTTCGTCGGTATGTATGGGGAGCGCTTGGGATTCCGTTGTTTTTTGGGGTTGCGTCGTTGTGGACGCGTCCGGAGGTGCACTGGGCGTTTCCGGCGTTGCCGTTTTGGATGGGGGCATTGCGGGATTTTTCCTGGTTGAGGGGGAGGTTTTCTCGGGTTGTGCATAGTCTGGTTGTGGTGAGTGTATTGGTGGGGGTTTCGGCACATCCGTTGTTCTGGCTGTCCAGTGTGGGCTTACCGGGCTGGATGCAATCTGTTGTTCGTCCGGTTACGTTGTGGTTTGCGGATGGGGTGTCGTGGATTGAGAGGGTAGATCGTCGGCTGGCGGATGCCCCGGTGTTGTTTATTGGCGGGTATCAGCGTCCGTCGCTATTCTGGTTTTATACGGGTCGGGTGTCGGCGCCCTTGACGACGGTGTATGGTCGTCCGGATGAATATGTTCGTCAGGGTGTGCTTGCGCGTTTTTGGGGTCGTCGTGTCTATGTGGTGTTGAACTGGGTGTCTATGGCGGTTGAGACGTTGCATGTGGGTGGGCTGGATTCCGTGGTGTCGTATCGTGTGGTGGATTCCTTTTTTTATCCGCAGGTGCCCTGGCTGGTGTTGCGTGAGTGGGGTTGTGGGTGGTTGGGTCGGTCCAGTGGTTCAGATTCGGTGGTTTGCCGGTTGAGGGGTGTTTGGCGTGGTGGGCGTCTTCCTGTGAGGAAGCCCTTATTCTTTTGTATGGGGGTGCAGTGGTGGGTGGATGGAGGTGGGCTTCGCCGTAGCGTTTACTATCCGGAGTATGCAGTTTCTTCTGCAGGGGATTCGTTTCGTCTGGAGGTGCGTATTCGTGGAGAAGGGTTATCGTGGTGGGATGAGGCAGGGCATGTAGAGTGGTTGCCGGCGGTTTGTGTTTCGGGTTTGTCGCCGCCGTATCAGTATGGGTTTGCGGGCTTGTCGTTGGAATGATGAAAAAGGGTTTGGCATTGTGCATGTATGTTTTTTAGAGAAGCGGAGTGTGTGGAGTCATGCGTGGTCTGGAAGTTCGGGCAGTGGGAGGTGTTGCCAGTCAGTTTACGGTGAAGGTAGCGACGTATCTGGAGCTGGAGTGTTTACCGCGGATATTGCGTTCGGTTCGTGAGGTGGGTTTAGCGGGTTTCTGGTGGTCGCCCTGTCCGTCTGTGCCTTCTATAGGGGTGTTGTGTCGGCATTTGACGGGGAATGTACGTCAGTGGATTTTGCATGGTGTGTGTGGAGGGTGGGGTGTCCGTCGTCGTGAAGAGGAGTTTTTTCCGGGTGGGCAGCCCGAAGAGGTGATTGCGGACCTGGTGGAGACGGTAGGTGAATCCTGTCGTCGGTTGCTGGGTCTTACGCCGGCTGTGCTTACGCAGACTTTTGAGATTCAGGGGTATCGGGTAACTGGTTTAGAGGCACTGTTTCATGTTGCGGAGCACTTTGCGATGCATACGGGACAGATTGTCCAGTTAGCGCGGTGCTGGCGTGGTCAGTCTATGGATTTTTATGTGTTGCGTGGTGGTGTTCCGAAGCCAAACTGGTAAGTGAATGGGTGGGTTGCGAATCCCTGAGTTGTTTCGTGTTCGGGCGATTGCCCGTGAGGTTCTGGATCCGTTGCCGGCATACAGTGGGTTGTCCTGTGGTGTTCTGGCTGAACGTATTGTGTATTTTGGGCTTGCACGTTATGGGTGGCTGGTTCGTGTGGTGGAGGAGTTGCTGCCGTGGGCGGATCGTGTTGCTCCGAAGTTTGTTGAGGCATTGTTTCGCCGGACGGTTTATCCGGTGTTTTGTGGGGGTGCGACGGTCAAGGAAGCGCTTCATCGGTTAAGGGGCGAGTTGCCCTCGTCAGTGGAGTTGATGGTGGATTATGCGCATGAGCATGCAGTGGATGGTCGGATGGCGGAAGCCAATTGTGATCGGATTCGTCGGCTGGTTGCGCGCGTTCCTGAGGGTTCGCCAATCCGACATTATGCACTCAAGCTCAGTGGGATTATACCCACGTCGGTGCTTGTTCATCAGAGTGCATATTTGCGAGGTCGTCGTGCTCGTCCTCATCCTCAGTGGCACAGATACGTAGATTTGGCGACGGCACTGGCTGAGTTCATTATTGAGCGAAATCTGACGTTGCATGTGGATGCGGAGGAGTCGTGGGTACAGGATGCGATTCATCACTTAGCGATGGAGTGGGTTTTTCGGTGGAATCGGGAAGGTGCCCGTGTATATACGACGTTTCAGATGTATCGGCGTGATCATCTGGGTTGGCTGGAACGGGCGATTTCAGATTGCCGTGCGCGGGGTTGTGTGCTGGGTGTGAAGCTGGTTCGGGGTGCGTACGTTCAGAAGGAGCAAGCGTATGCGCGCAGGGAGGGTGTGGCTTCGGTGCTGTATGATACGAAGGAGGAGGTTGATCGGGCGTATCATCGTGGTGTGGTGATGTGTTTGGAGTCTGTGCCTGTGGTGCAGTTGTGTGTTGCGTCGCACAATCCGGTTACGGTGGTGTTTTGTTTGGGGTTGGCGGAGGTGAATGACCACGTGCGATCGTACATGTGGTTTGCGCATTTGCTGGGGATGGCGGATCCATTGACCTGGTGGGTTGCCCGTTATGGCTTGCGTGTAGCGAAGTTTGTTCCGATTGGTGAGGTTCGTGCAGTGCTTCCGTATTTGATGCGTCGGTTAGAGGAGAACAGCGGGATTCACCAGCAGATGGGAAGGGAACTATCGTGGTATGTATATGCGTGGAAGAAGCGTTGTGGTGTATGATTAATGTCGGAGCATCCAGAGGAGTATAGAGAGCAGTGCGGCAAGGATTGCCCAGCCAATACCGATTAACCACTGCATTGTGCGGAATTGGCGATGCATATCTTCGAACCGCCTGTTCATATCCTCAAATCGCCTGTTTATATCTTCGAATCGCCGATTCATGTCCTGGAAGCGCTGGTTCATATCCTGGAAGCGTTGATTTACATCTTCAAAGCGCCGATGGATTTCCTCAAATCGTTGCTCAGTGTATTGGTGGAGTTCCTCAAACCGCTTGTCTGTGTGATGGATGAGGTCTTCGAATCGGCGATTGAATAGTTCTATAAGCAACTTGATGTCTTCTTTGGTAACAAGGTTTGCGGGCATGGCTTGTATGAGGGTTTGACGGAGTTCCTGGCGGAGTGAGCGAAGTGTAGCATAGTGCATTTGTCTGTAGATGGTGGCAAGTGCTTTTGCCAGTCCCTGTGCAAAGGGGTCTTCTATCCCGTAAGCTCGCAGGATGCTGTGGAGTCGTCGTGTGAGTGGTGAGGGCATGAGTTGGGATGTTTTTTGACAAGGAACTGATAGGCTGTGAAGAGAGTTCCTGGTGTGGGAACAGGATATTTGGAGTGGTTCAAAGCTAAACCCAAGCTCGTGTTTATCCCCATATGAGCTCATCAAACCCCAACTTAGTGAGCATGTTCCTTACACCCCGAGAAACAGGCGTGAGTCGCCAACCCGTAGGCGTGGGCTCACGTCTTATCTCCCGTAACTCACGCAATACCTCATCTACGCTCCAGTGCTTCAGTAAGCCCACCGCCTTCAGCCTGTCCAAAACGTACCAGTGCACCTGCAAGGCAAGCAACACCACCCACAACCAGCCCTGCAACTGATCGTCATTCCGCATGGAGGAACCCTCCGCCAAAATGTGATTCCTTAGCCTGTCCACAACCTGATCCACATGCTGGCGCATCTTGTATAACTCAAACACCTCACTTGCTTTCATGTCCGTCGCTCCCGCTCCGCAAGCCATCGCCTGTCTTTCTCCTGATAACCAGCCAGTACAGGGTCGTGAAATAACAGCAACCGGACAGTGTACGTGCCAATCTGTTCCTTCGCTTCCAGCCATCCTATCCGACGCTTGCAAAACTTGAAATATCGCTCCGGTCGCCTGCTATACAAATCTTCAGAAACCATATTCTTCCGCAAAGGCAACACAAATGGCTGACCAGCAGACAGGAGGTGTTCAACCAAGTGCCGACTCACGCACGCCCTGTCCGAAACCAACGTCAACCGCTTGCTGATCTTCTCCGACTCAAATAAACTCTCCTGTAAGTGTTGGAGCATGTGCAGTTCATGAAGGTCGCCACCTGCCATCTCCAAGATAGCAAGCCGGTCGCCCGCACTGACCAGTGCCGTCCGCACCTGTGGTAGCCACTTCTTCTCCGAATTCGTGCCAGGTGCCCATGGTCAAACGAGCATACGGACGCCTGCCCACATACTCCAGCACCTCACTGATTGTTGGCGGTTGCAACGTGGCATTCACCTCTCGCTGACTCCACAACCGGTTCCAGAACCAGTACGTGCTCACGCCTCACACACCCCAGGTTAAACTCAATGCCCAACCGCTCTATCTGTGCCCACACGCCTTTCAACGCTTCCCTACCAATCCGGTCCGCTCCCCACACATAACTGGGCTCATTCTCCCAGCCCGCAAGCCGCACTTCTATCTTCACACTATCCATCCCTTCTTGTTTCTGCTCTTGTTTCTCCTCCTTTTTCCTGCGGGTGTACTTCCTGTGTCTCGGCACAAATCCCGTCTCTTTAATTACACCCAGATACCTCTCTTTCTTGACCGGTTTCTTCTTTTCTTTGTCCCATTCACTCCAGACCAGTCGTGCTTGCCAGACGCCGTTGACAAACTTTGCCTGCACACAGCCCTTGTAGATCTGGCGCAGTTGTTCAACGGTTCTTATGACCCAGCCTGGACGGACATGTTTGCGTGGTGTTCCTTTTCCGCTCATATGGGCACTTTTTAAGGAAAATGTAAAGCATTTCTTGTTATCAAAATCAAGTTTGTTGTCAATGGATATGGGGATAAACAAAGTTGGTAATCTGGCTTAGCATGCGGGTCATAACAGATCGGTTCTGATAAATAGTACCTGTCAAGCTGCGAAGTCCAAAATGCTATGGGTATATACAGTGAGATTGACTACTAAAGAACTGGATTGTTGTGGTGGAAGTTCCCTGCGGGGTTGAGGGAGCTCTATTAGATCTTATTACGGGCATATAGTAGTAGCGATTCCGCCACTGGGAGAGGTTGTACCACCTGAGGAAGTTATCCCACCAGATCCGACTACGCCACCGTTGCTAATTACGCCGCCACTGCTTGCAATTCCGCCGGTAGATATCTGGCATCCGTTAGGGCAGGTATCCAGATTGCCGTTGGGATCTAGCTTGACGATGTAGATATCGTAATTGCCCTGGCCAAAGGAGTTGGTGTATCCAGTGATTACGTATCCACCATCGGAAGTTTGTGCAATAGAGAAGCTGAGTTCATCGTTATTGCCACCAATTGTTTTTGTCCATTGGATATTGCCGTTGCCGTCCAGTTTGATTATGTATATGTCCCAATTGCCTTGTCCGAAGGATTGGGTGTGCCCTGCGATTGCATATCCGCCATCGGAGGTTTGGATGATTGCTCTACCGAAGTCGTCGTTGCTTCCGCCGATAGTTCTTGTCCACTGGAGGTTGCCGAGGCTATCCAGCTTAATCACATAGACGTCCCAATTGCCTTGTCCGAAGGATTGGGTGCGCCCTGCGATTGCATACCCGCCATCGGAGGTTTGGATGATTGCTCTACCGAAGTCGTCGTTATTTCCGCCGATAGTTCTTGTCCATTGGAGATTGCCATTCGCACTTATTTTAACGACATATACATCATAACCGCCTTGACCAAAAGATGCGGTAGAGCCAGTGAGAATGTATCCGCTGTCTGCAGTTTGTGTGATGGAATAGGCAATGTCTTCGTTTGGCCCGCCAATAGTTTTTGTCCATTGTAGGTTTCCATTTCCGTCTAATTTAGCTACAAGAATATCTCCCAATCCTTGACCAAAAGAGCTTGTGTATCCAGTAAGAATATATCCACTGTCACTGGTGGTCTGAATAATGGACCATCCTTCATCTCTTAGAGTTCCACCTATTGTTTTGGTCCACTGAGTATTGCCGCTTGCGTCCAGTTTAAGCACGTAAACGTCATAATTTCCTTGACCAAAAGAGCGTGTACGCCCAACAATGACGTATCCACTGTCAAAGCTTTGGAAGGCAGAAAAACTTTCGTCAAAGTCTGTTCCTCCTATTGTTTTTGTCCATTGTATGGTATAGTTTGTGTCCAGTTTGATTACATAAATATCCAGGTTTCCTTGTCCAAAGGATGAACTATGTCCTGAAATGAAATAACCATTGTCAGCGGTTGAGAGGATTTTCCAGCTAAAATCATTACCTATGTCACCAATAGCAATGCAGAACGCGACGCATGAATCTGCCAAGGTAGATAGAGAAAAGCTTGCTCCACATCCGCATTGATTGCAGACAGTTACGTGTACTGCTCCATCTGTAGTATCTGGTACTACCTTAAGGGTATCAGAACCCTGGCCAGAAATTACGCTCCAGCCAGGCGGAACAGACCATTGATAAACGGCGTCAGGGCATCCAATAGCGATGAACGTTATGGTATCTCCTGTACAGGCAAAGGATGGACCAAGAACAGTAGGCGTGCAAGCAGGGGGCTGGCACAGTCGTGGGCAGGAGATGGTGTACCACTGTTGTGTGAGCGTGTCGTAGACTTCCAGGCAGAAGGAGTCAATGTTGAAGATGATGAGGGTATGTGCGGGGTTCTGGATTGCGTCTCGTTGCTGAGTGGTGAGACGGGGTATGAGGAGTCCGCGGGTGGTATCCCAGATGTCTAATCGGGCGGTAGGTGCGGGGTTTGTGGTTCCGATGCCGACGTTTTGTGCGAGGAGTGGGTTGTTGACGTGCGAGGTGAGGTGGCAAATCAAGAGCCAAGTGAGAATAAGTTTGGCAGTCCAGTAGATAGAGTACCGGGACTTATTGTAGCGCATGGTTGTAGTGATTTTGGATATGGTTTGGAAATGTGGAGGAGGAAATTAAGGACAGATGTTGGTGAGTGTTCCGCCGGAGCTGGTAGATCCGCCGGATCCGGTAGTTCCGCCGGATCCGGTAGATCCGCCGGATCCGACAACTCCGCCTGACCCTGTTGTTCCGCCTGAGCTGGTCTGGCATCCGTTGGGGCAGTTTACTAAATTACCTGCAGCATCCAGCTTTATTACATAGACATCATTACTACCCGTGCCAAAAGAAGTGGTATAACCTGTGATGGCATAGCCACCATCGGTGGTCTGAATGATAGAGTAGCCGATATCGTCATTTGTTCCACCGATGGTTCTGGTCCACTGTAAGTTGCCTTGTGCATTCAGTTTTACTACGTAGACATCCCAGCTGCCTGTGCCAAAGGAAAAGGTTTGTCCTGCGATGGCATATCCGCCATCGGCAGTCTGAATGATAGAATAGCCCACATCGTTACCTACCCCGCCGATGGTTTTGGCCCACTGCAGGTTACCCTGTGCATTTAGCTTTATCACATAGACATCTGCAGCGCCTGCCCCAAAGGAATAAGTATATCCTGCGATAGCATATCCGCCATCGGCAGTCTGAATGATGGATATGCCATAGTCGTTATCTGCTCCGCCGACGGTTTTAGTCCACTGCAGGTTGCCCTGTGCATCCAGCTTAACTATATAGACATCGTAGTTGCCAGCTCCAAAAGAGAGAGTATAGCCTGCGATAGCATAGCCACCATCATTGGTCTGAATGATGGACCTGCCGTGGTCATTGCTTGTTCCACCGATGGTTTTTGTCCACTGTAGATTGCCTGTAGCGTCTAGTTTTACCACATAGTAATCCCAATTTCCTGCTCCAAAGGATCCAGTTACGCCTGCAATGGCATAACCACCATCTGCCGTCTGAGTTACAGACCACGCTCTATCAGCATTTATTCCGCCAATTGTCTTAGTCCATTGGAGGTTACCAGCAGCGTTTAGTTTCACAAGATAGACATCGGCGAAGTCTGCAGAAAAGGACCAAGTATACCCTGCGATGGCGTAGCCACCATCATTGGTCTGAATGATGGAATAGGCTCTATCGTCATTTGTTCCGCCGATGGTTTTTGTCCATTGCAGGTTGCCCTGCGCGTCCAGCTTCACTATGTAGAAATCCCAACTTCCAGCTCCAAAGGATGCAGTTATGCCTGCGATGACATATCCGCCATCGGTCGTCTGAGCTATAGACCAACCCACATCGGTACTTGGTCCGCCAATGGCAATACAAAAAGCATTACATGAGTCGGCGGAGACGGAAATAGCGGTGGGATTGGCGCATCCGCACTGGTTGCAGGGTTTGAGGGAGACAATTCCATCGGTGGTGTCGGGGATGACGCGCAGGGTGTCAGAGCCCTGACCGGAGAGGATGGTCCAGTTGGGTGGGACTGTCCACTGGTAGGTGGCGTTTGGGCAGCCCGAAGCGATATAGGTGGTGGTGTCGCTGGTGCAGGCGAAGGTGGGGCCGGAGATGGAGGGTGAGCAGGAGGGTGGCTGGCACAGGCGTGGGCAGGATATGGTGTACCATTGATGCGTAAGTGTGTCGTAGGCTTCTAAGCAGAAGGAGTCAATGTTGAAGATGATGAGTGTGTGCGCGGGGTTCTGGATCGCATCGCGTTGCTGTGTGGTGAGTCGGGGAATGAGCAAGCCACGGGTGGAGTCCCAGATGTCTAAGCGGGCGGTGGGTTCGGGGGTGGTGATGCCGATGCCGACGTTTTGAGCGAGGGTGGGTTCAGTCAGGCACGGGTAGAGCAGAACAGAGAAGAGAAGAGAAGAGAAGAGCCTTCTGCCTACTGGGTGAGCGTAATTGGCTAACCTGATGTAAATTGTGTGTGTGTGTGTGTGTGTGTGTGTGTGTGTGTGTGTGTAAGATCCTGTCGTCATGGCTGTTCTTTTTTTTTCTGGTATATTTTGGGTGGGATGTGGGGGGATGCCTCGGAGATAAGTTATGTAACAAAGGGAGAAAATTTTTCAAGGGAATTTGCAGGGTGGATTTGGTTTGTGGTTGTGGGGTCTATGGGAGGGGAAGCGGGGTGGTGGTAGGGAAGGATTTTGCGGTTGCGGTGTGTGGGTTTGCCGTTGTGTTGTTGTTGCCTACTTTGAATGGAGAGAGGCAAACTCGGGAATGGGAATGGTTACTGTGAGGAGCTGGGTTGTAGCTGGGTTGTTGGGTATGTGTTGTGGGTTGGTGTTCTGGCGGTGTTCTGCGGAGCGTTACTGGGTGCGTCATCCGGATGAGGCGTATTCGTACCGGTATTATGCGTGGGCGCTGGAAGGGTATGAGCGTTTGTGGAAGAAGGCATCGGAATGGGAGCAGCCCCAGCTTTTGAATCGGGCATTGACGGCGGCGTTGATGACGCGCGATTATGTGCGGTTGGAGCGGTGGGCGGCTCGTGGTGTTCGTCTTGACCCTCAGAGTCCGGAGTATGTTTCGGCGTGGGTACAGGCGTTGCTTGCGCGGGGTGACGTGGATAGCATCCCTTTGATTTTGCGCAATTATCGGGAGGGTGGAGGGAGTATAGCGGATCTGGGCAATGTGCCGTACTGGTTTCGTCGGTTGCAGACCTGTTCGTTGTATGCGACGCGTCAGGAGGTTCGTCCTCTGGGATTGAATACGGGGAAGCCGGAGTTCAGTGCGGTGTGGACGCCAATAGGGATTTTATTCAGCAGTCAGCGTGAGGGGATGGTGCATGGCTGGGATGGTTATCCGTTTGCGGATGTGTATTTGTATCGGGAGGAGGGTGGTCGTGTGGAGAAGTTGCCGTGGAATGGTCCGTATCATGAGGGGACGCCTTTTGCGTATCAGGTAGGAGATACGCTTTTTGTTTTGTTCACGCGATGTGGTCCGGACACGTTGTTGACGGAGTTGCGTGTTGAGGAGGGTGTTCCGCCCCCGGTGTTTCCCTGTGGGATTTATCGTGTGGGGTATGTGGGTGGTCGGTGGTTAGCGCCTGAGTTATGGTTTCGTCCGAAGAAGCCGAGGAATGTGGGGTATCCTTCGCTGGATACGGTTCGGAAGGTGTTGTATTTTGCGGGTCGTCAAATGGGTCAGGCGCATGATGTGTACAGGAGTCGGTGGTATGCGGGTGATTGGCTGGATGTTCAGCCGGTTCGGTTCAATACGTCGGGTGTGGAGTTTTCGCCGTATGTATATGATACGCTGGTGTTGTTTGCTTCGGATCGTCGTGAGGGTGTGGGGAATCTGGATTTGTTTCTGGCGTACTGGGATGGTCGGGGTAGACAGTGGCGGGTTGTGCATTTGGGCTGTCCGGTGAATAGTGGTGCGGATGAGTATGGAGCGAGCATAGTGGGTGTAGAGGCGAGGGGTGGTGGGTATTACTGGTTGAAGGGGTTGTTGACGACCAATCGTGGTGGCAATGATGACATTTATGAGTTTCGGGTGGAGATGCCTTTGGCGTACTGGCTGGAGTTGTGGGTCCATACGGATACGGGAGATCGTCCATTGATGCCTGGTCGGATTTTGTTATTAGACAGGACGGGTGGGGGTATAGATACTGTGCTGGATACGGTGGTTCGGATGCCGTATCCGTTTCGTTATCGGTTGCGTCCTGGTCATTCGTATCAGGTGGAGGTACGCTGGAAGGGGTTTATGACGGATGTTCAGCGGTTTCGTGCTGTGCCTTTAGATACGCATATGCGTGTGGAGGTGTTTATTCCGGTGCGTTCGTTCTTGAAGCCCATCATTGTGGGTCAGGAGTTCATTGTGGAGAACATTTACTATGAGTACGATGACTGGCGGTTGTTGCCCAGTGCGTATCCTGTGCTGGATACTCTGGCGTTGTTGCTCAGGTACAATCCGGATTTGTTGATAGAGATTGGTGCGCATACGGATTGTCGTGGCAGTGATGTGTACAATTTGTATTTGTCGTTGAAGCGTGCGCAGAGTGTGGTGAATTATCTGGTTCAGAAGGGTGTTTCACCGATGCGTTTACGGGTTCGTGGGTATGGTGAGTCGCGTCCTGTGGTGCCGTGTACGCCTTGTGAGGCGTGCAGTGAGTCGGAGCATGCGCGGAATCGCCGGACGACGTTTCGGATTTTGCAGGTTTTTGGTAGCGAGTGATTGTGAGATGGCGGGTACAGGGGTTGTTCCGCGCCGTGTGTTGCTGGTTCCTCCGCAGCGTTGTGGGTATTTGTTAAGGAGGCTTGCGTTTCAGATTTGGGAGGAGATGTATTCGTCGTCGGGTGTGGTGCTGGTGGGCGTTGTTCGTCGCGGGTACGTTCTGGCGGGACATTTAGCGCGTTTGGTTCAGCATTACAGTCGGAAGCCAGCTTACATTGTGTCGGTGGATGTTCGGTCTGGTGAGGTAAAGGGTTTTGAGGAGGGATGGCTGGAGTATCCGTGGTTTCTGGTGGATGATGTGATTCACACGGGTCGGACGATGGTGCAGGCGATGGGTTTGTTGCCGATAGATCGCTTGAGGGTGTTGCGTACGGTCGTGTTTGTCAGTCGGGAGGCGACGCGTCGTTTTCCGGTTCAGCCGGATTTAGTGGGTTTGGGTTTAGCCACGACGTGGCATGAGTTTGTAGAGGTTCAGGTGGTGCCGCATCTGGCGGTATGGTTGCATCAGCGAGGTGGGGAGGGATGACGTGGGCGGTGCAGGATTCGAACCTGCGACCTCCGTCCTGTCAAGACGGCGCTCTAAACCACTGAGCTAACCGCCCTTGTGTTTAGAGGTAACGGATAGAGCGGGGGAAAAGTTCCGGGTTAAGTTAGCGGGGTGGGTGTTGGGTCTGGTGGTAAGCCCAGTGGATAGAGAAGCCCAGCGTGTAGATGAACTGGGTTTGGAGGTAGTCCTGGAAAGTTTGTCGTTGTTCGGGAGGGGATTCAGGGAAGGGGAAGTCCTGGTCGTAGAAGAATCGTGTGAGGATCTGGATGCCGAACCAGGCGAAGGGTTTCCAGGAAAGGAGGAGTTCTAAGCTGAAGTCGGGGTATAGCGAGGTTTGTTGTCGGAAGGGGTATTCGGCGAAGGCGTCCAGTCTTGTGGTGATGACCAGTTTTTCTTTGGCGAAGACCATTTTGGACTGGATGGCGAGGTAGGTGCCCAGTTCGGTTCGGAAGTGTTTTCCGGTGTCTACGCCGTAGGCGGCGCGTTGTGCGAGTGAGTCGTGCCAGAGTATGGTGAGTTTACCGGCGAGGGGTGCCCAGAAGTTTTGCATTTGGAGTCGGGGGATGGTGAAGGAGGTGCCGAGACCTAAGGTGAACCAGGCTGGTGAGAGGAAGAGTCCGACGAGTTTGCCGTTTTGGTCCCAGGTAGGTGTGAGTTGTGTTTTTCCGTTGAGCATAGCGGTCCATGACCATCGTTTTCGTTGCCACTGCCAGTTGACGATCTGAATGATTTCCAGCAGGTCTTGTGTTTTGGTCCAGGAACCGTTTTTTCGGAGCAGTCCGTATCGGATGAGGAGTGTTTGGTCCCATCGGAGTTTTCCGCGGAGGAAGAAGGCGTAGAAGTCGGTGATGAGGAGGCTGGTGGTTTGTTCTTCGCCGCCCAGGTACCAGTTGTAGAGTCGGGTATCCTGGAAGGAGACGTTGCTGATGAAGAGGAAGTTCCAGCCCGGGAGGATCTGGAAGGTTTTGGTTGGGGGTTTAACCTGTGTTCCCGGGATTTTTTTGACGTCTTCTAAGGGGGATTGTTGTATTTGTGCGTAGCTGGTGGGGTGTAGAATAAAGAGTGAGAGGGTTGCGGGGATGAGGAGGGGGGCGGTGCGGTGTGAGCCTGTGGACATATGCTTTCTTTTTTGGGTTAGATAGGGTTGGGAGAAATTGTTGTGTTGTGATCGCTGTAGTCTCAGGAGGGTAGATACGGTTTGAGACCTGATTGGTAGAGTTGTGTCCAGTACTGGATGGTTTCCCAGTTCTGGTTTTGTACGCGGATATCTCCGGAGGTGACGGTACCCAGGTGGATGAAGGGGATCTGGTATCGGTTGCAGGTTGCTTCCAGTTGGGAGGCGGCTTCGGGTTGGATGGATACGAGGATTCGGCTTTGACCTTCGCCGAACAGGAAGGCGTCGGGTCGGATTGTGGGTTCCCACTGGATATGGAAGCCTTTTTGCAGGGGGATGGCGGCTTCCAGGAGTGCGCTCCAGAGTCCGCCTTCGCTGATGTCGTGGAGGGATTGGATGCCGGGCAGTTTCCACAGGGCTTGGATGAGTTGATGGAGTCGGTCTTCAATGCGGAAGTCAAAGAAGGGAGGGGGGCTCAATCGGATTCCGTGGTAGAAAATGAGGTATTGGGAGGAGCCCAGTGAGGAGGAGGTGGGTCCGATCAGGTAGATGAGGTCGCCCGGGTTTTGGAAGGCGAGGGTTTTTTGTCGGGTGATGGGCTGGATCAGACCGACCATGCCGATGATGGGCAGGGGGAGAATAGGTCCTTTTTCGGTCTGGTTGTAGAAGCTGACGTTTCCGCCGGTGACGGGCAGGTGCCAGTATCGGCAGGCGTCGCCCATTCCCTGGACGGCGTTGACGAATTGCCAGTAGACGGTGGGGTCGTAAGGGTTGCCAAAGTTAAGGCAGTTGGTGATACCGAGGGGTTCCGCGCCGGTGCACAGGAGGTTGCGTCGTGCTTCGGCGATGGTGATCCATGTGCCGATGTAGGGGTCGGCGTGGACGTACCAGGGGTTGCCGTCGAGGGTGAGGGCGAGTGCGTACTGGGTTTGGGGCACACGGATGACGGCGCTATCTGCGGGGAACCAGACGGATCGGTTGCCCAGCTGGATCATGTGGTCGTACTGTCGGGTGATGGGCTCGCGGCTGCACAGGTTGGGGTGTTGGGTCAGGAATTCGGCGACTTCTTTGAGGTTGTTGGGCAGGGGGATGGTTTGTTCCTGGAAGGTTCGGATGGTATGCTGGTAGTGGGGTTCGCGCCAGGGTCGTCGGTAGATGGGTGCGCCCTGTCCTGCCATGAGTGCGGTTGGCGGGACTTCTGCTATACGGGTTTTTCCCCAGAAGTATCGGACTGTGGGTCGTTGGGTAACTTTTCCGATGGGTGTGAATTGTGTTTCCCAGCGTGTAAAGATTTTCTGGACGTTGTGGAGGTCTTGTTCCCGGATGAGGATGAGCATACGTTCCTGGGACTCGGACAGGAGGATTTCCCAGGGTTCCATTTTTTTGTGTCGCAGGGGGACGTGGTTCAGGTAGATATCCATGCCGAGATGGCTGCGTGCGGCGATTTCCAGTGTGGAGCAGGCTAAGCCGGCGGCGCCCATGTCTTGCATTGCGACGATGTAGCCTTTCTGGTGGGCTTCCAGAATGGCTTCCAGCAGGACTTTTTCCAGGAAGGGATCGCCGATTTGTACTGCGGGTAGGTCTTCCTGTCGTCGGTCGGTTTGGAGGTTTCGTGAGGCGAAGGCGGCGCCGCGCAGTCCGTCTTTTCCGGTGGGGGCGCCGGCGATTCCGACGAGGTAACCGGGCTGGTGGACGCGTGCACGGATGATTCGGTCCTGTGGGACGATTCCCACGGACATTGCGTTGACGATGGGTGTTTCTGTGAAGACGGGGTCAAAGAGGGTTTGTCCGCCGACGGTGGGTATGCCGAAGCTGTTGCCGTAGTCGGCGATTCCGCGGACGACGCCTTCTAAGTGCCATCGTGGTCGTTCTTCGTGGGGTAAGCCAAAATGGATGGCGTTTAAGGTGGCGATGGGGAAGGCGCCTGTCGTGAAGATGTCGCGGTGGATGCCGCCCACGCCGGTGGCGGCGCCCTGGTAGGGGGCGATGGCGGAGGGGTGGTTGTGGGATTCTACTTTGAATACGCAGGCGAGTCCCTGGGGCAGTGCTAAGATTCCGGCGTTTTCTTCGCCGGGCTGGGCGAGGATGGCTTTTCCTTCTCGGGGCAGTGTTTTCAGCCAGTAAAGAGAGTTTTTGTAGCAGCAATGTTCTGACCACATGACGCCGAATAGGGCGAGTTCAGTGGGGTTGGGCGTTCTGCCCAGGAGCTGGAGGATGCGTTGCCATTCTTGGGGTGTGAGTCCCCAGGCGATGGCGTCGTCCAGGGTAGTCTGTGCTGGTTGGGTCATGGCAGGCTTAGTATCTGTAGTCTTCGGGTTTGAAGGGTCCGTGTTTGGGTATTCCGAGGTACTGGGCTTGTTCGTCGGTAAGTTCTTCCAGTTGTGCGCCGAGTGCGGGCAGGTGGAGACGTGCCACTTCTTCGTCTAAGTGTCTTGGTAGGCGGTAGACGCGGTTTTGGTAGCGTTCGGGGTGGAGCCACAGTTCCATTTGTGCCAGGACCTGATTGGTAAAGGAGCAGGACATGACGAAGGGTGGGTGTCCGGTGGCGAGGCTCAGGTTGACGAGTCTGCCCTCTGCGAGCAGGATGATGGGCTTACCGTCCTCCAAGATGTATCGGTGGACGTAGGGACGGATTTCTTCTTTCGTATGTCCGTAGTGTTTTTCCAGGTACTCCACGTCAATTTCCACGTTGAAATGTCCGATGTTTGCCAGGATTGCATTGGGTTTGAGCAGTGGGAAATGCTCGGCGGTAATGACTTTGGCGCAGCCTGTGGCGGTGATGACGAGGTCGGCGACGGGTAAAGCATCTTTTAATCGGCGGACGGGTATGCCTTCCATTGCGGCTTGCAAAGCACAGATGGGGTCTACTTCCACGACAATGACGTGTGCGCCGAGTGCGCGCAGTCCCTGTACGCAACCTTTGCCCACGTCGCCATACCCAACTACGACGGCGGTTTTGCCGGCAATCATGATGTCGGTACCGCGCTTTAATCCATCCAGCAATGATTCGCGAATCCCATAAATGTTGTCAAACTTGGATTTGGTAACGGAGTCGTTCACGGCAATCGCGGGTACGGGGAGCTTGCCTTCTTTTTCCAGTTGACGGAGGCGTTGTACGCCGGTGGTGGTTTCCTCGGTGACGCCCCGCAGTTGCCTGACGATCTGGGGATACTCTTCAAAAGCCAGTTTAGTGAGGTCGCCGCCGTCGTCCAGGATGAGGTTTGCGGGTCGGTCTGTGCTGCCGAAGAAGAGCGTTTGTCGGAGAGCCCACCAGTACTCTTCTTCGGTTTCGCCTTTCCAGGCGAATACAGGTATTCCCGCTTTGGCAATGGCGGCGGCGGCATAGTCATTGGTGGTCAGTGGATTACAGGAAGCCCATCGGACTTCTGCGCCGAGTGCCACCAGCGTTTCAATGAGGACTGCCGACTCTACGGTCATGTGGACGGCGCCGGCGATGCGTGCGCCTTTCAGCGGTTTGTCCTTGCCGTACTTCTGTCGGAGCGCCATAAGCCCTGGCATCTCCAATTCGGCAAAAGCGATCATTTTCCTGCCCTGGTCAGCCAGGTTGATGTCCCGGACACAATAAGGTAAGGAAGGATCCAGAGTTAAGGTTGGGGGAGCGGGTGAAGGTTGCTTAGTTTGGGCTGAGCCGTTCATGGATAGCAGGGATTTTCGGAGGGTGGTTTCTGGGGATAAGGTATGGAGTGATGTGGAAAGGGGGGGTGTTTGTGTGTGGCGGGGCGTTCGGCGCTGGTTTTCAGGGAGTTAGGGCGCCCTGCAGGGGGTCCTAACTCCCTGAAAACCAGCGCCGAACGCCCCGCCCCCCCAAAAACAAAAATAAAATCC
>JALWYU010000015.1 GCA_026992635.1 Bacteroidota bacterium | reverse complement strand
GTCAGCGCCCATCCTGCCGGAGGTCCTTACAGCGACATTCCCTATTCAGGTTCACCTGCTTATGGAGATGGTGTTTCCCTGACGGCTGCCGGCATTGCCTGGACCGAACGAATCCTTTTTAATCTGTACTCAGCCAAACCCTGCAAAGTGCTTCTGTCGCTGACAATCCAGGCGAACTACTTTCTAGCTGGAGCGGGCAGAAGCCTGTATCCCTTCCAGATAGACCTCTCAGCAGGGGTTGTGTGGTACAAAACGAAAGCAAAGCAATCCGGAGACTCCCCGTAAACCTCGCTTAATCAGACAGCTTCAATGAGTTGAAAAACATCATCCGCGAAGGTTCCAGAGTGCGAAGCCCAGCAGCGTGCACAAAAACCTGACACATTTGACCAGGTTCTGAACGTTGCAGGATTGATGGAAAAATAGTTCCAGGTTGCTGACAATGAAAGCCATCCTTGTGGGATTTCGCACCTTTTTTCAGGGCTTCTCTGGCGACGTGCGCGGTAGCTAGCTGATACTCAGAGCAATGTACGAACCAGCCTTGACGCACTGCCGAAACATGACCCCAAATTTTTGCTTGTTTATTTCCCCGGAGTGCTTTACTTTGTATAATGGAAACTCCAGAAGGCGAAAGAACGCAAACAAATCCACCCAGCCATGCAAGAAGGAAGGAAGGAAGGAAGGAAGGAGGTACTCCCAGCGTGCTGAAATGGTGCTTGCTGGCTGGAATGGGACTTAGTGCGGTTATTCTGGCGCAGTCCACAGTTCAGTGGGTAACCATCATGCGGGGATTTGCGGATCCGGAGCGCTCACCCGACTCACCGGGATACTTCTACATTCCTACACCCAACACCTACTGGTCAGGACAGCTCTTTGAAGCCTATCGGGAGCTTTCCGGCGATACCCTTTCACGGTTCGTACGCCTTCGCCAGTGGACAGACTCCTTCGTCCGTCATCACCACTATGAGTACCAGCACTACTTTATGGATATTCCTGTGGTTGGGGGAATAGTTCGGGAGCATTTCAGCGATGAAGGGTTGTATTTGCTTCACGGGAAGATTGGCTGGTTTGATGGCGTGGACACCATAGATTGGCGTAAGTTGCTTGACCCCCAAACGGCGGTGTACATGTTTTTGCGTACCCACTTCAGTTTTCCGGATGACACAGCGTATTACTTTGCGTGGGAGGATTCTCTCTGGGAAGCCTATCTCAAATCTGAGCTGGAGGATTCCACAGCTACCTGGTTTCCCCAAGCACGGTTGGTATGGATCACGCCTGACTTGGGAAATGTCCATGGACCTTATCTAAAAAAATTACGCTTAGCTTATGCGATTCATGTTTTTTGTCTTGAGCCGCTTTTGAACCGGACTTACTATGTGGATGCTTTCCGTCCCTGGGAAATTCTCTTCGTAACCGATCATATCCATTGTTTCTCCTGCCCTTCAGGATATGGGACTGCAACGGTGTTGCTCTATGGCAACCGATGCATAGATACCAGAAAAAAAGGAAATCGGTATATCCTATGGGCGGACGACAACGGACATAACATTCATACCAAGAAATATTTTCCACTTGCCCAGCTAACCTGGGCTATCGCAGGCAACTACAAGGATAAAGACAATCAATGGGGAACTTCTCATCAACGCGCCACAAGCACGCACTGGTATGCGCAAGTAACCTGGGATTTTTTGGCGTCCCGGTTGGGCATCAGTTTACCGTATTATGTCAGGATTTCAGTGCCCAAACCCTGGAATGGCGACATTCGCAATATAGAAGATTACACCAGCGGCTTTCTTATGATGATTGTTGGTGATCGGTCAACGGGTGCTCTGGACCTTATCGCCCATGAGATTGCGCATTATGCACTTCACTATACTTCATCCATTGAGGCTCGTGGTGAAAGTGGTGCACTCAAAGAAGGGATGGCAGACATCATTGCCTACTCAGTGGAACGCTGGATAGAGGGATCGGGCGCTGACTGGCTCATTGGCGAAGACGCTATTCCAGGTATGAACCCTCTGAACTTAAGAAATATGGAAAATCCGGCATGGGGTGGCTACAATTTTGCAGACACCAATGATTGCGAGTCTATAGTAGGCGGTCAACCCGATACTTATTATGGATACAACTGGTATCCGCCTACAGGACCCTGTGATTATGGTGGGATTCATGTCAATTCCGGTGTATTGAATTTCTGGTTTTACCTGCTCAATGAAGGAGGAACAGGCGTTAACGATCATGGACACAACTATAACATTGCTCCAATAGGGCACTTAGAAGCACTGTATATTGCCACTTATGCATGGACACATTTTATTGATGCCTCCCCTGGTTTTTACGATTTTGCAGAAGCCACGATTGCCGCCGAAAAAGTTTTGTACAACTACTGCTGGATAGAACGGGAACTCCGAGAAGCCTGGAATGCTGTTGGAGTATACGTAGATCCCAATCCGCTTCCTGACTGTATTCCCACTGGACTATTCTCAGCAACATTGAAAACTTCCCGGTACACCCATATTATTTGGAACTGGCGTACCCGGCAACTTGTGATCTATCCTGTGGAACCTTCATGGTTTATCCGACATGTTCAACTCTTTACGATAGAAGGCAAAATTCTTGCGCAAACCATTTGTCGGGACTATCCCTGTGTTTTGCCAGTTCATAGTGTGCCGCAAAATCTTCTGCTGCTGATCATCCGTTACGACCAGCCCGACCTGCCCGCGGAAACATTTCGCCTTTCGTTGATTCCATCCAGCCAATAAACCAAAATCCCTTGCAATCATGCGTAGGGTGTCAATTCACTGTTCAGCCAACTGGAGGTTGGTACTCATGCTGGTACTGGGCATAGGGGTAACAGCAAGCCTCAATCATCGTGGACATGCCCAACCACCAGTCCGTGTCATAGACGTTTCCCTGCATTATGGTGGCGTGTTCTACCCTGCCGACAAATTTTACGATTTGGTTTGCGTGAATAGAGATACAGTAATGTCCAGTTATTTTGTTAACGGTCGGCTGTGGTATTCCGCAGAGGAAACGTGGAGTAAAGCAGGTTATATTCAGTTTTTTGCCTATCCTGCAGCACTGGCTTTTCATACTGTTTTGGGCATTGGCGACAGGAATTTGCGTGTTCATCTGGGTATGGTTTACGTTGGGTATCCAATAAGGACTGTTGCCTGGACGGAAGCCGGTCCAATTCTATACCGGGTGGTGCATCTTCAGGGGGGAGTGCGCCACACAGTTTGGCAAACGCGTCGGACGGGCTTCCACCTGGATTATCTCATGATTGCCCGTTTGGGGAAAATTGCCGATGGCAGTGAGTGGTTACGTCGGCGCTGGGGATTGGTTGATGGTACGGGTCTGGCGACCTCCGTATATTACCCAGCACTACCCCAGGACGCCTTTGGCATTGCCCTGAACCACAGCCTGTACTTCTACCTTGGAAAGCAACGAAATAAGGCACTGGTGGCTTCCCTCAAAGCTATGTACTTCTTTGCGGGACGTGCCCGAAATCTGTACCCGTTTCAATGGCAGCCGTCTATTGGTTTTGCCTGGTTGCCAGTGAGGAAACCTGATCAGCATTTACCATAACAGATAGTATGCTCCTTCCGTTTACCGAAGGCAAACAATTCTTTTAATCGGACAACAATCGCCATTCTTATCCGGCGAAATAGATTCAGGGCGCTCAAGAGGAAAGCTTCTGTCTCGTGCTGATTCCCTGGGGACTCAGATTTTACCTGACGACCTGTCGTGCAGCAATGAACAACCTTTGCAAAAAGCATAGAGGGCAACCGTTCCCTTTGCCATTTCCACTGTTCCACCCCACCGGAAAGTATACTGATAACCAGCATAGTGTGCCAGATCGCACAAACCTCCAATCCTGGGATACGCCCCCAAAAAATTTTTGCTTGGTTATTTCCCCGGAGTGCTTTACTTTGTATAGTGGAAACTTCAAAAGGCGAAAGAACGCAAATCCACCCAGCCATGCAACAAGGAAGGAAGGAAGGAAGGAGGTACTCCCAGCGTGCTGAAATGGTGCTTGGTGGCTGGAATGGGACTTAGTGCGGTTATTCTGGCGCAGTCCACAGTTTAGTGGGTAACCATCATGCGGGGATTTGCCGATCAGGAGCGCTCACCCGACTCACTGGGATACTTCTACATTCCTACACCCAACACCTACTGGTCAGGACAGCTCTTTGAAGCCTATCGGGAGCTTTCCGGCGATACCCTTTCACGGTTCGTACGCCTTCGCCAGTGGACAGACTCCTTCGTCCGTCATCACCACTATGAGTACCAGCACTACTTTATGGACATTCCTGTGGTTGGGGGAATAGTTCGGGAGCATTTCAGCGACGAAGGATTGTATTTGCTCCACGGGAAGATTGGCTGGTTTGATGGAATAGATACGATTGACTGGCGGAAATTGTTAGATCCACAGTTTGCAGTGTCTATGTTTTTGCGCGCACACTTCAATTATCCGGATGACACGACGTATTATTTTGCGTGGGAAGATTCACTTTGGGAGGCATACCTCCAATCTGAGCTGGAAGATTCTACCGCTACCTGGTTTCCCACAGCACGACTGGTATGGATAAGCCCCAACATAGGAAACAGTTCGGGTCCCTACCTTACCAACCTTCATTTAGCTTATGCAATTCGTGTGGTGTGCATTGATCCGTTTTTTGATACGACGTATTATGTGGATGCATTTGCACCCTGGAATGTAATCGTTGCAATTAGCAATGTGTATTCGGTTGGAGTTAACAATCCGTGTCCGTCAGGCTATGGACTTGCATCGGTCTGGTATCATGGGAACCGTTGCATTGACACAAGAAAGCAAGGCAACAAATACATTTTGCGTGCAGATGATGACTCTCACGATTTTTCCACCAAGTATTATGCCATGTTGCTTCCCTGTGCCGTTATTGTGAATATCAAGGATAAGGATAACGACTGGGTAGGCGTCCACGGTGATGCAACCAGCGTGCACTGGTTTGTCCAGCAGGCGTGGGACTTTTTCCACTGGAAAATGAATCACCTGTTATCACGCCGGATCTGCATAAAGGTCAATAGGCCAGAGATGAACGCAGGCGCTGGACAAGCATTGTGGGGTTATTACTCCATATACGTAGGCAATGTGCCTGACTTTCATGGTCCACGAGCTCTGGACGTGATCGCTCATGAATTTGCGCACCTGGTAATTGGGGAGACCAGTGCTCTGGTCTATAAAAATGAATCCGGCGCGCTTAATGAGAGCTTTTCCGATATTATGGCTACTGTGATTGAACACTGGACGGAAGGTCCTTCGGCGGATTGGCTCGTCATAGAAGATGCAACGACGAATCCCTTTGTGCGGCGTTCTCTCCAGAATCCCAAAGCATATGGCGCGCACATTGATACCAATGGCCAGGTTGCTTTAGGTCAACCCGATACCTACCATGGACAATACTGGTATTATGGCCCTGAGGATGAAGGTGGTGTCCACATCAACTCTGGACCTGCCAATTACTGGTTTTACTTGCTCACCAATGGCGGCAATGGTACCAACGACCTGGGCAACAGCTACAATGTTGTCGGGCTGGGTATGGACGTCGCCACGAAGATCACCTTTTTCGCCTGGACCCAATACTTAGTTCAAAGTTCCGTATACTATGATGCGGCGCAGGCAACATTGTATGCTGAGCAACACCTGTACAATTCATGCTTCTATCAACAACAGGTGCTGAATGCATGGTATGCCGTAGGGATAGACACCTCTGTATTGCATAGACCTGATTGTTCCAATGCAACTGGTCTTCTATCCTATAGATTCACCAATCAAACATTCCACGATCTGATCCTGTCAAGAAATCAAAAGCTTCACATAAGATTTGAAATACCCGTGAATTACCAGGTTCTGTCCATAGATGGAAAACTTCTTGCTCAGCAAAATCAGGCTACAGCTCTTCGGTTGTATTTTCCACAGGCTGGTTTATTTCTTCTCCGTGTTGAAACTCCCCGTCATCTTCAAATCATCAAAATCATCGTGCAATGAGGTTTCTAAGAACTGTTCTGGCTGGATTGTGCGTGCTGGTTTGCTGGAGCCACTCCACTGCCCAGAACAACATCTGGAACTTCGGCATAGACATGCACACTTATTATCGTGGGGCTCACAAGCGGTCAGTGGCGCCCATCACACCTCTGGTTTTCCGGCTGACTTACGCCAGACAACTTAATAGTCAAAAAACGAATCTGTTTGTTTCTGTTGGTCATTCAATTCCGTATAATGCCACCAATTTCATGAGGGATGATAAATATGTGGACCTGTACGAAGTCCTTGCCTTTACAGGAACTGTCGGTATGGAATCCACGCTTCTGAATAGCAGGGTGTTTTATATCGGCTTCTATGGCGGGTTGACGGGCAGGATTGGCAGTATTCGTCGTGCGGATATCTATCTGCTCCTTATGCCACCTCCTGAGTATGACGAAGGGATCCTGGATAATCATCGTTTAGATGGTGTGGGGATTTCGCTGGGCATGCGCCTTGCGTGGAAACCCTTTGGCAGTCAAAAAATTGCTATAGCACTGTCCTACGGGCTAACCAAATACCTGCTGGGGATCGGCGCATATCATTATTCGTTTAATGAACACGTTACGCTTTTAAGTCTGAGCATATACCCTTCCCGGGAATAGCGGTGGACATGTCTGTCATAGCCCGGCATCCAGCACGTGTACGGTTTCTCTTTGCGTAGATGCTGTTTCTCTGATGCCAGCCCCTTCAAAGCCGTAAACCACAGTTTTTCCGGACAAATCAAGCGTTTGGTGCTTGTTTTGCCAGAAAGTCAACGTCGGCAATGGCAGTTGCTGTCTGCCTGAAAACCCGACTGAACGCTCGCAGGAAATAAAATTGAATGGGGCGTATGAAGTGGTGAGAGGCTGGGGATATTTTGGGGAGTGATTTGTGCGTTTCTTGTGTTATTCCTGGATAAGGAAAAGGAGCAAGATGGGTAGGACGCGAGTGGTTCCCGCTGGGGCAGGTACAATTCGGGAGGCGGCACGCCTTCTTCGGTCAGGAGGACTGGTGGCATTTCCTACAGAGACTGTGTATGGATTGGGTGCCAATGCGTATGATGCCGTAGCGGTTGCCCGTATCTTTGAGGTGAAGGAGCGTCCTGCATTTGACCCGTTGATTGTGCATATTGCCGGGTGGGAGATGCTGACTGAGGTTGTGGAGGAGGTTCCACGAGTTGCTCGCCAGTTAATGGATCGGTTTTGGCCGGGTCCCCTGACGGTTGTGTTGCGTCGTTCGCCGAAAATTCCGGATATTGTGACTGCGGGTTTGGATACGGTGGCGGTTCGCATGCCTGCCCATCCAGTTGCCCAGCAGTTGATTCGCGAGGCGGGGGTTCCGGTGGCGGCACCCAGTGCCAATAAGTTTTCGCGGTTGAGTCCGACGGAAGCTCAACATGTGGTTGCGCATCTGGATGGTGCAGTGGATTTGATTCTGGATGGGGGTGCCTGCCCTGTCGGGATTGAATCCACGGTGGTTCGGATTCTGGAAGAGGAAGGGGTTGTAGAGGTGTTGCGTCCCGGAGGGGTGGCTATAGAGGAGTTGCGTACTGTGGTGGGTGCGTATCGGGTTCGGATGGGACGATCTCTACTGGAGAAGAGAGCAGAGATTCGTTCGCCAGGGCAGTTACCCGTGCATTATGCGCCGCGTGTTCCACTGGTACTGGTTCGGGATGTCCGTGAGGTGGCGGTTCAGGCGGGTGTCCGTGCGGGTTTGTTATTGTGGAAGCCGGTTCGGGGCTTTTCCTTAGATCGGTTTGCAAAGGTGGAGATTTTGAGTTGGGATGGTGATTTGCGTGTGGCGGCGGCAAATCTATTTGGTGCGTTGCATCGGCTGGAGTTGTCGGGTGTGGATGTGATTTATGCGCAGGAGGTTCCTGAGCGTGGTTTGGGTGTAGCGATAATGGATCGGTTGCGCAGGGCATCGGCACGGTCTGGCACACGTCTTCCTCACTGTCCTGCCGAAGGACTTTCTCCAAAGG
>JALWYU010000014.1 GCA_026992635.1 Bacteroidota bacterium | reverse complement strand
GAGTGCCAACGGAGGCACTGGGGAGTGCCAACGGAGGCATTGGAGAGTGCCAACGGAGGCACTGGGGAGTGCCAACGGAGGCATTGGAGAGTGCCAACGGAGGCACTGGGGAGTGCCAACGGAGGCATTGGAGAGTGCCAACGGAGGCACTGGGGAGTGCCAACGGAGGCATTGGAGAGTGCCAACGGAGGCACTGGGGAGTGCCAACGGAGGCACTGGAGTGGTCGCAAAAGCACGTGAGCGAGGTGGCGCATCGTTCAACCAGTCCTGCGGGCAGAGGAGGATGCCCGATCACTGAAAGGGGAAGTTGATGGGCAGGGTTTTTCTTTGGAAGGCACGGTTTCCCCAGGTGGGGCACACCCCCAGTACTATGATGCTGTCAAACCAGGTAACAGTGCTGGAATGTGCATACGTGATGGGGCTTACGGAGTTGCTGAAGTTGCGGTTGGCAGTGGTCCCAGGCAGGTCAGGCAAAGTGGCGGCGATCCAGTACTGAGTCGCTTCAAAGATTTCTCTCTGGACAGTGTCTAACTTATCGGTAGAAAATCTATCCGGTTAAACTTTTGAAAGTTGCATTGCGGGCATGCTTGCTGATTGCCTTTTATGGTTTGCTTCCATTAGAAGGCAAGCCACTAAATCTCAGTAATCCATGTTTGACGGCAATTCTACATCACGGGCAATTGCCCTCCATCTCCTTCGCCTTGTTGCTTTGTACTGTGTGCTGGTGGCAGAACCTGTGTGTGCCCAGAACGTGGGCGTTGGTACCACTACACCCCACTCTACCGCCCGCTTGGACATCTGGGATACCACCCGTGGACTTCTGATACCCCGCCTCACCACCCAGCAACGCAACAGCATAGCCAATCCTGCCCACACCCTGATGATTTTCAACATAGATTCGTTCTGTCTGGAGGTTTACGATACGGTTACGCATCGGTGGTACACGATTGCATGTCCCCGATGGTGTTTTCCTCCGGCTTGCCAGCCCATCATCATGGGACCGGCAACGGTATGTACGGGCGACACGATTACATATACTGTTACAGGCTGTCCGGACAACATTACCTACCAGTGGACAGTTCCTCCGGGGTGGACGGTTCTTTCGGGGTTGGGCGCACCTGCCTTAACCGTAATTCCCGATACTACAGACGGGGTTCTCACGGTTTCCCTGTGCAATCAGTGTGGTTGTGCCGGGAGTGTGTCGGTTTTGGTGCATGCGGATACGTGTGTGGGCTTTTGCCAGGTGTTGGGGAGCGCCTATCTGGAGCGCGTGCATGCCCTGATTCAAACCCAGGATGGGGGGTATGCCCTTGCCGGTTCAATCCGGATGGGCAATACCACAAGCAAATATGAGTTTCACGTCATTAAGCTGGATGCCGCGGGGACGATCCAGTGGACGAGAACACTGGGCGTAACCACTACGGAGGAGCAGGCATACGGCATTGCGCAAACGACTGACGGGGGGTTCGTCATTGCCGGATACACTTATCATAACGCAAACCATTATGACGGATACATTGTAAAACTGAATTCCTCAGGCGCTTTCCAGTGGGGAACTGCCTGGGGTGGCTCAATCCACGATTCGCTCTTTGGGATCACAGCCACCAGTGACGGCGGATTCGCCCTGACAGGCATCACTACTTCGTATGGTGCGAATGGCGGTGATATCTGGATGCTTAAATTCAGTGGCAGTGGTACTTTCCAGTGGGGCAGACGCATTGCACTGGATAACTACCGCGAAGCAGGCAATGCCATCATTCAGACTTACGATGGGGGCTATGCCATTGCGGGCTGGGTTCAGCGCGCTACGCACACCGATATCGGTGTTGTCAAGCTGGACGCGTCTGGCAATCTTCAGTGGGCACAACGGATAGGCGGTGCCAGTATGGAAAACGCCTATGCAATTATTCAGACGCAGGATAGCGGATTTGCCCTCGTTGGATACACCACGTCTTTTGGTCAGGGCGGGCGTGATGTCTACTTGGTCAAGCTGGACAAAGCAGGTAATGTTCAGTGGACACGGACCATTGGAGGCAGTGCCGACGAGGAGGGGCGCGCCCTGATTCAGACCAGTGACGGGGGCTTCGCAATTGCTGGCTGGACCCGTTCAGTTGGTGGTGCCACTCAACGTGCGTACGTGGTGAAGCTGGATGCAAATGGCAGTCTCCAGTGGACACAGGCAATTCAGATCGGTACCTTTGCAAGCGCTGAGGGTATCATTCAGAATCCTGATGGCACTTACGTAGTCGCAGGTTATACTTCTTCTTCGGGCAATCCCAATAGCGATATGGATCTTTTTCTGGTTCAGCTTTCTGCGCATGGTGCGCTGAAGCAATGTCCTGGGCTATGTGAGAGCAGTGCTGGCGGAACGATAGGTAGTGGCGTGTCGGGTTCTTCTGGAGGAAATGTCAGTGGGTTGAGTCCGGCGTCTGCTTTTTGGGGTGGAACCACAGGCAGTGCCGGGACGGTTTTGCAGGTGTGTCCTTAAAAGTGCAAAAGAGAAAAGTGTTGTGTCCCATCCGTCTCAATCAGCGGTGTATGACAGCGATTGCCTCCTGGGTTGTCCTGCAAAGGATGGGTTAAAATCCCTGTCAACAGCGTTTTATGGCAATTTTGAAGAAATTTGTGTGGTGTGGATACGAAAATCCGGGCGGACGTCGTTCTTCTACGTGACACACCTCTTAAAGAGTACCTTTTTCAAATCGTGGGTCCATGGTTCGTCGCGGGAAGGCAAGGGAGCGGTCCAGGAAGGGCTGGGCAATTGTGACGGCATTTTGCCTGCTGGTTCCTTTTGTCTACACCGGGTGCAGCAGTGAGAAGAACGCACAAATCATGTGGCAGGACGTGGGGGACTGTATGGGTGGAGACGTCACTGGTGGTGGCTTGCGCGGAGGAACCAAAGAGGAGACACGTTCGTGGTACAACTATCGGGCACGGGCAGAAGTCAATATGGATATTACTGCGGCGGGCAAAGGCACACTCACCGTCATATTGAAAGACGCGAATGGGAATGAGGTATTCAGCCAGACGCTTTCGCGGAAATCGGGTGATGACACTTTTTCTGGCGTGAGCACGTCGGGAACGCCCGGTACGTGGACAATCACTGTGCGCGTGGAGAAGTTCAAGGGGGACGGCTCCTTTAGTGTTTGTCCAGGGGCTTGATCCCCCACTCCACGTACTGTTACTTTGTTGCATTTTCAAATGGTGGGGTAAGAGTACTGTTTAAATTTTCAGTCATGCGGTGGGGATTTCGTAGGGGAAGTGCCATTGGGTTCATTGCTGGTTTGGGCTTGGCAATGCTGTCAATGGTTGTTTTGCCAGGCTGTGCACCGACTAAGGACTGGAAATGCTATTGTAAGCTCCGGGATACAGGTGTTGAATATTTCCACTCATACATTTTCAACGAAAAGGCATCGGATGCAGAAGCCATTTGCACTTTCCAGTGTGAGACCATAGACGAAGAATTGTTCAGTCGTGTGGAGCAAATCAAGTAATCCATTGCATCATAGCAGAGTTCTGATTTTCAGCAAAATCCGGAAGCGCCATGCGAAGAGCACTGGCAGGTTTGGGGTTCGCAGTTGTGCTGGCAAGTTGTTACTCTACAAAAGACTGGTCGTGTGAGTGCCGTGGTGTGGACATGTGGGGCGACCCACTGGACCCCCAGTATCTTGTCATTCAAAATCAAAACCGGAAGTCCGCCCAATCAATTTGTGAGGATTTCCAGACTGAACTGAGTAAAATGCCAGAGGTGGCGTCCTATTCCTGTGATTTACGGGAGCTTTAGACAGGCGTGAGGGGAAGGGGAGGGGGGATATCTGCTAACAACAAGACGGATAGTCAATGGGGCTTCAACCAGGCGATCCCCATTATCGCGCGTATGTGGGTCCGCCCGAGAAGTATGACCTGGTCGCCGCAATGCAGTTCAATTTGCTTACATTTTTGGGGTTGCGTGAACATCATTATTTGCTGGATATTGGATGTGGCTCGTTGCGTGCGGGTCGTCTATTTATCACTTACCTGTTACCGGGCAGGTACTTTGGTATTGAACCCAATGCATGGCTTATTCAGGAAGGGATACGCCACGAGGTGGGCAACGACCTGATCCGAATGAAACAACCCACGTTCAGCCACGACAGCAACTTCACATTGACCATCTTTAACCGGGAATTTGACTTCTTGTTGGCGCACTCTATCTTTTCGCATGCGGCGGAACATCAGATTCGCCGGTGCCTATCCGAAGCCCGCAAAGTCATGAAACCCACTTCGCTATTTGCCGCCACGTTCGTTCAGGGCGAAACCAATTACGAAGGGCAGAATTGGGTGTATCCCGAATGCGTGACGTATACGCTGGAACACATGCAACGCCTTGCCCGGGAACATGGTCTGAATTGCACGCCGATTCGCTGGCCGCATCCCAATAATCAGACCTGGCTTATCCTGACGCGCACAGACTTTCCGCACGCGATTCCCACACTGGACGTTGCCGACTATCTGGATTTACAGCGGCAGTTACGGCAGTGCCGTGAGCACCTTGCACGCATCAAAAACCACCCTGTGATCAAGCTGGGGTTGAAGATTCGGCGTGTGCTCCGAAAGATATAAAGGTCTCAGTGTGCTCGCAAGAACAGCTTTTGAACGCGGACACATCAACCGTTTGCCCAGGTTGAACATGACTGAGGAGGAAGTGCAGCAACTGGAAAGAGCGGTTGTGTTGCTGCAGCTTGGCATTCCCGTGGCGTTGGCTCAAAAACTGTTAGGAAACAGGGATATCAGAACGACCATGATCTATGTCAGGGGCGTGGATAAATTGAAAGAAGAAGCCACGCGGAAGTGGGATGAGATTTAGTGCTTTGTTTTCGTCTTCTTCATGCTCTGAATAAAGCCTGAAATATCCTCTATAAGCTGTTCCAAACCCAATAAAAGCAGATTGCAACTTGCTTTTATCTGTATCACCCCAGTAATAGCCATCTATATGCAGAAAATCGTATACCACATTGAAGTACATGAGTAGTTGTCTGTATTGGCCGTATTTCCTGCTAAATCGGCTTAGAAACTCCCTGTATTTCTGGACACTGGGTTGTGTCTTTTGCTTTCCTCCTTTTCGGGGCTTAAATCTTCGCTTGATGGACTCGCCAAAGAACCTGGCAAGGGCTTCTACTGCCAGCTCCGCCGCCAAATACCCCATAGCAGATGCCTCACTCACTTTTTTCGGATCCTCATAATAGCCATCCACCGCTTTGACACCACGAAGAATCGCTCTGGCATTCTTCAAATAACGCCGGGCTTCCTGAAGGAAATCCTCTGGGGTCTCCAGCCGATCTGTAACACCTGTCCGCACCACCGTCTTTGCCATGCCCACTTTTTACACTAAAACTCAAAGACCTTCTTCTTTCGTTCCCGAAAACTTCTCCCGGTAAGATGCACAATGTTCATCATCTCATAGATAGGATCAACCGGAGAAAGTTCCCAAAATTGTGCCTAGTATATATTGCTGCGTATAAGCTATTTAAGAAAGCACTCATAATTTGCTGGATTTTATTCTTCCCTTTCCCCAAGTTTAACATGACTAAATAAAAAGTGAAGCAACTGGAAAGATAGGCTGGATCACCTCAGGAGCATGACCAAAAACGTGTCTCCTGGGTCATATTCGCACTCTATACAGGACTAAAGCATTGTGGTCTGAAAAATCTGACATGGGAAAGCGTCCGGGGATGAACTTTAACGCTGTTTCTTGCCGGAGTTCTGCATGCTCTGGATAAATTTCTCAATGGTTTCAATGAGCTGCTCTAACAATGTAAATCCGGTTTGTAACTTGCCTTTATCTGTGTCACCCCAGTAATAACCATCAATATGCAGAAAATCATAAATTACGTTGAAGTTATCAATCAAAAACCGTAGCTGGCTATACTTCTTACCCGTCCTGCTTAAAAATTCCCTGTATTTCTGTACACTGGGTTGCGTCTTTTGCTTTCCTCCTTTCCTGGGCTTAAATCTTCGCTTGATGGACTCGCCAAAGAACCTGGCAAGGGCTTCTACTGCCAGTTCCGCCGCCAAATACCCCATAGCAGATGCCTCGCTCACTTTTTTCGGATCCTCATAATAGCCATCCACCGCTTTGACACCACGAAGAATCGCCCTGGCATTCTTCAAATAACGGCGGGCTTCCCGAAGGAAATCCTCTGGGGTCTCCAGCCGATCTGTAACACCCGTCCGCACCACAGCCCTTGCCATGCCCACTTTTTACACTAAAACTCAAAGACCTTCTCTTTCGTTCCCGAAAACTTCTCCCGGTAAGATGCACAATGTTCATCATCTCATAGATGCAGGCAACTGCATGCTTGAATATCTTCTTTATGAGCCATGTCGGACCGGAGCTGGTGTAAACAGAAAAGATGGAGGCTTGCCAGGTATCAAAGGCAAGCAAGCCCGTACCGGTCTCCGCTGCATACTGTGTGGGGGCTTGCCTTACGCTTTTGGAAATCGCAACTTGTCAATGGTTTGGAACGAGGAAGTTTGGGCGGGCATCAGGGTTGGGAAAAAGGGACCGTCCCGATCCGGATTGGACAAATGACGAGTCGGTCAACGTCAGCAAAAAGGCTTTCAGTGCAGCTTTTTCTGAGGCTGTAAAGGGTGTGGTTCGTCCCCCATGGGCAAAGATAGGGTCCAGCTGGGGTACGCGGTGGATTCCCTCGCTGTAAAAGTTGATGACTTCATCCAGGGTGGCGAACCGTCCATCGTGCATGTAGGGGCTGGTGAAGACCAAGTTGCGCAATGTGGGTGTTCGGAACTTGCCGATATCATGCGAATCGCCCGTAACCAGAAAGTAGCCCAGGTCGTCGCCCTGGGGCAATGAATCCAGACCAATGTTATGCATCAGGAAGTCGGTGAACAGTGGAGGGGTGTGGCAGTGGAAGCAATCGCCACGCTCCGAAAAGAAGATGTTCATACCCTGTTGTTCCAGGGGTGTGAGTGTGGCTTCGCCACGCACCCACCGATCGTATTTGCTGTTGGCTGAGATGAGCGTTCGGGCAAACTGTGCTAAGGCATAGGCAATTCGTTTTTGGGTGATTTCTTCCGTGCCAAATGCTGCGCGGAACATTCTTCGGTACTGTGTGTCCTGGGCGAGCACCGCTGGGTCCACCTGGAAAAAGTCGCGAACCTCAAAGAGCATGACCTGCTCTAAGGTGCCGCTTACACGTCCGCCCCACAGCCAGAAGAACTGATTCCAGCCCAGATTCACCCAGGGGAGAACCGACAGCATAGACCCGCCGCCAGGACTGGCAAACGACTGCTGTGGAATATGACAGGAGGCACAGGCATGCCCTGCCATGGGCCCGCCTTCGGACAGGCGTGAATCAAAAAAGAGTCGTCTACCCAGCGTGACGCCTTCTACTGTCAGGGGATTGTCTGCCGGAATGGTCATTACTGGAAAATGCTCGGGGATGGTCAGCAGATAGGGCGTAGCATTGTAGGCGTTGGCGACCGAATCGGACGGACCGGTCTCTTCTAAGGGCGATCGCTTGCGGCATCCCCCACTGGCAAGCATTGCGATCAGAGCCAGAGTGAAAATGAACAGGTGGCATGTCCGGAGATGCTGGCGAGTCATGGGTGGAATGTTTTGGCGTGGAGTTCCTTACCAGTTTGGCAAGCTGGGCATTGCTTCTGCCGTAAACACATCCCTGCCATTTTCTGCGATGATTTGCATGCGCAGTGTGTCGCCCATAATGTATCCTTTTTCAGCCAGGTCGTATAGGTGGGGGTTGCGAAACCATTCGGCGATGTTCATAGACAGATGAAGACCATAGGCTCGGGAGAAAGCATTGGGCACCAGATGAACCGATACACAAATGGGAACCAATGCAACGTTTGTTCCCAGATGGAGTGCGTATCCCTGGGGTGTAGTGGAGGTGTCGCGTGCGAGGAAATGTCCTTCCAGTTTCAGGAAGTGATAGCCGCCGCCCATAGGTGTGGGCCACATCATCTGGAGGTTTTCTATGGTTGGGGGTAGCCGACCATGTTGATTCCATTCGGGAGGTAAGCCAACAAAGAAGCATACCTGGTCGTAGCGAAAGCGTGGGATTTTTCCCAAGAGGAAAGTTTGCCGTAGCCAGCGTCGCCCATCACAGTAAAACACTGTGTCAATCACGTACCATTTGTCGGGGTTTCCGGCGATGCGAAAACGGAATTGCGAGAGATAGTACTGAAGTCGCGTAACGCTGTAGCGGTTGCCTGCCTCGTTTCGGTAGCGGATTGATTCAAAGAGCAGGGAATCGCCATCTACATGGTAGGAAAGCGAAAGCCATATGGGCAGGCGATGGTCTCCCTCTGTAAGGATCTCTTCTTGCTTTCGGCAACTTAGCATGGTTGTGCTGAATGTGGAGAAGAGGAAGGCGAGCACCAGGAGGAGAATGTGTGGCGGAAGTGGTTTTCGGGTGGCCACTGCATGAATTGCCATATCTCGCTGGATTTCCCGGGTGTGCGAGGAGGGGTTGATACAGGGCTTGCCCTATCCCTGCACTGCCCCGTTGCACAATCCCTTTATCAATAGACGGTCGGCTATGCAAACAGCGAATTGACTTTTGTCAGTTCTTCTTCGGGGAAGGTGGTCAGGGCACGCATCATGGCTACGGCATTGGCGTATCCCTGCAGGGAGCGGGCGTTTTCAGGCGTAATTCCTCCAATGGCAACAACCGGAATGCACAGACATTGTTGGGCACGACGGAGCACCTCCCGAGAAACGCGCGGACGGTGGGGTTCCGATTCAGAGGGAAAGACACTGCCCAGTGCTATGTAGTCCACGCCGGCTAAAGCTCCTGCCAGTGCCCGCTCAACACTGTTGTAACAGGAAAGCCCCAGGATGTGGTGGGGGAACAGGGCACGGACAGGACGCAACCAGTGGTCTTCCTCACCACCCAGATGAACACCCTGAGCACCCCCGACTTTCATCAAGAAAGGGTCATCGTTGACGATGATGGGAATGCCATGGGGTTGGGCAATGTGGACTGCCCGACGGATGCGCGTGAGCCGGTCGTGCCAACCCAGTCCTTTATCCCGCATCTGAATGGCACAGACGCCGATGCGGATCAGGCGTGTGAGCATGTTGTCCAGATCCTGGTCGGGTACATACCGCACGTCAATGATGGCATAGAGTCCGCGGCAGCGAAAGCGGTAGCGGGGCATGGCACGCTGAACCTGTTTTCTGCTCAGGAAAGATGGTGCGCTCTGGAATACGCGGGCTTTTCCCCCTGCAATTTACCGGGCTTGCTACAGAATAGTGTTATTCTGGGGATTCGTTTCCATGGGGAAATGCCATTTGCTCAGGACGGACTATGCGGTCAAACTCCTCTTCGGTCAGGTAGCCCAGTTCTACAGCGCTTTGCTTCAGGGTTTTGTTTTCGGCAAAGGCTTTTTTGGCGATTTCGGCGGCTTTGTCGTAGCCAATATGGGGTGTCAGGGCTGTGACCAGCATCAGGGATTGCTCTAAGTGGTGGCGCATTCGTTCGGGGACAGGTTCAATGCCTTCTATGCATTTTTCGCGGAACACATCCATTGCCTTGCTGAGCAATTTGGCGGCAGTGATCACGTTGTAGGCAATTAGGGGTTTGAAGACATTGAGTTCCAGATGCCCCTGGGAAGCGGCAAATGCCACTGCCTGATCGTAGGCGATGATTTGAATCGCCAGCATGGTCATCATTTCGGGCTGGGTGGGATTGACTTTGCCGGGCATGATGGATGAGCCTGGCTCGTTGGCGGGCAGGCGAATCTCACCGATTGCGGTGCGTGGTCCAGAGTTGAGCAGGCGCAGGTCGTTGGCGATTTTGAACAGGGCAACTGCCAGGAGGCGCAATCCGCCCATGGCTGCGACGATGGGTTCATGTCCGGCTAATCCGGCGAACCGGTTGCGGGCAGGTCGGAAAGGTATGCCTGTCCATTCGGCAATCTTACTGATGGCTTTTTGTGCGAAGCCCGGCGGGGTATTCAATCCGGTACCTACGGCAGTTCCCCCTAAGGGCAGTTCTTGCAGGAGGGTGCGTGCCGATTCCAGGTGGTTCTGGGCATAGCTCAGCTGGGCGTCGTACCCCTGAAATTCCTGTCCCAGCGTAACGGGCACGGCATCCATCAGGTGGGTACGCCCTACTTTGACGAAGTGGGCGAATTCGCGGGCTTTCTGGTTCAGGGCTTTGCGCAGGCGATCTACAGAAGAGAGGACATCCTGGATGCGCGGGTAGGCGGCAATGTGGATTGCGGTGGGGAATGTATCGTTGGAGGATTGTGAGCGGTTCACGTCATCGTTGGGATGCAAAAATTTGGGATGGTCAGTGAGCTTACCGCCACGGAGGACGTGTGCGCGGTTGGCAATCACTTCATTGACGTTCATGTTGGTATGCGTACCGGATCCGGTTTGCCAGATGGGTAAGGGGAAGTGGTCGTCCAGTTTGCCCTGGAGAATTTCGTCGCACACCTGCATGATCCAGTGGGCTTTCTCTTTGTCTAAGACGCCCAGTTCGTGATTTGCCCAGGCGCACGCTTTTTTAATCAGCGCGTATGCCTGGATGATTTCTATAGGCATCCGGAACTGGTCTGGCAAAATGGGGAAGTTGTTCAGTGCGCGTTGCGTGACTGCACCCCAGTAGCGGTCAGCGGGCACGTGTACTTCGCCTAAGGTGTCCCGTTCTATGCGTGTTGCTTTTTGGGCTGTCATGGTTCTGCCATTTCAAGGGAAGCGCTGGGCACGGTTTGTGTTTTGTTTGGATAACCTACCTTATAGGTGAACTTTTTGCGTTGTGCGGGTTGACAGGGTCATCCTGCTCTCATCAACCTTTTCTGTTCTGTTCAAAGAATAAGGTAAGCATGGCGCGGCGAAAACACTCCCCTTCCACCAGGACAGAAGCACCTCGGGCAACGTCTTCTTCGTCTGCTCCGTCAAGCCCGAAGAAGGACATCTGGCTCCAGATTGAAAGCTGGGTGGAGCGCGAGAAAAAGAAAGTGCTTTATGGGGTGGGGCTTGTTGTGGTGCTGGTTCTGGCGTATGTGGGTTATCGGCAGCTGTACCTTCGTCCTCGTGCCGAAGAAGCCGCAGAGCTGTTCATGTATCCGGAACGGTATTTGTTGATGGATTCCTTAGAGCTGGCGTTAGAGGGCGATGGGACCAATCCGGGCTTCCGGTACATTGCGGAGGAGTACGATGGGACGGGTCCTGGCGAAGTTGCCCAGTACTATACGGGTCGGATTCTTTTAGAGCTGGGCAGAGCGGAGGAAGCCATTCCTTACTTAGAGGATGCAGATCTCAGTCGCGAAGGCAAATATCTGGAACAACTCCGATATTTGTTGCTGGGTGATGCGTATGCGGAGGCGGGCGATTACGAACAGGCGCGCAGCTATTATGAGGAGGCGGTGTCGTTTGACAATGAGCTGGTGACGCCGTTTGCCCTGTGGAAAACCGCTTTGTTCCTTGAGTATCAGGGTGATCTGGAGGGGGCGCGGGTGTTGTGGGAGCGCCTCCTTCGGGAGTATCCCCAATCGGTTCACGGGCAACAGGCGCCTAAGTATCTGGCGCGTATCCAGGCAAAGCTCGGTGAGTCCGTGGTTTCTATTCCGTGAGGTGTGTGAGCAATGACGGCCAAACACGTTCAGCATTCTTCTTCCTTTTCCGTGTCGGACCCCGATCCCTGTAGCAAGCATCCATTCACGCTGGATGAAGCGCAACGTGCGTGGCTCCGTGAGCAAGTCCAGTTTCTGGCGCGCAGGTTGCATGTGGGGATTGTCCGGACATTATGGCATCAACCGCTTGTAGACCAGCTGGAAAAAGGTGCGCGCCTCTTTTTTGAGCGGGAGGCAGGCATTCCTTCCCATCATATTGCCCGTCTGGATGTGCCGGGCACGTATGAATTGCCCTATGGTGCCTTGAAAATGATTCAGGCATTGCCCACGCCTCACCGGTGTGTCGTCTGTGTTGGAGTTGTGCTCCGTGGTGAAACCATTCATGACCGGTTGATTCTCCAGAGCGTATTTCCTGCATTGATTGACCTGAGCATTCGGTATCATACACCGGTGAGTGCCGGGATCATTGCAGCAGAGACCTGGGAGCAGGCGGCGGTCCGGGCACAGGACCCAGCAATTCATCCGGAACAGAACAAAGGCTGGGAAGCGGCACTTGCCAGTTTGTATGCCCTGCTCCGACAACCACGGTTTTTTAAGGGAGATCGTCAGCCATAACCCACCCTGCAACACAGTCAAACAAAAACAGGAGGGAACCATGGACGGGCTCCAGATGAAAAGCATTCTGGCAGGGTATTTCCGCTTAGATGGCGGGGCAATGTTTGGTGTTGTCCCCCGTCCATTGTGGGAAACCAGGAACCCACCTGACGAAAAAAATCGGTGTACCTGGGCGCTGCGCTGCCTGTACATAGAGGTAGAGGGTCGGCGCATCCTCATTGATACGGGATTGGGTACCAAGCAGTCGCCGGAATTCTTCCGGCATTACGTACCGGAGGGCGATCCCATTCATGTGGCATTGCCCAGGGCGGGCATTCCGCTCACCGCCATTACGGATGTGATTCTCACGCATTTGCATTTTGATCACTGTGGCGGGGCGATTGTGCGCAATGAAGAGGGTGAGCTGGCGCCTACGTTTCCCAATGCGCGCTACTGGGTGAGTTTACCGCACTGGATGTGGGCGATTGACCCGAACCCCCGGGAGCGTGCTTCGTTTCTGCGTGAGAACTTTGCGCCGCTTTTGGATTGGGGATTGATTTCCTGGGCGCATGATGGTCAGGAAATTGCGCCTGGCGTAACTGTCCAGTTCTGTTATGGGCATACGGAGGCGATGCTGATCGTCCGGATTGCACTGGGTGGGAGGCGTGAATTGCTTTATCTGGCGGACCTGATTCCCTCTTCTTATCATGTGCCCATGCCTTATATTATGGCGTACGATGTTCGTCCGCTGCAGACGCTTAAGGAAAAAGCCGAGATTTTGCAGGAAGCCATTGCCCACCAGCACATTCTCTTTTTTGAGCATGATCCACATGTGGAGTGTGCAATAGTTGTTCCTGGCAAGCGCTATCCACAGGTTTCGGAAACCTTTTCTCTTTCTGAAATTGACCGCTATTTATGAAGTGGGGGCGGCGCGTAACGACGACTCTTGTTTTTCTGTTTTTTATCACGCTGGTCTTTACGATTGGCTTGACAACTGGCATATGGATTGAACGCCTGCGCTTTCATCAGCGTGCGGTGTTACCGGTGGGTGCGTCCAATCTTGTGGATTCTGTTCTGCAGTACATCCGTCTTTACTATGTGGATTCGGTGAATCCACGGTGGTTGCTGGAGGAGGTGGTCGCCGCCTTACTCAATCGTTTGGATCCCTATAGCATTTATCTGCCCCCTGTTTTGCAAGCGGAGGAGCGCATTCACCTGGAAGGGGAGCTGGAAGGGATTGGCATTGAGTTCACACTGATGGAGGATACTGTGGTGGTGTTGACGGTTTTGCCCGGGGGACCAGCGGAAGAGGCGGGTTTATTGCCGGGCGACCGGATCCTTCAGGTGGATTCTGTACCCATTGCAGGTAGGGGACGTCCGTCGTTGACGCGAATTGTTCAGTTGATTCGTGGTCCGAGAGGGACGTTTGTGCGTCTGAGGGTTTTTCGTCCGGGGACGGGCACACTCACCTTCCGGATAGAACGGGATGTGATTCAGGTTCGCAGCATAGATGCTGCGTTGATGCTTACGGATCAGGTTGGCTATCTGCGCATTGCTTTGTTCAGTGAGGAGACGCCTGAAGAGGTTCGTGAAGCCCTTCACGAGCTTTTGGAAAGTGGTATGACCTGTCTCATTCTGGATTTGCGTGACAATGCCGGGGGGATTTTGCAGAGTGCTGTAGCGGTTGCGGATGAGTTTCTGTCTGGCAGGAAGCTGGTTACTTATACGGAGGGGCGGGCGTATCCCCGCGAGGAATTCTGGACGGGTCAGCCAGGCACCTTTGAAGAAGGTCCTCTGGTTGTTCTGGTGAACCGGTATACGGCGTCGGCGTCTGAGATCCTGACGGCTGCACTTCAGTACTGGGGTCGGGCGATAGTCATTGGCGAGCGTACGCATGGTAAGGGGATGGTTCAGCGGGTTGTCCCGCTTTCTAATGGGGGGGCTTTGCGGTTGACGGTTGCTTATTATTACACACCGGATGGGCGAAGCATTCAGCGGCCCTGGAACATGTCTGCGGCTTTTCACAGGCGGGGTGTGAGTAGTGGTAGTGGTGGCGACACGCTTGGTGGGGGTGTTGCTGATTCGCTGGATATGTCTACCTGGGGTGTAGCGCCCGACATTTCCATTGACACGCTCCTTGCACAATTCAATGTAACGTTGCGCTTTGGGCAGTTGAACCGGCTTTTCCTGCAATTTGTGTACGATTTACCGGGTTCGTTTTTTGATCGGGTTCGTGAGCGCTTTCCGGATTTTATGGTGTTTGCCCGGATGTATGAGGTGCCCGAAACACTTTATCGGCGATTTTGGGAGTGGCTTGTTCGGCGCAAAGGCGTGCAGGGTGTTGTGTCCGATTCCCTGACTCCGGAAGAACAGGATCAGATTCGCTTTCTGCTGAAAATGCATATTGCCCGGCATATTTGGGGTCTGGATGGGTTTTATGCGGTTTTGGCGCAACGGGATCCTGCAATTCAAAAGGCACTGGAAGTCTTGCGTGAACGGCAATGTGGGCAACCCCTGTTGTAAAATTCAATTTCCAGACACTTTGCTTTTTGGTCTACGCACCCTAACTTATTTGGAAAAGGGCGGGAGTGCCAGTATGCTGGCATTCAATCAAAAAATGTGCACTCATGGTGCGCAGAGGTTCACGGGCAATTGCGTACATTGCTCTGGGTAGCAATTTGAACCAGCCCTACCAGCGTTTATGTCAGGCTTTGAACTACATACGGTGGCATGTGGGGGAGATACGTGGGCTTTCAGATGTAGTGGTTTCGTCGCCATGGGATGGGTCGCGTCAGCCCCCGTATTTCAATCTGGTTGCAGAAGTTGAGACGCTGTTGACGCCAATGGCACTCCTTGCGATGCTTCAGGACATTGAGAAAGAGATGGGTCGTCCGGTGGCGCGTCCGCGGTGGAGTGCCCGACCCATTGACCTGGACATTTTGCTGTATGGTGAGGAGGTGATTCTGTTGTCGGCATTACGGGTTCCGCATCCGGGGTTGTACTGGCGTCCGTTTGTACTGGTTCCGCTGTTGCAGGTTGCTCCGGATTTGAAGGATCCGGTTACAGGCGTTCCCCTGAAGTATTTCCCCGGGAACAACAGGGATGTACTCAGGACGGTGGTGCGGGCATCTAGTCTGTGGACCGAGTTGCGTCGGAGTGGTCAGCCAGAACGCCTGGGCTCCTCTTTCTCTTCACCTCTTTTCGGCGAAAGTTGACGAAGCAGTTCTTTGACGCGTGCCAGCTCAGCGTGGGATGCCAGCAGTGGCGATGATTTTCCTTTTTGAGCATGTCGTTGTTGCAAAGCGACGAGCCATTCCACGAATGTGCGGGGTTCGTCTTTTGAGAAGCCTTTCTGGTCGCTCACTTCTTCTGTCTCTGCCTCTGCTGTCGCGTTAGTATCGGGAGTAGATTCCGTTTGGGAAGGTTGAAGGGATTTGGTTGTGGTGATTTTGTCCTGGTCGCGGTGATGTTGTTCGGCAGGTATTGTGGCAGTGATTGTGGTCTGGAGGGCGCGCCATTCTTTCCACAGGAAGAGGTAGTGGCGCCAGGCAGGTCCTATGCGAAACAGGAAGCAGGGTGGAAGGTTTTCTACATTTCCCTGGAGCACTGCACGGAGCAATGCGACCAGATAGCTGCGTGAATCTAAAGGGAAGCGCTGGCGCAGCGCTGCCAGTTTTTCTTCTGAGAGTTGTCCGGGCTGTTGTAACCAGGTTGTCCACGCTTCCTGATGTTCCGCTTTGTTGTTACCAGTCTTCGCCTGCGCCATGGAAGATGTCATTGGCAATTTGTTCCAGCAGTTCCTGGACGGAAGGGTCGTTGGGTTGAATGTCGTTCAGGAGTACGTCGCCCTGAAGGTCTACGTAGGCAGAGAGTGTTCGCTGGCGTTGCCACACGCTGTCCGGCTGCCGATAGAGATACTGGACTTCTACGCGGAGTGTGAGGCGTGTGACGTAGGCGAGTTGCTGGCTGGCGGCAACTGGCTGGGCATCGTAGTCGGTGAGCTTAGCCAAGACGGTCAGGTCGGCATTGTTGTCCACCAGCGTGAGCGAGGAATAGCTCAGGAACTGGTCCTGGATCATCTCCGTGAGGGTGGGACCTATAAATGCCGGGGCATTGCCCACGGTGACTTCTACGGGCACAACCTGAACGGTTTTGATACCCGGGGGAAACATCACGCCATGAAATGAGTAGATGCCGCAGCCCAGGGCAGAGGATAGGATGGTGGCGACGGCGACTAAACTGAGGTATTGATGTTGTTGCGAGCTGGAGCCCTGCACGTCCATCCTGAATGCTTTATTTATCCTTCAATGTTGTAGGCTTTCATTTTTCGGTAGAGGGTTCGTTCGCTGATGCCCAGTGCACGGGCGGCGTCTTTGCGGCGCCCACCATATTTCTTTAAGGCTTTGCGGATCAGGTAATGTTCCATTTCGCGGAATGTGGGCAGGTAGTCTTCGTCTTCCAGTGGAGAAGAGGAAGATGTTTCAGCGGGGTGTTTTCTCTGGTGGTGTTCAGGCTGGGTGTTCTGGCTGTGCGAAACGGTTGTGGGAGGTATAAGTGTAGAGGAGATGGGTGAAGTGGTGGTGTACTGGTCTGAATAGGGTGGGGTGGTGGCTCTCATGTCCGCTGGTGCTGAGTCGGTTGATATGGACTCGGGTGCCGTACCTGGAGAAGGTGAAGTGGAAGGTGGAGGGGAACTCATACTGCGTTGCTGTTCAATTAGCAGGCGCAGTGTTCGGAGTTCGTTTCGGATTTCCTGGAGCATAAGCCAGAACATTTCTGGCGGCAGGGAAGAGAATGGCGATGAAGAAGCCTGGTGGGTGGCAGTGTGTGTACTGGGGCTGGCGGGTGTCGGGATGGACGAGCCCACGTTCCCCATCACCTGTGCGGGGACCGGTCGGAAATCCAGGTCGGGCAAAACTTTGCGGAGGGTTTCTGGAGTGATCTGGCGTTCTGGCGAAAGGATTGTCAGTTGTTCTACGGTGTGTTTGAGCTGGCGTACGTTGCCGGGCCAGGGATATTTCAGGAGCAGGGCTTGTGCCTCGGGTGTTAACTCTATGGGTTCGCAGCCATAGTATTCGGCATAGTCTATGGCGAATTTCTGGAAGAGCAAAAGGATGTCGGTGCCTCGCTCGCGCAGTGGAGGGATCCGGATCGGTACGGTGCTGATCCGGTAGTACAGGTCCTGGCGGAATTTCCCGAGGCGGACCAGTTCCTGCAGGTCCCGGTTGGTTGCGGCAATGACGCGCACATCGGTTTTGCGCACTTGCGAGGAGCCTACACGCATGAATTCGCCCGTCTCCAGGACGCGGAGGAGCTTAGCCTGGGTTTCCCAGGGCATTTCTGAGACCTCGTCCAAGAAGATGGTGCCACCGTTTGCTGCTTCAAAGTATCCGATGCGGGTTTCATAGGCTCCGGTAAATGCACCTTTTTCGTGCCCGAAGAGTTCTGAATCCATTGTTCCTTCCGGGATGGCGGCGCAGTTGACGGCGATAAAGGGTTTGTGTCGGCGCAGGCTCAATGCATGAATGACTTTGGCGAAGACTTCTTTTCCCACACCGCTTTCGCCCTGCAGGAGGACGGTCAGGTCGGTGGGTGCTACAATAATGGCTTTGCGCAATGCTTCGTTCAGGGGTGGCGAATGCCCAACAATACCGAAGCGCCGTTTGACTTCTGTGAGGACGTCGTCGGGCACTTCTCTGAGGTGGGTTCGTGTGCGTTTCATTGGTATGGATGTTGGTGCGGAGGTTTAGAGGTGGACGGGTTCCTGGATATCCTGGACTTTGCGCCAGCGCCCGCCTATAAGTGTTGCGGAGGTGCAATCTACGATTTCCACATCCACGTAGTCGCCCGGGTGCAGGCGTGTATCGCGGGCGAACACCACCATCTTGTTTTGCGAGGTTCTGCCTGCCCACTGGTTAGCGGAACGCGTTGCCGTACCCTCTATGAGTACACGTCGGATCTTACCGATTTCCTGCTGGTTGCGCCACAGGCTGTGTTCCCGTTGCAGGGCGATGATTTCGTTGAGTCGGCGGATTTTGACTTCTAAGGGGACGTCATCCCGGTAATAGCGCTGGGCATAAGTTCGGGGACGCTCCGAATACCGGAACATAAAGCTCTGGTCAAAGCGAACGGCTTCCATAAGTGTGAGTGTTTCCTCGTGGTCTTCTTCGGTTTCGCCGCAGAAGCCTGCGATGATGTCCGTGGTAATGGCGACGTCGGGCAGCCACTGGCGAATCCGTTCAATCAATGCGAGGTACCATTCGCGGGTATAGCCCCGGCGCATGCGCTGGAGCACGCGTGTGCTTCCTGATTGGACGGGCAAATGAATGTGTTTGCAGATGTTGGGGTATCGAGCCATGACTGCCAGGACGTCTTCGGTCATGTCTCGGGGGTGGGAAGTTGAAAAGCGGACACGGAGCCAGGGTGAGAGCCTTGCCACCATACCCAGCAGGTCAGCGAAACGGACGACCTGTCCTGTGCGATTGTCAACCCATCGGTAGGAGTCCACGTTTTGTCCCAGGAGGACCACTTCCCGGTAGCCCTGTGCAACCAGTTGGCGGACTTCGCGCAGGATGCTTTCAGGGGGACGACTGCGTTCGCGCCCCCGTGTGAAGGGCACAACACAGAAGGTACACATCTTATTGCACCCCCGGATAATGGAGACGAACGCCGAGACGCCGTTGGAGTGCAGGCGAACAGGCTCTATGTCTTCGTAGGTTTCTTCGCGTGATAGGAGGACGTTAACGGCTTCCTGGCCGGTTGCCGCCCGGTCAATCAGTACGGGCAGGGATCGGTAGGCGTCTGGCCCGCAAACAATCTCTGCATAACCCTGTTCTATCAGTTCTTTGCGCATACGTTCTGCCATGCATCCGAGGACGCCAATGAGGGTTTGGCGGTGGGCACGCCGAAACCGTGCTTGCAATTCGCGGATTCGCTGTTTGACGCGTTCTTCGGCTTTTTCGCGAATTGCGCATGTGTTCAGCAAGATGACGTCAGCCCGGTCGGGATTCTCCGTAATTTGCCATCCATGTTTTTTCAGGATTGCCGCGACGATTTCGCTGTCGTTGAAGTTCATCTGGCAGCCATATGTCTCTATGTAGACGGCGCCGCGCGGGTTCCGGGGGGAGTCGCGATTGTCTGAGACGGTAATCGGTACGGGAATACTCATGAGACGCAGGGAATTTTGGGCAGAAGGATGCGTTTTGGAATTTGCTTCCTGATAGGGTCAACAATGGAACCCTGTAAAAAGTTCACGGGCATGCGGACAAAATGTCAGGGTATGGACTATGGGCTTTTTCTTTACTGGATGGGATGCCAGACAGTGAGCCATCCGCGGCACAGTGCATGGTATGCCTGGGCGTCTTGTCGTGCACGCAAGTGTTCGCAGTATTTTCGGGCTTGTTCTTCATCGTCCTGAAAGTAGGCAATTTGGAAGAGGCGCCAGGCAAGCCAGGGCGCCAGTGCACTTTCGGGGTAAGTTTCCAGGAAGTGTGTCCAGGCGTGTGTCGTGCGCTTGGTTTCGCCTTTTTGCCAGGCGACTTCACCGATTAGCCACCAGCGGTATGCCTGGATGTTCCATCCGCCGTTGATCTGGGCGCTGTCTAACATTGCCTGGACGCAGAGGGTATCCTGTTGCCAGGCGCAAAGGAGTGCTTGTCCGAGCCATTGTGCGGTGGTTGTGCCGGTTTCGTCCAGCCAGTTTAGCCACAGGAGTGCGTCGTTGGCTTGCAGGGCTTCCGGGTAGGCGGTGATCCGTTCCATTTGCATCTGGAACCATTCTACGTCGCCGAGTGCGAGTCCGGCGAATGCCAGCCACCAGATCACCTCTATGTACTTCTGCTGGGATTGATTGCGTGCCAGTTCTAAGGCGTCCAGCAGGACAGGAATTGCCAGCCAGGGTGAATCTGTGTGCAGGTACAATTTGCCTTTGAGGAGGAGGTAGTCAATTTGGTGGTGGGCGTCGGGCTGGTAGGAAGCCAGGGCGTGCAGTGCGCGCTGGGGCTGTCCACCCAGCAAGCCCAGGACCTCGGCATAGGCTAAGTAATCGCCCATTTGGGCGAAGGCTTGAGCTAAGGATTCGGCACGTTCCGGTTGAGGGGCATGGCGCAGTCGGGTCAGCTCCACCTTCAATAGCAAGTAGCGGGCACGGCGTACGGTGCTGGGTGTAGCATAGCGTGGATTCTGGACAATTGTACGGAGGGCGTGTTCTGCACCGGGTAGCCAGCCCTGTTCCAGCCAGCGTTCTGCCCATTTGATGTAGTGGTAGCCACCGGTGGGCTGAACGCGTTCCAGCATGCTCAGGTAGCGGAGTGCCTGTGGAATAGATCGTTCGCGCTCAGCCAGGTTCAGTAGGAGAGCGACGAGCCAGGGTTCGCGTTCTTCCGCAGCGAGGTTCTCCAGCAGGATCTGGATTTGGCGGAAGGTTGCCGAGTCGCTTCGCTCAATGAAAGCACGGATCATTTGCTCTGCGGCAGGTCGGTAGGAGGGTTTTGCCAGGCTAGCTTTCAGCAGGAGGCGTAAGGCTGGGAGGTGTTGTCCGGCTTTTTCGTACAGTCGGACGCGTTCCAGTGTATAGAGATAGGGGTTGCCTCGCTTGCGTGCATGGGTTTCCAGGAGTTCCTGTGCGCGGGCGTATTGCTGGAGGAGTTCCAGACGACGTGCCCGGTCTAAAACCAGTTGTTCGCTGTGTGCGGTGATCTGGTTGAGGAGGAGTTTCCAGGCGCGCATTGCCTGTTTGGGTTCGTTTTGGCGTTCCCACCATACGATGCACACGAGGTAAGCGGGATTCAGGGCTTGTTTTCGGAGTTGTCGGCACAGGGGCTGGAGTGCGTCGTTGACGTTGCCCAAGAGGTAAGCCCAGGCTTGGAACCACTGGCGTTCGGTAGGGTTGAGTCGCTGGGGAAAGGCTTGCAATAGAGAGAGTGCGGTTTCCCAGTCGTTGCGAGTAAGGAGAGCTTCTAAGCGTTCAGCAAAAGCGCGGTGTTCCTGTGGGGTTTGGGTGTATCCGGTGGGGGAGCCGGTCAGAAGTAGGAGGCTGATCATCCAGGTTTTGAGTGTCTGTCCAGGATAGCGGGGCATGAGTGGTTGTGGATTCTGTTTGTTTCGCTCCAATTTGTGATTTCCGCCTACATTTTGAACGGAAACGGAATGGAGACGCGAAGTCGTGTCTGGGAAATTGAGAGTGTTCCATGTACCGGTTTGGGAAGGAGAATCGTCCGAAGGCTCGGAACGCCCATGAATTGTTTCCTCGGATGTTGCGTCGTTATCCGCGTTTGTATCGCCAGTATGTTGCTTATCGGATTCGGAAGGCGATTCGGCGGTTTGTGGAGGCGCGTTTTACAGTTGTTCGGTCGGGTGAGTCTGGCGGGGATGTGGCGAAGGCAATTAATGCTCGTACGTTGCCGGTGGTTTGGCGGGAGACGCCACAGGGTGTTCATGTCCTGTTGAACTTGCCGCGAGGTCCTTTGCGTTTTTTTCTGGAGGTTCATCGTTCGGAGCTTCTGGCGGTGTTGCAGCAGGAGGTGGGTCTGGCAATTGCGGACGTAATTTTTGTTCACGAGTGAACTTGCATTTTGTGGGGTAGTGAAAATTGCCATTCATGGTTGGAGAGCCGGGTGGAAAGATGGAGGTGTGGTGGCGGGTGTCGGGTTTTCGTCCGCCAGTGGATTTGCTCGCGGTGGGTGCGCATCCGGATGATGTGGAGATGGCGGTAGGTGGAATTCTTGCTTTAGAGGTGCGTCGTGGTCGGCGAGTTGCGATTCTGGACTTGACGGCGGGGGAGCGTGGCACGCGGGGCAGTGCTGAACAACGCAGGGAGGAAGCCATTGGCAGTGCCCGGGTGCTGGGCGTTGTGCTTCGTGTGAATCTGGGTTTGCCCGATGGGTTTTTGGCGACGGTTCATTCGGAGTGGGCGTTCCGTGCGATTGTGGGTGTGATTCGCTGGTTGCGCCCCCGGGTCATGTTGCTTCCGCCTGTGGAAGAGCGTCATCCGGATCATGGGGCGTGTGCCCGCTTGGTGCGCACAGCCATTTTTCTTTCGGGCTTGAAGAACATTCGTGTTGGGGATGGGGATGAAGAGTTTCCTCCGCACAAGCCGCGTGCGTTTTTCCATTATATTCAGTTTTATCCGGCGACGCCAACGGTTCTGGTGGATGTTTCTGAGGTGTGGGATGTGAAGATGTCGGCTTTACGGTGTTATCGCTCGCAGTTTGATCCGTCGTTTCCGGGTGCGCCCACGATATTGTCTGCGTCGGATTTTCTCACGGAGAAGTTCCCTGCACGGTTTCGGCAGTGGGGTTCGTTGATTGGCGTGTCGTATGCGGAGGGGTTGATTGCGCCTCAGCCGGTGGGTATGGTTTCGGTGATGGATTGCTTTTTTCAGACGTAGTGGTTTGTGGTTGGAATAGGCTTTGGTTATGCGTGTTCTGGTGTTGCGGTTGAGCAGTATTGGAGATCTGGTTTGCATTACGCCTGTGCTTCGTGCGCTGTATATGCAGAGGGGTGCAGAGATCTATCTTGTTGTTAAGCGGCAATTTGCCGAGTTGTTTCAGTACAATCCTTATGTGAAGGAGGTGATTGGTTTTGAAGGTCGGCTCTATCCCTTGCTTCGTTTGCTGAAGCGGACTTCGTGGGATTATGTGCTGGATTTGCACAATGTGTTGCGTACACGGTTGATTACTTTGGCGTTGCGGTTATCAGGGTGTGTGCGCTATCGTATTCTTCGCACGGACAAGCGGAGTGTTCGTCGCCGGGTCTATGCGTTGTTGCACAGGCGGTTTCCGCCAATCCCACATATTGTTTCGCGGCACTTTGAAGCGGTTCGTTTGCTGGGTGTAGAGTGGGATGGGGGTGGTCTGGATTTGTTTATTCCTGCGGAGGCATTTCGGATTTGTGCGCGTGTGCCGCGGCGGTATGTGGTGGTGGCACCCTGGGGTACGCATCCCTGCAAGTCGTTGCCTTTTTCCACGGTGGTGGGTTTGATCAGGCAGTTGCTTCAGAGGACGGATGTGGTGTTAACAGGTGGGCGCAAAGAAGAAAGGTTTGCCCAGCGGATTTGTGAGGAGGTGAGTAGCGATCGCTGGGGTTGCCGGCATCGGCTGGTCAACCTGGTGGGTGCGACTTCACTTCTTGAATTGGGTGCACTGATTGCAAGGGCGAATCATGTGTATACTGTGGATACGAGCGTGATGCATATGGCGTGTGCTTTGGGCAGGTCACTCACTATTTTCTGGGGGTGTACCGTTCCGCAACTGGGTATGCCGCCGTTTCTGGATTGGCTGGATAGAAAAGTGCGAGTTTGGTCGGTGTTTCGGAATTTGCCCTGTCAGCCCTGTCATACGCATGGTGCGCGGGTTTGTCCATATCAGGATCTGGCATGTTTGCGATTTTCGGAGGAGGAGATGCAACCTTTTGTTCGTGAAATGCATCTTAAGTTACAGGAAGCGGTTCGGTAATTGGGAAATTGTTGCGGTGGTGGAGAGGCAAGGGTTTCAGCGAGCGGAGGGGACGCTGGGCGTAAGCGGGCAAACAGAAAAAGAGGGAAAGGCAATGGGCGGTGTGTGGATACGGTGTGTGATTGGTCGTGCTACCAGGCTGGTTGTCTGGTTGGTGGTTGTGGGTGTGCTGGTTGTAGCTGGTTGTCGCAAAGAGCTGGAGCGACTCAAGAAAGTGAAGTGGACGCCAGAGATTGGAGCGCCCTTAGCGTGGACGGATCTTTATCCTGATGATGCCATTCGGGTTGTGGGCAATGCCGATTACTATTACGACAGCACCAATACGATTGTGCTGGTGTACACTTCGGACGTTACGGTGCTGTTACCGGGTGGGGGGAGTGTAAAGCCTTTTTCGGATACGTTGTTCGTTCGCTTTTTCAACAATTATGAATCGGGTTCGGTATATTTTCAGGCGGCACGTTTGACGGTGCGCTATACCAATACGACCAATGACTCGGTGTACATTCTGGTGAATAATGTGATGGGGATTAGTAAGCAGGGGAATGCGGTGGCGTTGAATGGAGGGAATATTGGTCAGTGGCAGGTGGTTCCGCCCAATGGCACGCACGTAGAGGTGTACGATCAGAATAACAGCAATTTGCCGGCGTTTCTGCAGAATGCGCCGGTTCGGTTGTTTATTCAGGCGGAGAGCCAGTCCAGTTCGCCCGGTGCATTACAGGTGCATGCGGAGCTGGAGTTGCCTTTCTATGGGTATGCGGATAGTCTTTTCCTGATTGATACGGTACAGTTTGACCCGGTGGATGTGAAGCCCTATCATGACATGACGCTGATTATTACGGCGACGAATTATTTTCCTGTTCGGATGGGCTTTCAGATGATTTTGTATGATTCTGCGATGAATCCGCTGGATACGTTGATTCGTGCGATTGGGTGGGTACCTCCGGCGAGTACAGATGGTTCGCCGGGAATGGCACGTCGTGAGTTGTATCTGGATCCGGAGCGCTTGCCTGTGCTTCAGCGGGCGCGTTGGGCGGTCTTTCGTGCATTCTTTCATTCGCGGGGTGCGGATCAGGGTTCGCCTATTCGTGTGACGGCAGATCAGCATTTGTATCTGGTTGTGGCTGTGCGTGTTCGTGTAGAGGTTTCGGGCTAACAATGAAAAAGGTTTAAGCCATGCGAGAGGTGCGCACTGAGCCAGTACCAGTAGCAGATCGGTTCGCCTGTTCAAAGAATTGTGCAATGGAGGTGAGGAGTGGATTGCGCTGGCTGTCGGAGGTTTTGGTTGTGGTGGTTGTCGGGGTTTTGTGTAGTGGGTTGCTGGTGTATGGTCAGGGTCAGATCTGGCGGACCGGGAAATTCCGGGCACTTCAGCAGTACAGTGAGAATCCGGCGGTGGATCTTCCGCATGGCTTTGGGTTTTCCATTGTGAGTTTTCCGGGAGTGAATTTTGGTCATACGGGCTTTGCTTATCGGGATTTGATTCGTCCGCAAGGTGATTCTTTCTATCTGGATGTGGAGAATGCGATTGAGCAGATGCGTGCGGTGAACTGGCTGTATGGGAATGTGCCCTTATCGTTTTTGGTTGTGTGGCGTCCGCCCAGTTTACGTAACCATGTATTTTCGGTTGAGCATCGGCTTCAGTACTGGATACAGATTGCCTATTCGCGCGATATGATGGAGTTGCTCTGGTATGGCAATTATCGGTATGCGGGTCAGACGAAGGAAATTCGCTTTGAACCCCGTCTTTTGTTTTATTCGGACTTTGCGCTTGGGTATGCGTATCATTCTGAGCGGTGGTCGGTAGGTGGGCGCCTTCATATTTACAGTGGTTTTTTGACGTTCTGGACGAAGCAACTGCGGGGTTCGCTGTACACTGCCAGTGATCTGGATACGATTGTCTTTCGTGCGGAGGGTGAGTTATTGGCGGCGTCCACGATTGACTTCTGGGATACCAGCAAGGTTAAAGGAGTGTTGCAGGATCCCATGCGGGCGATTGCGTACTTCAAGAACATGGGGTTGGGTATAGATGTAGGTTTTCGTTATCGGGTGAATGACCGGCTGGAAGGATATGCCGTTGTGCGGGATCTGGGATACATTTCGTGGTCGCCACCCAATGCGTATACTGTGCGAGTTCGGCTGTCGGCAGACAAAACCTATACGGGTCTGGACATTCGTGAGATTATCTTTTATGACTCTACGTTGATTGCGCAGTTGCAGGGGACAGACACGGTTTCTTTTTCAGCACTGGAAGATTCGTTGCGTCAGGTTTTTCGCGTCCAGGATGAAATCAATGTTTCGTTTAAGACGATGTTGCCCACATATGTGGGTATTGGTGGTCGGTATCATTTGGGGAATGGTACGGAGGTGTGGTTGTCGGCAGGGGGATATATCGGCATGGGCTTGCATCCTGTGATTGGTGCGGGCGTAAACAAGCGGGTGCTGCCCTGGGTGACGACAGGGATTCATTTTGGCTACAAGAACCGGTATCCATTCAATGTGGGTGCCAGTGTTTTGCTTACTCCGGGTCCGTTGCAAATTGCTCTGGTTACCGATAATCTGCCGGGTTTACTCTTTCCCAAGAAGACGCGAAGCTTTCATGTAGCGTTGCATGTGAATTTGTTCTTTGTGCGGAATATCAAGGAGCGGGAGGTTCGGTATTAGTGGTTGTTGGGTGGTGGTGGCGGAATCCCCCGGGTTGTATAGTGGGGATTGCTTTCTGTGGTGGGTTGTGTATGCAGATGGGCTCAGGGGGGTGAGTTTGGGAACTGGTCTGGCGATATAGGAAGTTTATCTGGGAAAAGGGGGAATGGGCGATGAAGCGGTTACCGATAGGGTTGCAGACGTTTTCGGAGTTGATCAGAGAGGGGTATTTGTATGTGGACAAGACTGCGCTGATATATCGTTTGGTGGTGAGCGGGAAGTTGTATTTTTTGTCTCGTCCACGTC
>JALWYU010000013.1 GCA_026992635.1 Bacteroidota bacterium | reverse complement strand
CCCCCCACCCGAAAGCACCAAACCCGTATCACCCGGAAACGCCAGCGGAATCAAATCGCCAGAAGGCGTCGCCACCACCAGCGCACCATTGGCAGAACCACCCAGCGACGAAAACCGAACCGTATCCGAAACATGCAGGATCCGAACCGGCGAACCCACGCCAATACCCACCTTCCCATCCGACGTCACCACCAGATACGGAACAGGATTCCCCGACGACCCGACCAAAAACGCAGGATTCGTATACCCCGACGGAATGGAAACATGTAACCGTGCCTGCGGACTGGTCGTGCCCACACCCACCGCCTGACCATAAAGACCACTTCCCACACCCAGATACAACAGAGCTACAGACAATCCAGAACCCACACAATGCAACCAGCACAACTCACGAACCCATGCCCTTCCCCCATGCATGGCTTTTTTATAGGTAAGATAGGGTGCACGAAGAAAATGACCAACTTCCCCAAACAGGAAATTTTACAACTTGCCTGAAACCAGAAGAATATCAACATCAACCGCCTGCACCTTCTGTCTTAAGTGACTTATGACTCCCATCACAAAACGGCGGATTCTTCGTGTACTTACACGTGCACAACGCCACCTTCTTCTCCACAGCCAGCTCAAAACGCATGGGCGCAAACCCCTTACCCGCATGCGAACCATCACAAAACGGCTGATCCGAACTGTACCCACAACGACACCACCAGTACTCACCCGCAGGCAACTTCCCAACCCACGGCTTCAAGCCCGCAACCCTTGGCTTCCGCTCCAGCTCCGACATGACTCCCGCATTTTTGCAAGAAATCTTTTCCCCCAAAAAACAAATTACCAGCGCGCACGCAACCCCACAAGCCAGCGCATACCCCACGCCCGATACGGATACCACAACACATACCGCTGATTCAAAAGATTCTCCGCACGCAACCACAAAAACACCACCCTGTGCAACCGAACCTGAACCTCACCCGACAACGACATCCCCACCTTTTCTTTCTGATTCAACCACACAGGGCGAGCACCCCAGACCATACCACTGACACGCAACACCAGCAAACGAATCGGACGAACATCCACAATAAAATCCGTCTGCCACACAGGATAATGAAACGCCACCGTATCCCGCAACCGGTAATCATGCAATGCAAACCGTGCCAAACCCCATACATAATCCTGCCACCGCCCTTCCACCACACCCGAAAACGTCAACACATCCGCACGACTATCGTACACTAAGTGCCAGCGCAACACCGTATCTATATCGGGCATCCACACGGGAAACCACCGAAACCGACGATACGCAAAACTCACCTCAGCCTGAATCCCCCAAACCGGTAAAACACGTAAACCCGTCTTCGTAACCAGTGCATCCGTCGGACGAATCACAATATCCGGCGAAAACCACGGATTCTCCGCAAAAACATGCGCCAGCGGACGCGTATCCACCCAACCCGTAAACATCGTATAGTAAACCAGCCTGTTCCCCACCAGATTCTTGTGACTGTACAATGCTGGCAACAGATAGAACGTATCGCCCACTACCGGCTGAATCCCTATATGCAACAAAAATCCACCCTTCCCCCGAAACTCATAATACGGATGAATCTGCCAGAAAAACGTACCCCGACGTACAAACCCTCCATGCGTCATCGCTTCCACCGCCGTCGCAACACCCAGCCTGTGCTGACGATTCTTCCACCAGCGACTCCCCTCCGCACGAAACCGACCATACAGCTCCGTCCAACCACGACGTACAAAATACCAGCCCTCCCCACCCAAATTGAGTGTATCCCGACCCAGAGAAACATCCGTGCGTGCCCACACCCGCCAGTGCATCGCTGAAAGACGACGCGCCTCACCCGACATAGACGCATCCCCCACCTGCATCTGCGCGACTTCTCGCGACCACCCCTCCCGCCAACCAGTATCCACCGGATACGCCGAAACCCAACCCCGATGAACCGCACCCACATCCAAACGCATACCCCCTACAGGCAAAACACTGCCCAAATACACATCCCATTGCGTCAACGGTAATTTGCCCCACCAATCCGTGGCAAGCCGATCAAAACCAACACGCGCATACAGAGGTACGGGCACACCCTCAGGCAACGGAACACGACCCTGCACCAACCCACCCACCGAAGAAAAACTCCCACCATAAAGCATAGCGACCCATTTCCCCCAACCTTCCGGAAACGTATCTCCTGGCGCAACCAGCGGCGGAAACGCCCGATACCGATACCGCGGAACATACTCGGGAACGTCCGTCCGATAGTGGGCAGTTATTGCGGGCGGCTTCAAAGTATCTATCGCAGGCTGTGCACTGAGCCGAAACGCCGGCGCAACCCACGCACGAAACGCCTGCTTCACCACCAGCCGCTCCGTCTCTAAGGTATCGGAATCCGTATCGGAGGAAGAATCCTCCGTCTGGGCAATCACCTTGCCTGCAAAGCTGATCAACCCCACCAACCCAATAGCAAGCCAAGAACAACCCCTCAATAATACCACACTGCGTCCTGACTGTCCTCCTCCCATGGCTCCGCGCTTCCAGTGGGAATGTACGGTGGACGATGCACAAAAAGACGATGCAACAAAACCCCCGCAATAAATCCGCCAATATGCGCCCAAAACGCAATGTTACTCCCACCCATCGCTAAGGACGCCGCACCCGCCATAAACTGACCCACAAACCATAAGCCCAGATAAATCAAAGCTGGCACCTCAATCAACGTGAAAAAGAAAAATATTGGCACCAGCGTCACAACACGACTGTACGGAAACAACACCATATACGCACCCATCACACCACTGATCGCACCCGACGCCCCAATCGTCGGAACCAGCGAATCCGCATAAATCCACGCATGCGTAACACCCGCCACCACCCCACACAGCACATAAAACAACAGGAACCGAATATGCCCCATCCGATCCTCCACATTATCCCCAAAGATCCACAACGTCCACATGTTGCCAATCAAATGAAGCCATCCACCATGCAATACCATGCTCGTCAGCAAGGGCATCACCGAATCCTCTATAATCTGCTCCGACGACCCTTCCATCCATCCTGACCAAAAACGCAAAGGCACCAGCCCAAACCTGAACAAGACAGCTTCCAGTACGGGATCCGGCAATACCACCTCCACCAAAAACACCAGCACATTCAACCCAATCAAAACGTAAGTAACAATGGGCTTCTCCCGAGATGGAATCACATCATACAGGGGTAGCATAGCGCATCCGCCATTTGCCCGCAACATGAACCATATTCCGCAACGAGGGAATCACTTCCTCCCACTGACGCGTCTTCAAGCCACAATCCGGATTCACCCACAACCGATCCACAGGAAATACCGACAGTGCCCGCGACAGAACCTCTTCAATCTCCTCATAAGTCGGAATCCGCGGCGAATGAATATCATATACGCCTGGACCCAAAGCATTAGGATAATCCCGAAAAGCATCTATGATTGCACCACGACTGCGCGACGCCTCAATCAACAAGACATCCGCATCCATCGCATACACGCCATCGGCAATATCCCCAAACTCCGAATAACACATATGCGTGTGAATCTGTACTGTCGGAGGCACAAACGAATGCGTCAAACGAAACGCACGAACCGCCCACTCCTTGTAAGACGACCACTCCGAACGTTTCAAGGGCAACGCCTCACGAAACGCCGGCTCGTCAATCTGAATCACCGAAATCCCTTCCTGTAACAGCACTTCAATCTCACGACGTAACGCCACCGCCAGCTGATAGGCAATCATCTCCCGCGATAAGCCCTCCCAAACAAACGACCACTGCAAAATCGTAACAGGACCCGTCAACATCCCTTTCACCGGCTTCTTCGTCAACGACTGGGCAAAAGCAATCTCCCGAACCGTCATAGGCGACGACCACGCAATATCCCCCCAGATTATCGGAGGACGTACCGCCCGGCTCCCATACGATTGAACCCAACCCTGATCCGTAACCAGCATCCCTTCTAAGCGCTCGGCAAAATACTCCACCATATCTGCACGCTCAAACTCACCATGCACAAGAACATCCAGACCCAGCTCCTCCTGAATCCGAATACACTCGCGAATCTTCTCCTGAATAAAACGCCGATATTCCGCATCGGAAACCTCACCACGGCGCCAGCGCGCACGCATCCGACGCACATCACTGGTCTGCGGGAACGAGCCAATGGTCGTCGTCGGCAGCAATGGTAAACGCAAGCGCTGTCGTTGAAGTCTATACCGCTCGCGAAACGAAACCGAACGCTGCACACGACCCTCCAAAAGCTGTGCTACACGCTCGCGAACCTCCTGACGAACCTGATGCTCCACTTCCTGTCCACTCAAGCTGCCCCCTTCCCTTGCCCAGCGCGGTACACGCGTGAGCTCTTCTAACCGCTCATCGGCAAACGCCAGCAACGAAACAATCTCTTCGGGAATCCGACTTTCATTCCGCACCGTATGAGGCAAATGAATCAATGGTGCACTGTGCGTCCAGAGAATCTTCTCAGGGGCAATCGCCGCGTCCAAAAAGCGCTCATAAATCCGCTTAACCCGCATCGGATCCGTCCGAAACGGATGACGACCCGAAACAACCCCTGCCAAAAACCCTTTTTCCCCAGCACGAAACCCCGACAAATACGACACCAGTGCACCTGAATCATCCGCTCCACCGAAGGAAGAAACGTCCATACCCCAACCCGCTATGGGTAACTGCTCAAACCAGTCTGGCGACAACGCTGGCACCTCATAGTACACCATCACATACACAGGCGGACCTGACCAATCACCCAGCAACTGCCTGTAAACCTGACGATACGCCTTTTCCAGCGCCCGGACTTCTTCCAGAACCAGCACAGGCTCTTCCAGAACAAACAACTGAACAAACGGTGCAAGATCCGTGAGCAACCGCCGATACCGAGCCAGAAACTCACGCAAAAAGGCTTCGCGAAACGCCAGGGACGACCGCCAGAAACTCACCCCTTCCTCCTTCCCCTCATACACCCGGGAAAGCGTCAAAAAAGTCAGGGGACCCACGATCGTCCCAATCGCACGCCCTCCCAAAACTGGCGATGTACGCCGTGCCCACTCCACAATAAAAGGAAAGCCCTCTGTCCACCCTAAGTGTAATTCCGGCACCAGATAATGATAATTCGTGTTGAACCATTTGGTCATGTCCACAGGTGGCGTCTGATGCATACCCCGTGCCACCGCAAAATACAGGTCTTCAGGATGCGCAAAAGTTTGCTGAAGAAATCGCTTAGGAACAATACCCAGACTCAGTGCCAGCTCCAGCACAAAATCGTACAGGAAAAAATCCGTGGCAGAGATCCAGTCTATCCGATATTGGGCTAAATGGCGCGTACGCCGCTCCAGCCATTGCAGAACCCCTTCCCGAAATGCCTCATAATCAATCGCACCTCGCCAGTACCGTTCCAGCACCCACTTGAGCTCACGACCCGGACCCAGTACCGGATACCGATAAACCACCGTCCCCATTGACCAACTTTTAAATTCCTTCAAACAAAGCCAATCCTCAAATCGTTCCATCCTATAAAAAAGTTTGCCCGCACACAGACAACGCAACAAAAACCACAGGCGCATGGCAGTGGCGACAATCAATCCACCACAACAAATCCTCAAAAACTACGAATGGCTTCGCAAACAGCTGGAAGGAACAAATGTGCGCCTGGTGATCGTGACGAAAGGTGTGCCCCCCTCCTATATCCAACCACTGATTGACGTTGGGCACCGTGACTTTGGCGAAAATCGTGTGCAGGAATGGCGCAACAAATATCCTGCGTTGCCAGACTGGATTCGCTGGCATCATATCGGCTATCTCCAAACAAACAAAGTACGGTATTTGCTGCCACGCATTTACTGGATTCACAGTGTGGATCGTCCCTCCCTGATGGAGATTTTGAATCGGCGTGCCCAACGCCTGAACATCCGCGTACCCTGCCTCATTGAAATCAAAATCGCTCAGGAGGAAACCAAACATGGCATGCATCCGGACGACTTCCTCCACTGGATTGAACACCAAGAGTGGCGCCACTACCCCAATTTGCAATTTCTTGGTCTGATGGGTATTGCCACCTACACGGAAAACCGCCACCAAATACGTCAAGAATTTCGGCTACTCCGCCAGCTGCGCGACGAGGTTCAGCACCGGGCAGGCAAACATCTTCCCAATTTTCACGAGTTATCTATGGGCATGAGCCACGACTGGGAACTCGCTATAGAAGAAGGGGCAACCACCCTGCGTATCGGCTCCCTGATCTTTCGGGAAACACACTGACTGCAAAAATTTTTGCTCTTTTTTTGTTTGTCCTTTACCTTACAGTTAAAGGCAGCCCGCCCATTGCCAGGACCAACCTCTAGAAATCCAGAACCATGCCAAAAGGAACATCCCCATCGGCGACGCACAGTCGTCCCCGCCAGCGCAGTGCAATGGACGTACCCGCTAGCGTCAAACTCTTCGCACTGATCGTCCTGACACTGGTGGGATTTGCCTCCACCAACCTTCTGGAAATCTATCGGCTGGCACCCAAACACGACGTCACCCCCGCCAAAATAGAAAACATTCAGTGGGCACAACTGGCACCCTACATGGAACACCTGACTCACCAACCCACAGACACACTGCGCAAACAAATTCTTGCCTTTCTCCAGACCGAACTCTACGATCCAATCATGCGAATGAGCATGAATCCCAGCCAACTGCACGCCTACCTGGTAGATGTCGTGCTCTGGCGCAGTATCCTGACCTTCTTAGTGCCCGTCCTCATTGCACTGTTGCTCTTTGGCGAACTCAATGTCCTGTGGCAGATGCGTGGTGCTGGCTGGCGCATCCTCCTGCTCATCCCCTTAGCCCTTACGCTCCTTGCCCCTATGCTCTTTCTCCATCAATGGTGGGAGGAGACAGTGCCTCCTCCTGAATGGCTCAGTGCCTTCATCAAAGACGAAGTCAGTACGGGCATCCAGGCTTTTCTCTTTATAGGTCCCGAGGTTCAATCGGACATCTGGTGGAAGATCTTTCTGGCATTTGTTTTGGTTCCCGCAATTGGCGAAGAACTATTCTGGCGAGGCGCTGTATTACGCTGGCTCTACCACCTGCGCAAAAACGCCCATCTTGCCGTTCTCGTGAGCGCCATAGCATTTGCCCTCGTCCACATGCGATGGGACGGTATCCTCGTCTACTTGCTCATGGGTGTGATTCTGGGTTACCTCTACCTGTGGACCGGCACCGTATGGGGTCCTATCCTGATCCACTTCCTGTTTAACGGAACACAATTTGCCATGATCTACCAGCATGTCGCCGGACATGAATTACTGCCTACCTCCATAGTTCACTGGCTGGACCATCCCGGCGTAATTGGCGCCTGTGCCCTCCTGGCTTTACTACTGCTGGTTGCGTTGAGCCGGCGCGTCCCCGCACCTGCCCATAAAGGTGCCTTCTCATGAAAAAGAAACAGAAAAAGGCACGGGCACAGCCGCCAACGCCTGCTTTCCCCTGGGTGGAAATCTACCAGGACAACGACTGGTTTCACGTCCATCTGGTGGCGGCGTACCTCCGTACACACGGTATTCCCGTGGTCATTGCTGACCAGCGCGACCGGGCATACGGTGGTTTCACCGGCTTTCTCCGCCTGTTCGTCCCCATAGACGAATCAGAACACGCACGGGCACTCCTTTACCAGTACCACCACGCGACAACCTCCACCCAGCACCAGTCCGAATAAATAAATCATCCGTCCATGACAAAGAACTCTACTTCGCATCGTCCAATCGTAACCATTCGGCGACGCGAAACCTTCTGCTGTGCCCACCGAATTGCCCGTCCCGACTGGGATGAGCAAAAAAACTACGAAGTCTTCGGACCCTGCAGCTGGCGGAACTACCACGGACACAACTACATTCTGGAAGTATACGTGACGGGTCCCATCAACCCCGAAACGGGCTACGTCCTGGATCTGCGCCACCTGAAAGCCATCATCCAGGAAGTCCTCCAGGACTTTGACCACAAAAACCTGAACGAAGACGTGCCCGAATTCCAATCGGGCGACCTCCTGCCCACCACGGAAAACCTGGCAATCGTCCTGTGGCAACGCCTTCGTGAACGCCTCCCCGCGCGCTACCAGCTCAAAATCCACCTGCACGAAACGGAAAAAAATGCTGTGATCTACGGAGGGGAAAGAGAGGAAGGGTAATAGAGGATTTTTTGGTTTGTTTTCGTT
>JALWYU010000012.1 GCA_026992635.1 Bacteroidota bacterium | reverse complement strand
GAGTTATGGCGGGCTGAGCCCGCCATAACTCCCTGCAAACCAGCACCGCCCGCCCCCACCACCCCCAAACCAAAAAACAACCATCTTTCCTTCCCCTGACCTCTTTACCTTATCCTCAACAACCGAAATCCCTCTTTCCATGATCTCCCGTCAGTGGCTCCCCTTCTGTCTTTGTCTTCGCAATTCCGCTGATTATTTCTTTGTGGCTATCTTTCTCTTTCTTAGTGCGAAAGATGTGTTCTCCGCCAGAAATCCTGCCTCACCTCGCACTATTCGTTTTGTACCCGCAACAACTTCTTACACACGTTTTGAAGCGGATGAGCCTTCTCCGGCTGAGCGCTGGCATTTCTTCGCAACTTCCTCACTATTGCTTCCTTTTCCAGATTTACCGGATTCAGTCCGTTTTCATCCTTTCCGATCTTCACATTATCGCTTAGGGTTGCAGTATTTTTTGCCAGCAGGCAGTAAATTGACTATCTTTTTTGCCACTTATATGTATTTTCAGCGGTTTGTTTATGCTCCTTCATTGTATCGGGTTTTTCCTGATCTGGATACTGCGCGTATGCGCGAAAGTCGTTTACGATTGTTTTATGCAGGGCTCCTGGCTGGCTTTTCGGTAACATTGACCCAGACTCCCTCGGGTAAACCAGGATTGTATCTTGGTGTGGGTATTGAAGGCAATTTCCTCGTTAACAACTCGCTGAAGCGCAAATATCGTACTGGATCATACCGAGTTAAGGAAAAGTACACCTATATTGGCGGGTGGACCCCATTCCGAATCGCTCCTCTATTCTGGATCGGCTACCGAACCTCCGCCCTGTTCATCTCGTATCGGCTGACACCATATTTTGACTATGGTTACTATACACTGGATGCCCGAACAGGAATTGCCCAACCAGCAGAATCCAACACGCCAGGCACACGACCCTATCCAGTTTTCCCCACCATTGAAGTGGGCATCCTCTTGGGTGGTGTCTTCATGACTGAAACCACCACCAAAGACTAACCGCTGAGCCGAACTCCACACCAGAGAAGACGATGATCTATATTGACGCAGAACTCAGTGAAGTATTTCCGGTTCTGGATCGGATCCTGCTCCTTCCCTTAGAGGGGGAAGAACGTCTTCGTTCGGGTTTATACCTGCCTCCTACCGTTCAGGAACATATCACGCTTGGCATTGGACGCGTCATGCGTGTCGGACCTGGCAATCCCATACCACCACTACGCACCTGGCTGACCGCCAATTACCAGGATATGCAAAAACCCCAGTATGTCCCGTTAGATGTCCGCGAAGGCGACTTGGCAGTCTTCCTCCAGAAAGAAGCCGTAGAGGTCTATCTCCGAGGAAAAAAACACGTGCTGGTTCCTTTCCATGCCGTCCTGCTCTTAGTGCGCAAAGCCGAAGAGACACCCGCCACACCACCCTCCCTCGCCTGAAAAACACCCCTCGTTTGCTTTCTATCTATGCATCTCCATCATCTTCAATTCTGATCACCTCCTGAAGCCAGGCATCCAGCTCCTTAACATGACGACCTTCAGGATCAACCCGCGGCACCTTGTATTGTTCTCCAATCTTTCCAATCTGCGACAGATACGACTGAAACGCTCCTGAAGAAAGAACACGAACCTCAGGCATCGCAAGAATTTTACCCTGACGCAAATCCGCATAATACGGATTCCGCCGCTGCAGCGCTTCATCTAAGGTGCGTACAAACTGAGCCCATACACGGGGCATCCGACCAAACTCAATGACCCATACATGATAAGGACGCTTCCCCCCTTCCGGAGTAATCACTGCCGACACCGTAAACTCACGAACCTCCGCACCCTGCGCCCGACAGGCTTCCTCCAGTGCCTGTTCCAGCTCTTCCACCAGAACATGCTCACCAAAAGGAGAAAGCGTCATGCGCGCCCGACCCACCACACGCAACCGATAAGGCCGACATGACTCAAACCGAACCAAATCACCCGTCCGATACGACCATAACCCCGCACACGTCGTAACCACCAGCTCATACGGATGATTGGGTTCTACTTCGCCTAACCAGTAACGAGCGGGCTCCTCCTTGTGGACCTCCTCCAGAGGAATAAACTCATAAAAGATCCCATGGTTGGTCAACAACAATAACCCGGGATGCACCTCATCCCTCTCCGGCTCATCCTGATAAGCAAAGAAGCCTTCCGACGCCGGATACGTCTCCCAAAACCATACATCCGGTAGAAACGCACGAAGTCGCTCCCGATACGGACGAAACTGTACACCACCATGTACATATACTTCCAGACGCGGAAACAACTTACCCGGCACTTCACCCGTACGCGCCTCTACCCACTCTAGAAACATCACAATCCACGGAGGAATCCCACTGATCAACGTTAACGATTCACGATGCACAAGTACCAGATCCACAATCCGGGCAAGCTTCTTCTCCCAGGGCGACAACCGATTCACCTCATACGGGGGCAACCGATTCCGAAGCACCCACCGCGGGACATGCCGATGAACAATCCCCGATAACCGACCCGCAGGAATTACACCCACCATCTCCACATCCGGCGAACCCGACAGAAACAACATCTTCCCCGTGAACAACCGCGCAGACCCCCGCCACCACGCATACAAAAACACCGCTTCACGCGCCGCACGAATCTGAAAACGCAACGCTTCACGCGTCAACGGAATATACTTGGTTCGCGCCGTCGTCCCCGCCGTCTTGGCAAAATACATAGGGCGACCACGCCACAACACATCCTCTTCACCACGCTGAATCCGCTCAATCCACGGCAACAAATCCTCATACTGAACCAGCGGAACCTGCCGACGATACGCATCATACGACCGGATCTGCTCAAAACTGTATTGCCTGCCATACGCAGTGCGCCGACCAACACGTAACAACCGCCAGAACCACTCCTCCTGATCCACCAACGCCTGATCGCGAAATCGCGCTACCGCCCGGGCAGTCCGCCTCAACCAAACCGGCAACACACCACGTACAACCCACGACAACAAACCCTCAAAAACGCCCATACGGTAAACCCGACTTTGCGTCGCGTCCAACAGGAAAAAGCAGACTTTCGCAAGATTCGTTTTGCACGTGTTCTATACATTGAACCTAAAGGGTACTTCCTAAACAAAACCTGTACACACAACAATCCACCTCGGCTCCCTGCAAAAATCCTGAACTCAACATGCCCACCACGAACGACATCTACCCGGGCATGGTGCTGGTCTTCCGCAACGCCCTCTATCGCGTCATTGAATTCCAGCATGTCAAACCCGGGAAAGGACAGGCATTCGTCCGAACCAAACTCAAAAACCTCACCACAGGCGCCGTCATTGAACACAATTTTCCAGCGGGCGCCGAAATCCAGCAAGTCCGTGTAGAACGACGTCCCGCACAATTCCTCTACCAGGACGACGTCGGCTACCACTTCCTGGACGAAGAAACCTACGAAGAATACATCGTGAGCAACGACCTCATTGAAGGCAAAGAATTCCTGAAAGAAGGGCTGGTCGTCAACGTCCTGTACCTGCCCGAAGAAGAACGACCCATCGGCATTGAACTCCCCGCACACGTCACCCTGGAAGTCACTTACACCGAGAAAGGCTTAAAAGGAGATACCGCCACCGCCGCCACCAAAGCCGCACGACTGGAAACCGGACTCGTCATCCAGGTGCCCCTCTTCATAGAAGTGGGCGACAAAGTCAAAGTAGACACACGAACCGGCGAATACATTGAACGAGTCCGAGAATAAAACCCCACAACCAACAAAACGTTCATAAATCAAAGACCATGCATCTGGATGAACTCCTCACACTCCTCAGGGAAGTACAACGCCTGGGCTTTGAAGAATTCCTCCTGGAATGGGGGAACCTCCGCCTGGAAATCCGTACCACAAAACGTGTTTCCCCAGCTGAACCCCACCCCACAGCACCTGACCAAATCACCGAAGCGCTAACCCCAAGCAAAGCCCCAACCCAACCACCACCCGAAACACCTGCAACGCAAGCGCCAGAGAAACAAACACCCGAAACCCTCACGCCCGAAGAAGCCGAAAAACAGGGCTACTACGTACTGAAATCACCTATGGTCGGCACCTTCTACCGACGACCCGCACCCGATAAACCACCTTTTGTCCAGGTCGGCGACACCGTCAAAAAAGGCCAGACACTCTGCCTCATTGAAGCCATGAAAATCTTCAACGAAATTGAATCCGAAGTGGACGGCAAAATCATCCAGATCCTGGTAGAAGACGGTACCCCCGTAGAATTTGGGCAACCCCTCTTCATCATTGAGCCCCTCTCCACATAATGCTCCGACACGGCAACACACTGCACGCTGAAGTTGCCCAACAAATGAATATCCATGTTCCGAAAGATCCTGATTGCCAACCGCGGAGAAATTGCACTCCGCATCATTCGCGCCTGCCGCGAAATGGGCATCAAAACCGTCGCCGTCTACTCCGAAGCCGATAAAGACAGCCTCCACGTCTGGTTCGCCGACGAAGCAATCTGTATTGGTCCGCCGCCCGCCTCCGAATCCTACCTGAACATCCCCAGAATTATCTCCGCCGCCGTCATCAGCGGTGCCGACGCCATCCACCCCGGATATGGGTTCCTAGCCGAAAACGCCCAGTTCGCCGAACTATGCGAAAAATCCGGATTTAAATTCATCGGACCTAAGCCTGACCAAATCCGAAAGATGGGCGATAAAATGGAAGCCAAACGCATCGCTAAGCAAGCCGGTGTACCTACCGTCCCGGGCTCCGACGGCGTCGTCAAAGATATAGACACCGCCCGGCAAATCGCCCGACAAATCGGATTTCCCATCCTGCTCAAAGCCGCAGCCGGGGGCGGCGGCAAAGGCATGCGCATCGTAGAATCCGAAAAAGAACTGGAACGCGCCTTTGAACAGGCATACCAGGAAGCCAAAGCCGCCTTCGGACGCGGCGACCTCTACATGGAAAAATTCTTAGAAGAGCCCAGACACATTGAAATCCAGGTTGCCGGCGACCAGTACGGAACCGTCTGCCACCTGTCCGAACGCGAATGCTCAATCCAGCGCAAATACCAGAAACTCATTGAAGAATCCCCTTCTCCATTTATGACGCCCGAACTCCGCGAAGAAATGGGCAACGCCGCCCTGCGCCTCATCGACGCCATCAAGTACGAAAATATGGGTACCGTAGAATTCCTCGTAGACCGACACCGCAACTTCTACTTCATTGAAATGAACACACGCATCCAGGTAGAACACCCCGTCACCGAAGAAGTCATGTTCTACGACCTGATCAAAGAACAAATCAAAATCGCTGCTGGCGTCGCCATCTCCGGAAAAAACTACTATCCACAACGCCACGCCATTGAATGCCGGATCAACGCCGAGGACCCCGCCAAAAACTTCATTCCTTCACCCGGAACAATCCAGACCCTCTATTTGCCCGGCGGCAGAGGCGTACGCATAGACACGCACATCTACGCCGGATACACCATCCCACCACACTACGACTCCATGATCGCCAAAGTCATCACCGTAGGACTCACACGCGAAGAAGCCATCAACACCATGATCCGGGCCTTAGAAGAATTCTACATTGAAGGGATCCAGACCACCATACCCCTCCACCTCCACATCCTGCGCCAGGAAGCCTTCCGACGTGGCAACTACAATACCCACTCCATCCGCGAATTCATGGAAAGCTTCCGACCCGAAAAATAACAACAAAAACAAACCCAGCACCCCACTACTCAAAATGCACCGAAATCAAAAACCCCTTATTCCATAAACCTGCCAGCGTCCGCGTATAAGCCGACGCCCGATCCTCCACAAACAAATTCCGAACACCACGATACCACTGAACCTTCACACCCAGCGTAAAAGTCTCCAGCAAAAACTCAATCCCCACCCCATAAAAAATCCCCAGATCCTCCGCATAAACCCGCACCTCCCCCTCCGTCAGCCGCGCACGCGCATTGGAAAGCAAATCCACATAGGGAAGCACCCCTCCTGAAAACAACAGACGTATCCGACCCTCCCTGCCCATCGGCTCCGAACGCACCACAACGAACAAAGGAAACCACGCATACGTAGACTGAATCCGAACCCGATGAACAGTGTCCTGCTTCGTTTTATACAGCAACACATGATCTGAAAGCGCAACCGTGGGAATGAACCGCAAATGCACATTGGGCACAAGCCGCACATCCGAAATGATCCCTATATGAATCCCTGGTGCCCGTCCACTCTCCACACGAACCACCGTATCATCATACCAGATTTGCTCAGAAGGCAAAATGGCAAACGAATGAAAATTTACACCCAGCGAAATCCCAAAATGAATCCAGTGCCACTCATACGCAGAACCAAAAAACTGTCCATAAAGATAAGCGCTACCCACCAGCCAGCCCACTACACCCACTACAGTATACCTCATTTTGAGCTCACCCATTCCCAGACACTTCCCTCGCCCCTATCTTTACTACTCGGATGCCCCTCCCCACCAGCGTACCACAAATTATATACCCTATGGGGACAACCAACCCACAACCCGAACGCCACCAACCCCTCTTCAGCGCCCTGTTCTTCGTACAAGCTCAAACCCCAACCCGACACCCAGCAATAAGCCTCGTCCATTTCTGGTCGCATTCCTTAACCACACTCTGCAAGCATGCAAGGACTTTCTTTCGTTTCCACCAGGTCACTCCCGTCCGACCGTGCACGCCTACCGAAATATCTGCCTGGAAACAATGCCTTTCTAAATTTGCCATTGCCCCGCCCGCTGACCTCATCTCACTATTAAAACGTGCCACCATCCCAATTCGTCTTTCCATTTTTCGGGGTTACCCCATCTACCAGGCTCTCCTGAACTTGCTACCCGGACAAACACGAACCTATACCCAGATCAGCCAGACAACCGGTATCCCACCGCGAACCATCGCTCACGCACTGCGCTTCAACCCGCTGCCTCCACTCATCCCCTGCCACCGCATCCTGCCCAAAACCGGGGGAATCGGTGGATACACTCCACTTGGACCCAACTTCAAACGCTACCTCCTCACAATAGAAAAACAACGAACACCGGGAACTCTCCTGCACCAAATCCAGTTTGTCTCTCCAGACTGCCTGCAGAATATTTCTTAACCAGAACCAGCACCCATAAACCCAAAACGAAAACACCTCCATGGCGAAACAGGCGGGCATCCGCGTACAGGGCACCGTCACCGAAGCACTATCCAACGCCATGTTCCGTGTACGGCTGGATAACGGACACGAAGTCATCGCACACGTCTCCGGCAAAATCCGCGTACGATTCGTCCGAATCCTTCCGGGCGACCGCGTGGAAGTAGAACTTTCACCCTACGACCTCCGACGCGGACGAATCCTCCAGCGATTCGACACCGAAGAAGACCTGCGCCGACGGCGCGACCAGAAAAAACGCAAATAACCACCATACACCTCCTGCCACCACAAAATCCCGCGAACTTCCCAACCTGAATTTTTGTTCTTACTCTAACCACATAGAAGCCTCAAAAACACAACACCATGAAAGTTCGCCCATCCGTCAAGCCCAGAACGGCAGACTGCCAGATCGTCCGGCGCAAAGGCAGAATCTACATCATCAACAAGAAAAACCCCAAGTACAAACAACGACAGGGCAAATAATTGACATCATTCCAGACCCACCCCACAAATCACATGCAACATGCCACGAATCGCAGGCGTGGACCTACCCCCCGATAAACACGGCGAAATCGCTCTGACACGAATCTATGGAATTGGACGGGCATCCGCCAGGGCAATCCTCACAAAAGCCGGCGTCCCCTGGAACAAAAAAGTCAAAGACTGGACAGACGAAGAACTCACACGCATCCGCTTCATCATCAACACCGAATACAAAGTGGAAGGCGCACTCCGCGGCGAAGTCCAGATGAACATCAAACGCCTTATTGATATCGGTTGCTACCGGGGACTGCGCCACATCCGGGGACTACCCCTCCGCGGACAAAAAACCCGAAAGAACGCCCGAACACGAAAAGGAAAACGCAAAACCGTCGCAACACGGAAAAAACCACCCGCACCCAAATAAGCCATCATAAACTCCACACAGGCAGCCAGATTGAATCACACCCAAACAAGCTCGCAAATCCAGGAGCATGGCACGACGACGAACTACCGTCCGTAAAAAGAAAAAGGTTCAGATTGAGCCTTTCGCCGTCGCCTACGTCCACACCTCCTTTAACAACACAATCGTTACCGTCACCAACAAAAAAGGCGAAGTCATCTGCTGGTCATCCGGCGGGAAAATCGGCTATCGCGGCACCAAGAAAAGCACACCCTACGCCGCCACAATGGCCGCACAGGACGCCATCCGCGAAGCACAAAAACTGGGGGTGCGCGAAGTGGAAATCCGAATCCGTGGCGTCGGACCCGGTAGAGAAGCCGCAATCCGCGGAATCGCCGCCACCGGCGTAACCATTACACGCATCGTGGACGTGACGCCAATCCCACACAATGGATGCCGACCACCCAAGCCACGTCGCGTCTGACCCTCTAAAATGCATGAACACAAAATCCTGAACGATGGCACGATATACCGGACCGCGCGTGCGCATCATGCGCCGATTCGGCGAACCCATCTTTGGCGAAACCACCAAAACCAAATACTTAGAACGACGTCCCTACCCCCCTGGCCAACACGGCAGATGGCGACGACGACGCCCCCAATCCGAATACGGACTCCAGCTCATGGAAAAACAAAAACTCCGCTATATCTACGGACTCCTGGACAAACAACTCCGCCGCTACTTTGAAGAAGCTTCACGACTGCACGGCAACACCGCCTACATCATGCTCCAGCTCTTAGAAGCACGCTTGGATAACGTGGTTTATCGCCTGGGACTAGCCCGAACACGACCCGCCGCCCGCCAGCTAGTCAACCACGGACACATCACCGTTAATGGCAAGGTCGTGGATATCCCATCTTATCGGCTGGAACCCGGCGAAGTCATCGGGGTCCGCGAAAAGTCCAAAAACCTCAAAGTCATCCAGGAATCACCCGCAATGACTGGACACCGCAAACACTACGACTGGCTGGAATGGGACCCCGAAACCATGACCGGAAAATTCCTGGACTACCCCGACCCCGAAAAAATCCCCGAACGCGTCAACATGCACCTGGTCGTAGAATGGTACTCACGACGAGCATAACCCACCAATCTCCACCACAAAAAATCACCACCACCAAATCAGCCCATCATGGAAAACCACACAACCGACACCCAAACCCAAAACCCCTTTGAACATCTTCTGCGCATTGTGGAACCCGAAGAAGTCCGACTGGAACCCGTAGAAGGCGACCCACACCGCGCCCGACTCATCGTCGCACCCTTAGAACCCGGATACGCCATCACCATTGGCAACGCCCTGCGCCGAATCCTCCTCTCCTCCTTAGAAGGGTATGGTATCACCCACCTGAAAATAGAAGGCGTCCTCCATGAATTCTCCACCATTCCCGGCGTCTACCAGGACTGTACAGAAATCGTGCTGAACCTCAAACAGGTGCGATTCAAATGCCTGCGCGAACAGCCCATCAACCAGGCAACCATCAATATAGACATCCAGGGGCAATCCGTATTCAAAGCCAAAGACATAGAACGATTCACCAACGACTTCCAGGTCGTCAATGGCGACCTCATCATCTGCGAGATGGAACCCACAACACGACTCAAAATGACACTGACCATCCACCGTGGACGACGATACCTCCCCATGGAAGAATTCCAGGACATTGACCTGGAAATCGGAACCATCCCCGTCGACGCCATCTTCACGCCCATCAAACGCGTAACCTTCCAGGTGGAAAACGTCCGACTCGGAAAATACACCGACTACGAACGACTCATCCTGGACGTCACCACCGACGGAACCATCACCCCTGCCGACGCTATTTACCGCGCCCTGGAAATCCTCCTCCACCAGTTCCAGAACCTCACGCGCTTCCACCCCAAGGGACGAATCACCCTGCCCGAAACAACCCAACAAACCCAGGAAGAAACACAACAAGCTGGCGAAACCATCCAGGTCTACGAACCCTCCACAACACCCCAGAGCAAGCAGGAACAAGCCGCCGAAGAAATGGTGAAACCCTCCGCAAAAGTCCTTGCCATCCCCATTGAACAACTGGATATTCCAGGACGTGCACTCCGTGCACTCACCGCCAGCGGCGTACGGACCGTGGGCGACCTCCTCAAATACACCGAAAAAGACATCCTCCAGCTGCGCGGCGTGGGCAAACGCGCTATAGAAGAAATCCGCAAAGCACTCCTCTACTATGGCATCCAGTGGTCATAAACCTAAATGAACAAACAACCATGCGCCACCGCAAACGCAAACTCAACCCATTAGGACGAACACGCGCACACCGCAAAGCACTATTGCGCAACTTAGCCATCGCACTCATCAAACACAAACGTATTACCACCACCGTCGCCAAAGCCAAAGAACTCCGCCGATTCATAGAGCCCTTAGTCACACGCGCCAAAGAAGATACCACACACAACCGACGACAGGTCTTCCGATACCTCCAGAACAAAGAAGCCGTCAAAATCCTGTTCAGTGAGATTGGACCACGCGTCCTGAACCGACCCGGCGGATATACCCGCGTACTCCGCTTGGGTAAGTTCCGACGAGGAGACGGTGCCGAACTCGCCATCATTGAATTCGTGGACTTCAACGAAGCCCTCCTCCAAACCTCCAGCTAATACCCCTGAAACAAAGCCCAAGCCAGCAGACCGCTCTCCCAACCACTCTCACCTACCGCCAGTGGCTACGCCAGCTCAGCATCCATACCATAGTCTATGGCATAGGGAACGTTCTCCCTGCCCTCCTGAACTATCTGCTCCTCCCCCTCTATACACAATGGCTGCACCCCGACGAATTCGGTATCCTCACCGAATTCTACACCTACCTCGCCTTCCTGCTGGTCCTGCTCCCACTGGGTACCGAATCCGCCTACCTGCGCTTCGCCGGTATGCAAAAAACCTCCATTGCAGAGGGTTACCGACTCCTCCTCACATTTTTAGCCGGAATCACCCTTCTCACTGCAACACTCACCGCACTCACTTCAAGATTCCTCCTCTCATTGCTCCAGTACCCCGACCAAACCCTGCTCCTCACACTGTGCATATTGATTTTAGCCGGCGACCTCATCGGTCAACCCGGATTCTTCCGACTGCGCTTAGAACAACGCCCCATTCTCTTCACAACTCTGCGCCTCATCAATGTCCTGTGTATTATCGGGGGCGTCCTACTCTGGTTCTTAGTCCTGCCCCATACAATGCCCCGCCTCGTAACCTCCATCGGCAAAATTGAAGGGATCTTCCTTGCCAACGCCATAGGCAGCTGGACCACCGCACTCTTCCTCCTCATCTACTATGCCAGAGACCTCCGCCCACCTGCACAACTCCTCACCCAGATCAAACAATGGCTCCACTATGGCTTACCCCTCATGAGCGCAACCCTCCTGGCTTTAACCACCAACTTCATAGACCGCCTCTTCATCAAATTCCTCGCACCAGGCGACCTACCCGACCGACTCACACAACTCGGAATCTACGCCGCCATCTACCGGATCAGTACACTGGCACTTCTGGTCCACCGCGCCTACCGAATGGCAATAGAACCCATGCTCTTTGCCCGGGCATCTACCCCATCCTTCCGCCAGTGGTTCACACAAACCACCACACTCTACGCGATCTTCCACGGATGGCTCGCCGCCTCCCTGTGCACAGGCGCTGAATTCTGGAAACTACTCTTCCTGCGTAACGAGCAATACCATGCCGGACTCACCATCCTGCCCATCCTGACAATCGCCCACCTCCTCTATGTCCTCTACTACCACGCCAGCTTCTGGGTGAAAATCCATGGCAAAACTCTGTGGGCATTACTGTACACCAGCATAGGCGCCACACTCACAATCATCGGCAACAGCCTGGGCGTACCCCTCTGGGGTTACCACGCCGCCGCCTGGACCACACTCCTCGCCTTCTCCGCAATGCTCACCATTGCCTGGCTCACCGGCGGACATACCCTCCTGACTATAAGCACACCACGCCAGTTCCTCACCACCATCACCACTAAAATAGGACTGACCCTCCTGCCAGCCACTATCTGGTGGACCGCCTACATACTGCTTCCCCTCTCAGGTATCCTCGCACTTATCAGCGGAACCATAACCCTCGCCATCACCACACTCTTCGCCCTGTGGTTGATACGAAGGCAATTACGAAAGCGTACGGCAAACCCCTGAACCCAAACCCCTCAATACCCAACCCCACCCACATAAATCCCCATCCGAAACACCAGATAATTACTCCCCGCATACGGCGAATAAGGATGCTGAATCACATCATAAAGCAACAGAAGCGCAATCGCCGTATTCCCCACACGAGACAGCACACCACCTCCTACCAGCCAGATCGGAATCCACCGACGTACCGCCTCTGAACCACGCCACCAAGCACGAACATGCAAATACTGCGCTTCCGTGTGCAAAAACAACAGATCAGGCAAAAACCGAAATTGCAAAAACGCCGTCGGACCCAAAAACAACACCGACAACAACCCCTCCCGAACATACGTACACTGCAGCTGCACACCTGGATACCACAAATTCCCCGCACGCAACCCCACGCCCGGACTCAATTCCGCATACAGAACTGGCTCACCAGACGGCGTCTGCCAAACCCAAAACCCAATTGCTCCCGTCCAGAACAACCGATCCCGCCAGAATTCCATACCACCCACACGTCCACTCCCACCCCCTCCACCAACCGTATCCTGCGCATAACAAACCCACGAACCTCCTCCCAAAACAACAACCATAAGCCACACAACACCTCTACGCATCCCTCAATCGGGAAATTTCCCCGGATTCAAAATCCCATCCGGATCCCAAACACGCTTAACAGCACGAACCAGCGAGACAAACTCCGGAGCAAGAAGCCGACTAAACCGCCGGGCATGAACCAATCCCACACCATGCTCACCCGTAAGCGTACCTCCAAGCCGCAAACACTCCCGAAAAATCGCAGTAAGCATCCGGTCCAGACGCTTCTCCCACTCCTGAGCAGGCAAATCCTCACGCAAAATGTTCACATGAATATTCCCATCTCCCGCATGCCCATAACAAACCGTCTTCAAGCCAATCTCCCCCTCTAAGCGCTTCACCGCATCCAGTAACGCCGACACACGATGACGCGGAACCACCGTATCCGCATCCACATACGGCGAATACGCCTTCACCGCATGACCGATCACACGGCGAACACGCCACAACCGCTCCTGATCATGCGCGGACTCCGCCACCCACACATCCTCCACACCCAACCGCACACATACCGAAAACACCTTCTCCAGCGACTGACGAACCGCTTCCTCCGTCCCATCCAGCTCAATCCACAACATCGCACGACATCCCACAGGCACCGACAACGACACCGACCCAAACGCACCCTCCTCCCACTCTAAGTACTGCTTCGCCAGGCGCAACGCTTCATGCTCCATCATCTCTATCGCAGACGGGTACACACCCGAACGCAAAATCTCCGTCATCAAACGACTGCCCCCTTCCAAGGAATCCACACACACCGCTACCAGAACCCGACGCTCAGGCAACGGTATAATGCTCAATACCGCCTCCACCACAATCGCCAGCGTGCCCTCACTTCCCACCACCAGCTGCGTAAGCGAATAACCCGCCGCATTCTTGGTCGTCCAGCTGCCTGTCCACAGCTCATCACCCGCACCCGTCACCACCCGCAAATTCCGGACATACCGCCGCGTCGTCCCATACTTGAACGAGTGCGGGCCCGCCGAATCCTCCGCAATGTTCCCACCCACAAAACACGAGCCACGACTCGCAGGATCCGGCGGATAATACCACCCCTCCCCCTCCAAAAACTCCTGCAAAGTCTGCGTGACGATGCCGGGCTGAACCTGAACATACCCTCCCTCCGGAACAAAATCCACAACCCGACACCACCGATCCGTAGCAAGCACCACACCACCAAACACCGGAACCGCACCCCCTGACAACCCTGTACCCCCTCCACGAACCGTCAACGGTACACCAAACTCCCGACAAAGCCTCACCAGATCCGAAACCCCCTCTACACTGCGTGGACGAACCACTACATCCGGCAACGCAAACAACCCTGTCTCATCACCACCATAGCCTCGTCGTCCCTCCTCATCAAGAATGACCTCTTCCGGACCAAATAAGCGCTCCACCGCCTGAATAAACCGATCCGAAATCATGATTGACCAGACCCTTCCACCCCACTTAACCGTTCCGCAACCAGCTCCACCACATCCTTCACCTCTGCCTTCCCCTCCGCCAGCTCACGAACTCCATCTCGCATCATCAACATGCAAAACGGACAGGCTGTAACTACAATACGCGCACCCGTGCGCAACGCCTCACGAACACGCTCCCGATAAACCGGCTGGTCCCCCGACTCCTCCTCTTTAAAAACCTGAGCACCACCCGCACCACAACAAAACGAATGCCAGCGATTCCGCTCCATCTCACGCAACTCGCCCCCTACTGCCTGAACCAAATTCCGCGGCGCATCAAACTCACCATTCACACGACCCAGATAACACGGATCATGAAAAGTAACAGGCAACGTCCGCGCATCCCTACTCAGGTGCAACCGCCCCTCCTCCACCAGCCAATTCACAAACTGCGTAATATGCCACACCTCCTCAAACGAATACCCCAGCTGCGGATACTCATGCCGAAACGTATTGTAGCAATGCGGACAAAGCGTGATGACCCGACGAATCCCATACCGCTGAAACGTCTCTATGTTCTGCATCGCCAGCAACTGAAACAACAACTCATTGCCCGAACGACGCGCCGGATCACCACTGCACCGCTCCTCCTCACCCAGGATCGCCCACGAAACCCCCGCCGCATGCAACACACGAAACGCCGACAACGCAATCTTCCGCGCCCGATCATCTAAGGACGGCGAACAACCCAGCCACAACAGGTATTCCGGCACCTCACCACGACCTGCACATTCCTTCCATACGGGCACTGCAACGCCATCTACCTGATAGCCCAAACTCGCTTGCTCACCGCCCATGACAATTACCTTTATTTTTGTTGCGGACTACGAAGCCACTGAACCCGCGCCTCAGGCGGAAACTGCCAGGGCGCACCATTATTTTCTAAGTTGCTGAACATGAGCGTCCATTCACGGGGCGCCTGACCCGCATCCAACGCTAAGTACCGGCGCATCTCCAGAATAATCGTCAACGGATTGATGTTCACAGGACACGCCTCTACACACGCCTGACACGTCGTACATGCATACAGCTCCTCCCGAGAAATATACGAAAACAACGAACCCTCAGGTAAGCCATCCCGACCATTCTTCGCCCAATACCGCAAAATTTCCTCTGCCCGATCCCGAACATTCATCACAATCTTCCGGGGGGAAAGCTTCTTCCCCGTCAAATTCGCCGGACACTCTGACGTACACCGCCCGCACTCCGTACACGTAAACGCATCCAGAATGGACTTCCACGGCAAATCCGGTACATCCTTCGCGCCAAACCGCTCAGGCAGCTCCTCCTCACCACCCGAACCCTCCACACCCAAATACGTCTGCAACACCTTCTGAACTTCCGGTAAGGGACGCATCGCACCCCTTGGCACCTCCGGCGTCAACGCCACATTCACAAACGAAAACACCATATGCAAATGCTTGGAATGCGGTAAATACGCCAGCAAACCAAACATCAGAAGGTTATGCCCCCACCACCCCACACGACTCAACACATGCAACGTCCCCTCGGAAAGCGAACCCAAAACTGCAGGCGCCCACAACGACGAAAGCCAGAACCTCCCCTCCCGAAACGCAACATCCAGCACACCACGCTCAATCAAAACCCAATCCGCACCATTCATCAGCAAAATGAACACCATGAGAATCGGCACCGCCACCAGAATAAACAGCGCATCCAACCAGGAATGCCGGTCAATCTCCGGTGCCCGAAACCGACGAACACCAACCACCGTCCTCCGCAAAATGAAAATCACACACGCTATAATCACAAACACCGCAAACAACTCCAAAAACGAAACCAAATACGGATATACCTCACCCAAACGACGCGCAAAAAACCGATGTTCATCCGTCAGCGCATCCACGAACACCTCCACCATCTCCAGATTCACAATAAAAAACCCAGCAAACACCAGATAATGCAACAGGGCTGGAATAGGACGCTGAAACATCTTCTCCTGAATCAGCGCATACCGAACCACCTTCCCCACCATCCGACCAAACGAAAACGACACCTCCGACGGCTTACCCAAACGAATCACCTGAACAATCCGCCAAACCCGATAACTGAACAAGCCCAAACCCAACAAAAACGCCACAAAAAACAACACATTATCCAGCCACCACATCGCCGCACACCCGTTTCTTTCATAAAGTAACCCGAACTACCCAGACAAATTTACCCCAACCCACCTTTTCAACGCCCCCTACCACTGTGCCTGTACCGCCGAATCAATATCCCCTGCAACCGATCCAGAAGCATTAAACAATCCTGGTGCATCCTGATTTCCGACACCTCTCTATACGCCCTCACCGGATAGCGAAACAACCAGATCATCCGTAAAGTCCCTCCCCCCAAAAACAACCGGAAACAATGCACCCAGCGACGAAGCCACTCACGAACCAACCGACGAAGACGATTCCGCCAAACACTCTTGCGAACCAGACGACGCGGAACAATCACCGTAAACAGTACCGAGGGCTCACTCCCCGAACCCTCCTTACCACCAGTACCACCTCCCCAGGTGTACAACCACAATACCCGCCAGTACTCACCTGTCAGGCGCCAGCCCTTCCGCCAAACCTCATCGCCCAAACGAACATCCAGCCGGAAATCCCGCAACCTGTAGTGCACACCGCCAATCCCACACCGCCATTTACTTCAGGCGCTTCAGGTGCAACTCATCGGAAACCGTCAACTTCTTCCTGCCCTTACGGCGCCGACGACGTAACACCTCCTGACCACCACGCGTCTTCATGCGTGCCCGAAAACCATGCGTGCGCAAGCGACGCGTCCAGCTCGGCTGATAAGTCCTTTTGGGCATGGTTCAAAGATTTCTTATCACGGAACGCTCACCCCAATCCCAAAGCAAAAAACAACATCCCCCTCCACAACCATCAGATTCAACTACAACCCCCACTTTTTTCTGGTAACTTACCTGCCCCGAAAAAACCTTTTGACACCTGCCTCCAAAAAACTATCCTTCTACCACTGCGCCTCGCCTTCACTACCCTCGCCTCCGCAACACACGAACCCGTTCCGAAGTGGAAGAAGAAGAAGACGGCGACGACGACGACGATGATGACTCAGCCTCTGTAGCAGGCGACCACCCACCACCCCTGCCCGAACTCTTACCCAGCGCAACCAGCAACTCCGCATACAAATGCGGAGGCAACGCCTTACGCATCCGCTTCAACGCATAGCGCAACCGACCCTGCGTCGTATTGATGTTGGCATTCATCTCCTCAGCAATCCGCCGAAACGACATCCCATGAAAAAACCGACGAATCACAACCTCACGCTGCTCAGGCGGGAGCGTCTCCAGCAACTCACGAAGTATCCGTTGCTGCTCCTTCTGGATGAGGCGCCGATCCGGCAACAACGTATCATCCCAACTGCCCAATGGCTTGGCACGATCCTCCTCCTCAAACATTTCTGAGAAGGTGCCCCACCGCCGACTGCGCGCCTTCCGATACTGGTCAATAAAATAGTTGTAGGCAATCCGTCGCAACCACTCAAAAAACCTGCCAGACTCCTGATAACGACCCGCACACAACACCCTTTGCGCACGAATGAACGTCTCCTGCGCAATATCCTGTACCAGCTCGCCATCCGAAATAAATCGGCGCAAATACGCGCACAACCGCCGGTAATACCGCATGTACAGCATAGCGAATGCTTGCTGGTCGCCAGCCATCGCCCGCCGAATGAGCTTCTCCTCATCTTCCCGCGAACGCGCCGCCGTTCCTCGCATGGATCTCACCATTTCTCAGGATTTCACTCACCCCACTTCTATAAGATAGATGCAAAAATCATACCAAAAGGTTGCTTCCTCATGCCCAATTACCTGTTTGAAACAGATTGAGCCTGCCCTCGCCCCTGTAAATCCACATACTTAGAAGGACACTTCAACAAAATGCGCTGCGCCGCAAACTCATTGCGCTGAACATCCCACTTGCCAATCACCACCACACCGTCAATGTACATGAAATCAGGAGGAGGGGCACCAGGATATTCCACCCAGGCCTGCCTGCCCGACTCATCCATCAGGCAAAAGCGCAAACGATTGGGATCCACCTCCGGACGATACTCAATCCGCTTACCAGGACAAAACCGACCTATCACATGAAAGGTCTTCTCCGGATGGGCTTGTGCCTCCTTAAACGTCGCATACCGCGACGTATCACCCAATAGTGTGCCCAACGCAATACCCAAAATCCCCCCCACCAACAGCACGATCAAAACCAATCGCCTGACCATCCCCACACAATTTCAAACCGCACAACTTAGCCCTTCCCCTCAAAAAAAGAACCTCACCATATCCAGAAAAGTTCCGCATCCATCCATCAACGACGACTACCCGAAACCTGCCACGACGCCCACGACGGAAAATTATCCCGCGTACGCGTCAACCGCCAGTGCTCGCCCGTCCGACGATCCCAAACCCATAAACCCATTTTTCGCGTATCTGGCCCCCCATACCGATAAAGCAAATAGCGACGAGAGGGCGACCACGCCGGCGCATACCCAAAAGGAATAAACAACGTGTCGGTATTCGTAGCGGGCTCCAGCCAGTAAATCCCCGGACTCTCCTCCCGACCCTGACTGTAATAAAGAATCGCTTCTTTATCCGGCACCCACGTCAAACTCTTCAATGCCTTGCCATGACGCGTCCACGCACGCGCCGCCGACGGATCCCGAAACGGCACCACATATACGTCCAGATGGGGTGTCCGATCAATCGTGTCGGATGGCGGCGTCTGCGCGTTGGATATGAACGCCAGCCACTGACCCGTCCCATCCCACGCAGGCTGATATTCCACAAGCCTGGGATGACCCAAAATCCACAACAACTTGCGCGTCTGAACATTGTACACCACAATGTCCGGCAAATACCGAATCGTGTCAAAATACCGATAGGGATTGGTGTCCGAAGGATACCACACCTCCACCGCCATCAGAGGCAACGTGGGATGCCAGGCAAAATTCTGCGGAAATCCACGACGCGAACCACGAAGCAATACCTCTCGTCGCAACACCTCACCCTCCGAATTCACCGTAACCAATATCAACCGCATGTAAGGGCGCAAACCCTGAATCGCCGCAAATTGCCAGGGCGTACGTGGCGACCACCGTGCAACCCAGTACGGACCACCCTTATACAAAATAGGCTTTGGCTCCCCTATCCACGTGTGCAACATAATTGCCGTCGAATCCCAGTGCGACCACCGTATGAATAACACTGGTGTCCGATCACGAGCCCCTCCCACACGGCCACCACCAACATCCTGACCCAGCCACATACCCAAACCCCAAACCAAAACCCCACAACCCAGAACACCAGCTATTCTACGCATACCTACCCCACGCCAACACCACTTCCGTTCAGCCCACCTTCCCCAGCGGAAGCCGATCACCCCATACATCCCGAATGGCTTTGCGCAACGCCGGATACCGGCGCAAAAGATAATCTTCCTGGAGTAACCGAATCGCATCCTTGCGCGCATCCTGCAACAGCTGCTGATCATGAACGAGGCTGGCAAAGCGCAGGTTAATCATCCCCGATTGCTGAACACCCAGCAGTTCACCCGGACCACGCAACTGTAAGTCCAGTTCCGCCAGTTCAAAGCCATCGGTTGTCGTAAGCATAGCCTGTATCCGTTTCAAAGCATCTGCCGACAACCGACGCGCAGTAACCAGAAAACAATAGGGCTGATCACTGCTCCGACACACCCGACCACGCAACTGATGCAACTGCGCCAGGCCAAAACGCTCAGCACTCTCTATCACGATCGTCGTGGCACGCGGAACATCCACTCCTACTTCAATCACATTGGTCGCCACCATCAAGGGCGCCTTCCCCGAAGTAAACGCATCCATTGCTTCTTGCTTCTCTTCGGGCTTCATCCGACCATGCAACACCACAAAAGGATAATCCTTCCCAAAGAAGGCTTCAATTCGGCGGATCCCCTCCTCCAGATTCGCATAATCCATCGTCTCCGACTCCTCAATTAAAGGAAACACAATGTATGCCTGACGTCCACGATTCAACTCCTGACGAATAAACCGATACGCCTCCTCACGATGCGACTCATACAGATGGAACGTCTTGACGGGTTTCCGACCCGGGGGCAACGTCTTCAGTACAGACACATCCAGATCGCCATAAATCGTCAATGCCAGCGTCCGCGGAATCGGCGTGGCACTCATCACCAGAACATGCGGCGTCAGCGCTTCGTTCTTGAATACCAAACGCGCACGTTGCAAAACCCCAAACCGATGCTGCTCATCAATGATCACATACCCCAGACGCGCAAATTGCACAGGATCTTCAATCAGGGCATGCGTCCCAATCAGAATATGAATGTTGCCATCTTTCAACATCTGAAGTAGTTGGCGACGACGCGTACCACGGACAGACCCCGTCAACAAATGCACCTGTATCGCCGACCCGTCCGACGTGCGCAATCCGTGGAGCCAAGCCCGCCACTTCTGCCAGTGCTGATATGCGAGCACCTCCGTAGGCGCCATCAAACACACCTGATACCCATGATCTACCATCAGGAGCGCCGACAACAACGCCACAACCGTCTTGCCTGAACCCACATCCCCCTGAAGCAACCGGCGCATAGGAACGCCCCGCCGAAAATCCTGGTAAATCTCGTGAACCGCCTTTTTCTGATCATCCGTCAACGCAAACGAGAGGCGTTCCCGATAAAACCGATGAATCAGATTGCCCGAATGCGGAATCGCAATCCCTTTTTGCGTACGCTGACGCAACAGCTTCTCCTGAACAAGCACAATCTGAAGCGAAAACAACTCATCGTATTTGAGACGGCGCATCGCCTCAGTAAACGCTTCCGAACTGGTAGGAAAATGCAGGTTTTTCAGGGCAACCCCCAGGGGAAGAAGGTTTCGTTCCTGGCGAATCCACGCAGGCAATGGATCCGGAATCCGATCGGGCGGAAGCAACCGATCAAATATCGTCTGGTATATCTGTTTGAGCCGTCTTAACGACAAGCCACGACGAACCAGCGTACGTGGCAACGCATAGACCGTCTGAAGACCTTCTGCCCGCTCCTTCGGATCCGTCAAATCAGGATGTAAAATGGCTGGACGCGAAAGAAAGTACGTGGGCTTACCATGGACAATCCACCACGAACCCACCACCATCTTCTTATAATACCACATCGTGGCATGCAACCAGAAAAGCGACAGGCGACGACCCTCCTCATCCTCTACCACCACCTCCAGAACCGTTTGCTTGCGACGCTTACCCAGTGGGATGAGCCGACGCTGAACAACCCGAGCCAAAAACTGAACCGCTTCCCCAGTATTCTTCCTTGCCAGCTGCCGAACCTGTGCGATCGTCCACCACTGACTCCGATCCACATACCGTGCCGGCACCAAATAGAGCAAATCCCGAACCGTACGCACATTCAAATACCGCGCTAACGCCTCCGACAACTTGGGACCAATCCCCGGAACATACCGCACTGGACTATCCAGCGTCAATTGCACGCCGCCACTCCCAGCCTCTTTCCTGGACACTGACTTCGTTCCCGACCGATTGTTATCCGCTATACCCGCATCGCGCACCACCGCCGACGATGATGATCGCGTACCCCCCACGTCCACCTCAATTTTGCACGCTTCGCACCCCTTTGCTTTTCAAGATAAACGCAACAACCCGTTTTCCCGTATTGGCGGACAATCACCAGTTGGGAAGCGCCTGCCTGCCCTTCGCCTTACGACCCCGAGAAGCACGCAACAGCTGAAACCAGCGCGCCCACGCAAACGGATTCAGCACATTAATGGAAGGAAACTGCCGATACGCATAAAATTGCGCATACTGCTCACGAACCTCCCAATTGTAAATTGCCTGGGGATCCGGCGCACTTTCCCGGCGCAAAATCTGAAGTTGCTCCTGGGTCAAAGCAAACGTCTGCGGGACTTCCGTCAGAGGTGGTTTCCACTGCAAAAATGCCTGGCGAAATTCTTCGGGCGTCCGCCAGGGATAAATCGTGACCGGCGGCAAAACAATCGTATCAGGCTTGAGATAGGCATCCAGCCGGTAAAGCGAACCCCCAGCCCCCTCCGGAACAACATAATACGCAGGTTTATAGCCCAGATAACTGAAAAGCAACGTGTCGCCCGCCCGCGCCGGCAACGCATAATAGGCATCCAGCCGGGCAATCGTTGCAATCCCCTGCGAAACGTTAATGCAGTACGCATAGGGGAGCAACGACCCGTCCGTGGAATCCCGCACGAGCCCCGCCACCTGAATCAATCCAGAAGACTGTGCATCAACAAACAAAGGCAAACCACCCACTACTGACGCCATCACCAGAAAAACACCACCTCCTCTACACCACCGCACACTGTACATGCTGACACTTCCCAATCAGCCTCTATTCAACACCTGTCGCCTTCCCCCCACCCCGCCCTTCAAGGTTAACAACCCCGCCTCACCAAAAAGTTCACAAACCAGCAGAAAACACCTTCTACTATCTGGGTGTGGGCGCCTCCACAACTATGGGTGGACTCACACCGCCATACCCATCTGCCGTCAACCACACGACCGTGTACAGCCCCGGACTCACCACACCTCGCCACCGCACACGACGCCAACCCTCTACATTCACCAGCCAGCGATGAACAAGCCGACCATCTATCCCCACCAGATAAACCGTGAACTGGCGTGGTTCCAAGCTGAAGAAATCCAGTTGCCACACCCCTGACGCACCACCCCGATCATAAGCCACCACCACCGCCGGATCCAACGGCACATCCGGAACCACCTCCACCGCATGACATTGCCAGGCTGAACGACAGGCTTTTTGAGCTGAAACCCGAAACCGCGCACGCGCACAAATCTCATATGTACCAGGGGTATCTGCCCAGACCTGAAGCCAATACCCTTCACCGGCATACTGACCATTCACCTGCCACTCAATCCCTGCAGTATCCAGACTGTACGCCCAGAAGACCAGAGAATCCCAGCCCTGAATCCCCATGTTAGAACCCGCAATGACAGGCGGCGCCGGCACAGGATAAATCGTGGTCAGCCACCGGATAACCACCGTATCGGCAATGCCACCCTGCCGGTAGAGTGTCGCCTCCAGCCAGACCGTATCACTGGTTGCCACCCAGCAAACCGTACCTGTATCCGACCACCACACCCAAACAGGCACACCCACCCACCCGACACTGTCCACCAACCCTGCTACGCTATAGCGCAAACAAACGGTATCGCCCCAACACGCTACCGTATCGCCACCCACCACCGTGAGCAATCCCGAGCCCCGAACACAGCGCTGACCGTCCGACCAGCGAATCCACGAGCGATTCCCCGCAGAATCCACCGTCCGAACCAGCACGTAATACAAAACACCCGGCGTAAACGTATCCAGCCATTGAATGAACGTGTCCACTGTAGAACGCCAGGTCGTAACCACCGAGTCTGCCACGTCCTCCACCACCGCCACCTCATAGTACGCAACACCCGAGCGCGCGTCAGTGCCCCTCCGCCAGTGCGCCCACAATTCCGTCGTACTGAAAAACGTGTCCACATCAACACCAGGTTGATCACCATCCCATACACTGAGTGGTGCGTGCGGGCGCTCCCGATCTATCGCCAGACCAAAATGCTGGACATCACTCCAGATTTCCGTATGTGCCAGCGCTGTAACCGCCAAGGTGCAACCTCCACTGCCCGGACACACCACACTATCGGGAACGACCCAGGCAGGCGGCATCAGCGACACATCCCCCGGAACACGAAACACCACCACCTCATCCACTTCATACAACGCATTCCCACTGCGCAATGAAAACCACCTGCCCACATAAGTGGGTGGCACCGGATCCTGCCACTGCAAAACAGGCACGTCATCCACATAGACGGTCACCTCGCCCGTCTGCGGAAACCACAGAACACGCCACTCGTACCAGCGCATAGAGTCTATCGGATAGGGGACATTGGCAACGAGTGTCCAGCTGTCATTGGTCACCTTGTACAGTTGCACACGATCGTGATCCACACGAAAGTACACAAAGTAGGAATTGCCACGATTGGGCAACGACGGCGTATCTGCATGGAAGTGAAAGCCTGCCCGCCGATTCGTACCACTGCCGCCAATTCGCGCACGCACCACATACAGGTATCCTCCAGCCACATTGGGATCCTGCCGGACAAATACACTTGCATTGGTATTGCTGAGGCTTTCGTCGGTCTGACGCAAGCAGGTGTCGCCACCACAGGGCACCAGCTGCCAGCTCCCCGTATAGACGCTCCAGTGATTGGTCCAGGCATCGGCACGGATAGAATCCAGCCAAAAGCCCTGGGCAACCGCTGTCCGGGCATTGCCCTGATGGAAGAGATACCCAAACGTCCGATAGCCCTCTTCAGCATGGGGTATCACCTGAAGAAGTGGGGGGTTCATGCCGATCCAATCAGGTATCGGAACATCTACAGGAAACGTCTTCTGGCACTGGTCCCAGCGAATTGTCCAGCCCGACGCCGTAGTGTACCCATCCGACTGAAAAGACAATGAGATGGATGGTGGCATGGAATACACTTGCTCACGTGGACCATTGAAAGGCTGACCCGTCAACGTGGCAAGTACACCGCCAGCCTGCTGAACATACAGATAGTCAAAATTGGCTTCCGTCGCAAAGTCAAGAAATGCCAGAGAGAGCGGTTGATTTCCGGAAATGGTCAGTGTATAGTTTTCCTGGTTGCGATAGTCGCCTGGCACCCCACCACTATCCCGAAAATAACCCCGACAAAGCGTGGTTGTATACTGTGTGCCTGTGGGTTCTGCCGTACGTAATAAGAGGTGGCGCCACACCGAATGGATCCCTGGCGAACACCAGGCACGAACCACCACATGGTAAAGGTGGTTGCCCGCAAGTCCCGTCAACACAATTTGCGTATCGGTTGTCCAGGCATTGAATTTAGGACCAGTTACGGCTTGCCACCACATCACCTGATAAAGCGCTGCCTGGGGTACGGACCGCCAGCGTACCGTCCCATGCATAAAAGATGAATCAACCAGTATAATCCATTCGGGAGCAGGGCAGGGCGCTGGCCGCCGAAAAACGCGAACGCGCCACCCACCATTCCCCTGGGAACAGTCCGTCCGGAACTCCAGGTACAACCCCGTGGAACTGACAATCGTATCGCCCGAGCCCGAACCACTCACTGCCCGAAGCAAATACCCATTCCACTTCCCTTCATACACCAGCAAATAATCCATGTTGGTTTCCAGCGAGTACGTATCCAGAATCAGGACAACAGGCGTGTCGGGCGTACCCGGAAAATACCATCCCTGCCGATAGTCATCCGGATAAGAAATGAGCGGTGTCCCTGGATTCGTCAACACCGTATCGGCGCTCATACCCGAAAGCCAAATCGTATCCGTACTCGGCAAACCATTGACCAAATTGTAGTAATACTGCCAGTTCCAGTAGAGGTCAGGGTCCGTATGCGATTGCGCGGAGAAATGCTGATGCCCCTTGATCTGGACACAGAGTTTGGGCAATCCGTTTTGGTCGTAATCGGCGGTTCGTGCCCAGTCCCACCACACCGTCCGCAGTAAGTTCAGCGCGCTGTGTCGCGTGGCAATGTCGCGCACTACGCTGGCTGAACTGGCGTACAGGGCATTGGTGTACCAGGTGGGATCCTGCACCCACCCCTCATGTTCAATCCCAATCGTGTAATCGTTGTGGATGCCAATGTGCCATGCCCGATCCCCCTCACACACCATCTGCGTAACCTGTCCATCGCGAGCACGAATCACATAATGTGCAGAGACGTTCGCATTGGGGTTCTGAAACCAGGCGATCGTCCCACTGTACGTGCCCTGTGTCGTATGAATCGCAATTGCAGAGACTGGGCTGGTCCTCGGCGAAACGTAATTGGACGAATGGGCAGGTACCCACTGTGCCTGTGGATATTCCGGTGGATTGCACGACACCTGAACCTGTAAAAAGTCCTGCTGAAGCAAGCTGTCGTATGGTTCAGGAAAGGAAATCCGGTACATCCATCGGGGAGGTGCTCCATAACCCCAGAGGCGCCGCCACTGTGTATCTGTTAAATACACCAGAACCTCCTGCGCAAAGAGATACTGGGCAAGACGTAAGCCAGACGTCCCCCCTGGAATCTGCGAAAGGAAAGTCAATGTGGCAAGCAATGCTCGCGCGGAGTCTTCACCTGTATAGGGCTTTCGCTTCCCACGCTGGAGCATACGATCAAACACACTACCAGCATAGCAAATGTAGGCTTCCATAGCAAGGAGTGGCGAATCTATGAGCTGATGAACCGAATACCCGCTGAATTGCGCTAAGGAATCCAGGAGTGACAGGAAAAAGCCTGTCGTATCCCGGTAAATGCCAAAGATGGTGACTGCGGGCGGTAAGCCGCCTGTCCCTCCCTCTATTGGTGTACGGACGACCAGCCGGGTCTGTGCCCAGCCCACAGCTTCTGCCAGGCCTGGCACTGCATACAGTGCGCAGCGCTGATAGGCTGTCTGAAAAAGCGGTTGCCACCGGGCAATCCGACGCACCAAGGTGTCACGGACATGCAGATTGGAGACAGGGGTCAAGCCAATCGTTTGCTGTTGCTGTTCATATCCTGCAGGGGACGGGAGCGGCGACGCACCCCACAACCGAAGACTAGCAAGCCCCGACAAGAACACGCTCACTACCAGCGCAAAATTGCGAAGCGCAGTAATGGTATACGCGACGGGTTGGCACCCAGCCCTCCACACCATGTTTCTCCGCTCCAGACAAACAAATCCTGCCCAACTGAAAACCAGTTATTTGCTTCACTCAACCCCCCCGCCCCCCCCCCCCCTCCCCCCCCCCACCCC
>JALWYU010000011.1 GCA_026992635.1 Bacteroidota bacterium | reverse complement strand
ATGGTGGTGGGAAAAATTAAGTTTCGGATTCAGAGTTCAGGTCAAGCTGGAAGCCAGGGCGCCGTGCAGTTTTGATGGCGCGCATGCCAGATTGGGCTAAGAACTGGCGGAACGTAATGACCTGTTCCTGGGCATAAGGAGGCAGGCGCAACTCAATAGAAAGTGCGGTGAGGAAAGCCGAATAGGTGATGGTTTTCATGGTTTGGGCATCCAGTTTGTTTTCGGGCCATCGTGTAAAGAGGAAACCCATCTGGCGTTGTCCTTCCACGAAAAAGTAGCCATCTTTGTTGACGAAGACGCGGGCAATGAGCACGCCGGAATCCTGGAGACGGAGGAAATAGAGTGTGTCGTGCAGGAAGTTGTAGATGTAGATGAGTGCGCCGTAGGCGCGGGTTGGGTCTTCGCGAACGTATTCTGTGCGCATGTAGCTGCTTTCGGGTGGGAGTTTGAAGATGTTGGAGTGGAGGACGAAGATGAGGGTTTCGCCACCGATGGTGAGTCGGTGTTCAAAGGCGCCGATTTGTTCAAAGGCGACGCGAACCTGGCTCAGTCCTTTTTGTTCAAACAGTTCTTTGATTTCGCGGGCGATATCCTGGTTGATGGCTTGCCAAGTCTGGAACCAGTTGAGTGCCTGGTGGTAGAGATTGAGTTTGACCTGGACGGTCTGGTCAACGAACTGGATGAGGAGGTCCTGTTTTTCCTGGATGTCCATGGAGTGGGAGATTTCCTGTGAGTTAGTAGGCGGGTGCAATGAGGGCGCGCACCCTGGTTTTTTGACCCGTTACGATGCAGGGTTCTTCGTAGTCGTCGGTCCACAGGCAGCGTATCGTCACGTTGTGTTGTTCCTGGAGTTGTTCTTCGTGGTGGTCGGAGCCTGCCCAGGGTACGCAGACGACTTTTCCGTCCTGGAGTGCCTGTGCCATTTGCTGGAATGAAGTGGCTTCTACGGTGATCTGTTGCTGGAAGGCTTTATACTGGTTCAGGAGCGTGTTGTGGATGGTGTGGAGGAGGTCATGGATGGCGGTGGGCAGCTGGTCGTTCCAGGGCAGGGTTTGTTTTTCGCCGGTATCACGTCGGGCGACTTCTACGGCGCGCTGCTGGATGTCTTTGGGTCCTATGACGATACGGACAGGTACGCCGCGCAGTTCGTACTCGTGGAATTTCCATCCGGGTCGGTGTTCCCTGTCCAGGTCTATGTGTGTACGGATACCGGCTTGCTGGAGCATCCGGGCAATTTGCTGGCAGGCATCTTCTACGGCAGGCTCATCTTTTCCCCAGATGGGGATGATGACGACCTGGATGGGTGCCAGTCGTGGGGGCAGGCGCAGTCCGTGGTCGTCGCCATGTGCCATGACTAAGGCGCCGATCAGTCGTGTGGATACACCCCAGGAGGTTGCCCATACGTATTCGCGAGTTCCTTCTTGTGTGGTGAACTGGACGTCAAATGCCCGGGCAAAGTTCTGTCCTAAGAAGTGGGAGGTACCCATCTGGAGGGCTTTGCCATCGCGCATAATGCCTTCTAAGGTGTAGGTTTGTTCGGCGCCGGCGAACCGTTCACGGGGGGATTTCCATCCGGTATAGGGTTCAATCGCCAGGTATTCGCGGAAAAATTCCAGATACATTTGATGCATTTGACGGGCTTCTTGTTCGGCTTCCTGGCGAGTTGCGTGGGCGGTGTGTCCTTCCTGCCAGAGGAATTCAGAGGTGCGCAGGAATAGGCGTGGGCGCATTTCCCAGCGCATGACATTAGCCCACTGGTTGATTTTGATGGGCAGGTCGCGCCACGATTGAATCCATTTGCGGAAGGTGTGCCAGATGATGGTTTCGGAGGTGGGACGAATCACGTAGGGTTCGGTGAGCTGGGCGTCTGGGTCGGGTGCGATTTGTTGCTGGTGGGCATCCCAGTGCAGCCGATAGTGGGTCACCACGGCACATTCTTTGGCAAAGCCTTCTATGTGTTGGGCTTCACGGGCAAAGAAGCTGACGGGAATGAGCAGGGGGAAGTACACGTTCAGGTGTCCTGTTTCGCGGATGCGCCGGTCCAGTTCCGTCTGGATGTTTTGCCAGAGTGCGTATCCATAGGGCTTGATGATCATGCATCCGCGGACGGGTGCGTACTCAGCCAGTCCACTGTTCAGGACGACCTGGATGTACCATTCGGAGAAGTTTTCGCTTTGGGCGGGAATCGTGCGTTTTTCGGGCATGGCGCACATCTTTTATAGGGCAACTTAGTTCAAAATCAGGAAGCAGTAGATTGCCTTATCGGGCTGGGGAGGATTCAGTCTGTGGATTTGTCTGTGGAGGTTGACGGATCAGTGGTACGAACCGGACCGGGATAATTTCTTCGGATCTGTAGGTTGAATCGTTGATCCGACGGACGCGCACCAGCGTCTGGATTGTTGTGCCCACGGGAATGACGAGGATGCCACCGGCTTTGAGTTGTTGCAGGAGTGGTGGTGGGATTTGTGGTGGGGCGGCGGTTACGATGATGCGGTCGTAGGGTGCGTATTGGGGTAAGCCCTGGTAGCCATCGCCGCAAATGACGATGACGTTGGTGTATCCGAGGGAGCTCAGGCGGTGGCGTGCCTGGTGGCAGAGTGGTTCAATGATTTCTATGGTGAAGACGGTATCGGCAAGGGGTGCTAAGATGGCGGCCTGGTAACCACTTCCCGTTCCGATTTCCAGGACTTTTTCTTTGCCGGTCAGTTCCAGGAGCTGGGTCATCAGTGCGACGATGTAGGGTTGGGAGATGGTTTGTCCATATCCGATGGGCAGGGGCTGGTCGGCGTACGCGAAGGGCTGGAGTTCCGGGGGCACGAACAGGTGGCGTGGCGTAGTTGCCATCACTGCCAGGACAGCGCTGTCTGTAATGCCCCGTGGAATCAGTTGTTGCTCAACCATTTGTTGTGCGGCGGCTTGCCAGTCGTATTGGGGGCTGAATGTTTGTCCGGACAGGAATAGGGTTGTGCATCCCAGCAAGAAATAGATGAATGATGTGTGTTGTTGGGCGGACCGGGATGTTCCAGGCATGATTTGTCGGTTAGTGGTGGGTTGGGGAGGTGGCGGAGGGCATTCCCGGGAGGGTAGGGTGTCCGGCGTCTACCCAGGCACTGTACCAGATGCTGGCGACGGCATGGATGGCTTTTCGCCAGCGTCGTTCTACCAGGTGGTTCATAAGGCTGTCGTAATAGGCGCAGAATGCTCGTGAGGGGATTCGTCGTTCGCTGTAAGTTGTGAGGATGGTGGTGTCGGTGTTGCCGGTGAATTGTTCGCGAGCCAGTCGTTCGGTGTGGAGCACGGAATCCACTTTGCTGTGGGAGGTAAGGATGATTTGCCAGATCCAATCGTTGAGATCGGTGATGTAGTGTGCGGGTCCAACGATGGAGTCCCACTGGTGGGAAAAGTATTCGGGGATGCGGCTTTCCCAGAGTGCGTGGATGCCGTGCTGGTTGGTGAGTTGTCCATCGTAGTTGACGGTGGTGTGGAGGGGGACGTGGGCATCAGCGACGTAGTGCCCCAGAATAGCGCTCCACCAGATAATTTGTGAGACGTCCTGGTTACGGAAGGCATCTACGAGTTTTGTGTAGGTGTGCTGGATGGTCCAGGGGAGCGTTCCCCACTGGTATACGGAGTCGCCAGCCAGTTTGCGAATTTTTTCCCAGGTTATTCCGGGCTGGAAGCCGGAAAGTTCCAGATAGTATTCCAGGTCAATGTAGTGGCGGGGTGCTTCGGCGGGATTGGTGTTTCGCATCTGGTCTGGACGGACAGCCAGTTCGCGGATTTCCTCGTGGTGCTTCTGGTAGAAAGTTTGAAGGGGTTGGGGCAGGGCGAATACAGCGTAGTAGTTGATGGTTTTGTGGGCGTGGAAGCCCCATCCGCTCAGGAAGAGAATGATCGGGATAATGCCTGCAAGTCGGAGGAACACAGTGCGAGCTGGTGTATGGGTGTTGTGTGCTGGGAGGGGCATGAGCCAGTTAGATTTGCAGATGGGAGCAGGGAAATTTGGCAAAGTGATGTTCATCAACTAAGGTACGGGAAGGAAAACGAAATAAGCCAGCCATTGCGTTTTTCTCAGTGAAATCAGCGGGTGTTCTGGGTCTGACGGGAAAAGTTCGGGGAGTGATGCGTCGGCTGATTGGCGTTGTTGTGCTGGCGATGGTTGCCGGTGGGGTTGCTGGAGGCGTTGTGGTCTGGTGGTGGAGTACACGGCATGTCAATTTAGTGGGTGGAGGCGGTGGTCGTGGAGTGCCGGTTCAGCTGGTTGGGCATGTTCCGGCACCGGAAAACTTTGTGTATGCGGCGCAGCGTGCGCGTCCTGCGGTGGTGCACATTCGTGTGGTAGAGGAGGAGACGGCGTATATTCCTTACTTTAATCCGTTCAGTGAGGATTTCTGGAACTGGTATCCGTATCGTCGTCATCGAGAGCGTTCGGGTTCGGGCGTGATCATATCTTCCAGTGGGCATATTGTTACGAATTTGCATGTGGTGGGGCGCAGTGGCAGGATTCTGGTAACGTTGTGGGATAAGCGTGTTCTGGAAGCGGAGCGTGTGGGGTATGATCCCATGACGGATCTGGCGTTGATTAAGGTTGACGCTTCGCATTTGCCGTATATTGAGTTTGGGAATTCGGATGAGGTTCGTGTGGGTGAGTGGGTCTTAGCGGTGGGCAATCCCTTTAATCTGGAGTCTACGGTTACGGCGGGGATTGTGAGTGCGAAGGGTCGGAATTTGAACATCATCAAAGAACGGTTTGCATTGCGTTCGTTCATTCAGACGGATGCCGCGGTGAATCCGGGGAATTCTGGTGGGGCGCTGGTGAATCTTCGGGGTGAGCTCATAGGGATTAACATTGCGATTGCGACGCCTACAGGAGTGTATGCGGGTTATGCATTTGCGGTGCCTGGCAATATTGTTCGGAAGGTGGTTCGGGACATTATGCAGTATGGGTATGTTCGTCGTGCGTATTTGGGTGTGGCGTTTACGGATGTGCCCGGCGATTTACTGGTTCGGTATGGGATTCGGGGTCCGGCAGGTGCGTTGATTGATTCGGTGTTTGCGGGGAGTCCGGCGGCGCGTGCCGGGATTCGTTCTGGGGATATCATTGTGTCGTTGAATGGGAAAAAGTTAGAGAGCAGTGCGGAGTTGCAGGAGCAGATTGCCCAGCGTGATCCGGGTGATACGATCCAGCTGGAGATTTTGCGTGAGGGTAGTCGTCGGGTGGTTACGGTGGTTTTGGCGGAGCTGGGTGGTTCGTCAGGGGGTGTGGTGGCTGGGGGTCGTGCTTCTGGCGATGCGTCTTCGGTGAAGATTCGGGATGTGCTGGGTATAGAGGTTGAGCCGATTGGCGGGCGTGAAGCGCGTCGTTTGGGGATTTCGGGCGGGTTACGTGTTCGGTATGTGGATCCTAAGGGGGTGGTGGCGCGGTATACGGGGATTCGTCCGGGGTTTATTATTCTGGAGGTGAATGGTGAGCCGGTCCACACTGTTGAGGATTTGCAAGAAGCGCTGGCGCGTGCTCGGGGTACGGTTACGTTGAAGGGCTTTTACCCGGGCAGTGCGCAGGTGTATTATTATGGGTTTCCGATTTGATTGAGCGGGTGTTTGAAGGTGGCAGTGGTGGATGTGGATTTGGAAGCGTGCTGGTGTGTGGTGGTTGTTGTGGATAGTGGTTTTTCATGTGGGTTGCTGGCGCTTACCGGAGTTTCGTACGTCATTGGCGAGTGTTCAGTTTGGTGTGGACACGCTGTTGCTGGACACGTCGTTTGCGGGTTTGACCACGATGACGTATGCGGTGAAGGTGTACAATGTGGGGCGTGAACCTGTTCTGATTCCTGCGATTTGTTTAGAGCGGGGTATGGGTTCGCCATTTCGGTTGCGTGCAGGTGGTCAGAGTGGCGTGTGCTTGCAGGAGATTCCGATTCATGCGCGGGATAGTGTCTACATCTGGGTGAATGCCACGGTGAATCGTACGGGGGACACATCATTGTTGCTGGCTGTGGACCGGCTATTGTTGCTGGATGTGGATCGGGAGGTTCAGGATGCGGTAGTGCTGGTTGCGCCTGCACGCAATGCCCGGTTTTTAAAGGATGTTCGGATTTGCAATGCGGTGTGGACGGCGGAGTTACCATATGTGTTGCTGGGTGTGGTGCTGGTGGATACCGGGTGTACGTTGAAGATTTTGCCGGGTGTAGAGGTGTATGGTTACTGGCGGGGTGTTCTGGTTGTAGCAGGTCGCATAGTGGTTCAGGGTACGGAAGAGGCGCCTGTTCGGTTTTCGGGCGCGCGTCTGGATCCGTTTTATGGTGTGATGCCAGGTCAGTGGCAGGGGATTGTTCTGGTACCGCCTGGTAGGGATCACTGGTTTCGGCATGTGGAGGTTCGTGAAGGGGTGGTGGGGTTGTGGGCGGATTCCACTTCGGTAACGATTGTGCAGAGCCGGATGGAGAATCATCTGGGGTGGTGCATGGGGTTGCGTGCCACGACGGCACATCTGGAAAATGTATTGCTGGCGCGGTGTGGAGAGCGTGTTCTGGGTGTGATTGGAGGTCGTGTACGGGCGTATCATGTTACGGTGGCTGGATATGAGAACGAGTACTTGCGTCGGACGAAGCCTGCCTTGCTGCTTACGAACTATCTGGATTTGCCTGGGGGACGTGCGTATTATCCGCTGGATTTTAGGATGGTGAATTCAATTGTTTGGGGTGGGTTGTCGGAGGAGGTGGGGCTGGATCTGGTGGGTGTCGTGGATTCGGTGTACTGGTTTTCGTCGTGTATTGTTCGGACGGGTTTGCTGGGTGAGGGTCATCCTCGTGTGCTGGTGTCGGATCCGTTGTTTGTAGATCCGGGTGGTGGGGATTTTCATCTGGATGCGTCGTCGCCGGCGATAGATTATGGTGAGCCGGTAGGTGTGCCTGTAGATCTGGACGGGACAGTTCGTGATGGGCGGCCGGATGTGGGTTGTTACGAGTGGCGATGATGGTTCTGAGTGCCACTTGAAATTTTATTCAGGTGTTTTGGGGGAACTGAGCGGGACAAGGATGTGTTAATAAGAAATAGCTTCTCAAGAATTCCACGTAATTCGTGATTAACATAATTTGCCTGGTTTCAGCTAAATGGGTCCGGTCATGGCTGGTGTTCTTCCACGTGCTTGTCGGCGTGCTCGTGTGGAGTGGGGTCGGATCCGTCGGGGAAAAGCGATTCTCCAAAAAGACTCTGGGATGCTGGCGTTTAGCAGTGAACTGGTTCGTGTTCTGGGCAGAGATGTGCGCATCCGTATCCTGTACCTGCTTTTGCGGATGGGTGAGCTGTGTCCCTGCGACCTGAGCGATATGCTCGGAATGAGCGTGCAGGCGGTGAGCGACCATCTTACCAGGTTGCGGGACAGGGGTGTGGTGAGCACGCGCAGGGAGGGCACCATCATTTATTATTCGCTCAAGCCCGAGTGGGAGGGGGTGCTGCGGGCATTCTTTCGCATGGCAAAGCAATCCTCGCAAAAACTGCAAATCGCACAGCCATGAGTGAAGAAAAGGTGAAGCGGCTGAAGGCTCGCATTAGCGGCATGAGCTGTGTCCACTGCGAAAAGGTGGTGGAGGAGGCGTTGCGCACGCTGTCCGGGGTGGCTGCGCTGGTGGTGGAGGGCTCTGCGCCCTCTGCCGAGCAGATACAGGAAGCGCTCAGTCGCAGGGGTCCTTATAGGGTTGAAAAGGTGGAGCAGGCATGAACATGAACAGGGCAACAGCGGGTGCAAAAGGGGCAAAGGCTGCCTCTTGCAATTTTTTCACCTTCAATCAGTTTGAGCAAACTTGCAAATCCTGAAGCCATGAGGCGGTCGTTGAAGTGGGCGGTGGCAGCCGTGGGGGCTGCGCTGCTGGGTTCCAGTTGCTGCATCTTGCCGCTTCTGGCGGCTGTGGGCATCTTTTCTGGGACGGTGGCTTCGCAGTTGCGTTTTCTGGAGCCGTTGCGTCCTTTGTTTCTGGGTTTGACGGTGGTGGCGCTGGGTGCTGCCTGGTGGGGGGCGTTGCGTCGGCGTGGGTGCTCAGTGAGGGCGACATCGGCTTGTGCGTGCGAAACGCAAGTGGGCGTGGGTGCTCGTCTGGGTGCACACCTGCGTCGCATCCCTGTGCTCACTGTGATCACGCTCATCGCGCTTACGCTCAGTACATTTCCCTACTGGAGTGGATGGGTTTCGGCAAGAGGGACTGTCCGGGAGTCTGGTGGTGGAGGAGAGCCGTCTACCATTTCGGTCACGCTTTACGTTAAGGGGATGACCTGCGGGGGCTGTGCACGAGCAATTACCACACAGGTTGCGCGGCTGAGGGGCGTTGAGCGGGTGGAGGCGGACTTTCGTGGTGGGACGGTTCACGTGGTGTGGCGGCAAGATACGGTTGCGAAGGACGAGGTGGTACGGGCGCTGGTGCGTGCGATTGAGGGTTTGGGATACGGGGTTGAGGGGTGGGTGTGGG
>JALWYU010000010.1 GCA_026992635.1 Bacteroidota bacterium | reverse complement strand
CTACGAGGGGGTCTCGCTGGCGGAGGTGGGACGCCGCCTGCGGCGGAGCCTGTCTTAGTGCTGGACACCGTTGCCTCTAACAATGTGCTGGTGAATTCTACGGCGTGGACGCAGATCCCCGGATTAACGATTACGTTTACGCCGACGGATACGTATGTGGTGGTGATTTTGACGCGGGGGTTGCTTCAGGATAATATAACGGGTAATCTGGATGATTTGTCGCCGGCACAGGTTTCGGTGTTTCATAATGGCACGCCGATGGCGGATGCTACGGATGTGGTGGATATGGGTGGTGTACCCATCCATGATCCGTTTTTGGGGTATACGGGCATGTGGGTAGGTCTTCAGCACAAGTGGTCAATTCATGCGGTGACGGAGGTGTTGCCCGGTAGTACACATACGTTTGATGTGCGTGCGCGCATGTATGTGACCAGTTATTTGGGCAGTACGTTTGATTCGTTTTATGCTGGGGGTCGTGGGATTAATACGCCCAATATTGCGGATGCGGTGGCGGAGGGCACGTTGATTTTGCTGTTGATTCCGAAGTGATTGGGGTTGGTTCAGGTGGTCTGGATGAGCCATCGTGAGAAGGCGCTGCCCCAGTAGATGAGTCCGGTGAAGATTTCAAGGAGTAGTGCGCCGGATGCAAAGAGGCGCTGGGCATAGTGTGGGTGGAGGATTCCGCCACAGGCGATGATATGGATGTGTGGAGGCAGAAGTGCTCGGTAGCGTTGGACGAGTCGCTGGATGATTGGAAAGAGGGGTGCGCCGCTGAGTCCGCCGCTTCCAGGGGGTGGTGGTTGGTCGGGTTTGGGGCAGCTGGAAGAGTGGAAGGCGTGCTGGAAGAGTGCGTGGGAGGTGTTGGCGAGGACGATTCCGTCAATCTGGTAATGGTTGAGGAGATGGATGAATTGGTTGTTGGGCGAGGGTGGGTTGTCGGGGGCAAGTTTGATCCAGAGCGGTCCGTCGTAGATGTGGCGGACGGCGGCGAGGATGTCCTGGAGGGATTGTATGGTCTGGAGTTGTCGGAGTCCGGGTGTGTTGGGTGAGCTGACGTTGATGACGAAGAAGTCGGCGACGTCGCGCAGGGTTTGGACGACCTGTGCATAGTCTTTGTATGCCTGGTTGAGGGGTGTCCATCGGTTTTTGCCGGCGTTCACGCCTATGCGCATATTGGGTGTGGGGGTGTGTGTGCGCCAGTGGAGGAGTTGCTGTCGGACGTAGTGAGCGCCCTTAGAGGGGAATCCCATCCAGTTGGCGAGTGCGAAGCGATGTGGGCACCGGTAGATTCGGGGTTTGGGGTTACCGGGTTGGGGTTGCGGTGTTACGGTGCCGATTTCCACGAAGCCAAAGCCCAGGTGGTACCAGACAGGGAGGAACTCGCCGTTTTTGTCCATGCCGGCGGCGAGTCCGATTCGGTTGGGGAAGAAGAGGTTTTTCCATTTGAGGGGCTGGTGGACAGGTGGTGGGCGCACTCCGGTTTTTTGTATCCAGTGTCGTGCCCCGTGGAGGGTCAGGGTGTGTGCGGATTCGGGCTCCAGTTGAAAGAGGGCTTTTCGGATGAAGTGGTAGAGGGTGAGGTGGAAGGCGATGTTCAGGGTGGTTACCCACTTCAGCAGGGTGGCGTGTGGTTTTAGGGGGTTAGGATGGGGTTAGGAGTAGTAGGGGTTGTTCAGGATGAGGTTTCCTGGGGATTTTCGTTGTTGTCCTTTTGTTGTGCTGGTTGCTGGTTTTCTTCTTCTTTCTGGACCAGTTTTTGCAGGGATTCTAAGGAGATGACGTCGCCCAGTCGGGGCTGGTCGGCAGCGACTTTGGCGGGTCGTGGCGTGGGTTCGCGTCGTGCGGGTTGTTGTTTTTCTTTTCTGCGGAAGATGCGTCGTGCTTTTTTGCGGCTTTCGGCTTCTTTTTGTGCTTCTCGCCAGAGTTTGGTGTGTGATACGCGGATGAGTCGTCGCTCTGCGCGGAATTCGGTGACGATGAAATCTAGGGTTTCGCCGGGTTGGGCGAATTCGCCGTTTTGTTTTTTGAGGTCGCGCACGTAGGCGCGTGCTTCCACTTCGTAGGGTAGTTCAATGAAGGCTTCATTACCTTCAATGCGGAGTACGGTACCGGTATGGACGGAGCCAGGGCTGAATATGCTGGCGAAGGTGGGCCAGGGGTTTTCCTGGAGTTGTTTGTATCCGAGTTTGAGTCGGCGGTTTCGTTTGTCGTAGTCTAAGACGATGGCTTCAATTTGCTGTCCTTCCTGGAGGACCTGGGAGGGGTGGGAGATGTGTCGTGTCCAGGAGAGGTCGCTGTTGCTGATGAATCCCTGGATACCGTCTTCCAGTTCTACGAAGGCGCCCTGTGGGCGGAGTTCCTGAACGGTGGCTTTGACGCGGGTTCCGGGTGGGTAGCGTGTTTCTATGGTTTCCCAGGGGTCGGGTTCTAATCGCCGGATACTCAGTCCCATTCGTCGTGCTTCGCGGTCTAAGGAGACGATGACGGCTTCTACTTCCTGTCCGACCTGGAAGTATTCAAAGGGGTTGATGTTTCGTTTGGTCCAGGAGATTTCGGATACGTGGATGAGTCCTTCTACGCCGGGGAGGACTTCCACGAAGGCGCCGTATCGTTCAATGTGCGTGACTTTGCCACGTACGCGTTTTCCGGGTTGGAAGTCCTCGGGGAGTACGTCCCATGGGTTGGGCTGGAGTTGTTTCATTCCGAGGACGATGCGGTTGCGTTCGGGATCAAAGGATAGGACGACTACTTCCACTTCCTGTCCGACGGTGAGCACGTCTTTGGGGCTACGGATTCGTCGCCAGGTGATGTCGCCGGTGTAGACGACGCCATCCAGTCCGCCCAGGTCAATGAATGCACCGAATTCGGCGAGGCTTTTGACGCGTCCTTTGAGGATGAGTCCGGGTTCCAGTTGTTTCATGAGTTCCTGTCGTCGTCGTTCGCGTTCTTCAATGAGTACGGCTTTTCGTGAGACGACGGCGTTCATAATGGACTCGTTGATCTTGACCACTTTGACGGGCAGTCGTTGTCCGAGGAAGGAGTCGTAGTCCACGACGCGCTGGATATCCAGTTGTGAGCCGGGCAGGAAGCATTCGTAGCCGAAGCAGAGTGCGACGAGTCCGCCCCGGGTTTTGGCGACGATTTCGGCTTCAATGACTTCGTTGTTTTCGTAAGCCTGGACGATTCGTTCCCATGCGCGGAGCATACGTGCTTTCCATCGTGAGAGTTTGACCTGTCCTTTACGGTCTTCGCCTTTTTCCACGTAGACTTCTATGCGGTCTCCTTCTTTTGGGAGGGGTTCTCCGCGGAATTCTGTGATGGGTAGTACGCTGTTGAATTTGTAGTCCAGTTCAATGATGACTTCTTTGTCGGTGACTTGCTGGATGGTGCCTTCTACGATGTCGCACCGTGAGAGTGGTCGGATGTGTTTGTGTTGTTCCAGCCAGTGGGCTAAGGCTCGGTGTTCGTCGGATGGTTGGGATTGGCTGGTGCTTTGTTCTTCCCAGCTGAAGTCTGGGGCGGTTCTGGTGATCAATACCGTTTCTTGCATGGAATTCGTTTTTTCGTCAAAGTGGTCAGCTTGCTGGTATAAACATGAGGAAGGTTCGGGAAGTTCCACTTTTTCGGTTGGTGTTTGGGGTGTTTTTTGTTCTGGTGGCATGTGGGTATGTGTTGAGTCGGGTGCTGCGTATGCATCCGGTATGGGCTTTGCGTTTGGAGCCGGTTGTGTTCTGGATGGATCTTCCGGATTCGCTGTGGTTATCCATGTTGTATTTGTCCTCGTATTTGGTGGTTCGCTCGTATGTTCGTGCGCCTTGGGAGCGGTCGTTGTTCTGGTTGTTGGCGGTAGAGGTGGGGGGAGTATGGATGTTGTCGGTGTTTGTGGGTTTGGTGGGCTGGTTGCGTATGCAGCGGTATTCGGTTGTGGTGGATGGTTTGTTGTCGGGTTTTTTGGTTGTGGGTGTGGTGTTGGGTTTGATGGTTTTGGTGTTGTGGTTTGAGGGGTTGATTTTGTTTCGTCAGGGTAAGCTGGAGAATCGTCTTGTGCAGTGGTGGAATGTTTTGTTGATTGGGGGGAGTGTATGGTTTGTGATGCCCTGGGTGGATGAGGGTGTGTTGCCGTATTTGGTGGTGGGGATTTATGGTTTGACGGGTTTGGGTCTTGCGTTTATTCAGCCGTGGTTGATTGTTCTGGTTCGGAATCGGGTTGGGGTTTGGCGGACGTTGTTGATGCTGGTGATGCTGGTTGTGGGCAGTGGTGTGTTGTTTGTGTTGCTGGGGGAGTCTGAGGTGTTGAGTGCGTTTTTGTTTCCGCCGGTTCGGAATTTGCCGTTGTTTGTGTTGTCGGGTTTTTTAGTGGTGAGTGGGGGTGTTGCGTTGTTTCTGGGTGTTTTCTTTTTGATTGTGAGTGAGATGCTTGAGGATTTGCGCTTTCCATTGCATTTGTGGCAGGAGGTGATTGCGCAGTGTACTTCGCTTGAAGAGACTTTACGGAAGGTTGCCTGGGGGATTTATTATTTGATGGAGGCGTCGGAGGTTTCCATTTATCCGGAGGGTGGAGGTGGAAGTGGTGGAGGTGGCGAGCTGGGGGGTGGTGTTGTTCGGGGTGTGGTAGCGATTCCTTTTGTGCGGATTGGTGGGGGTGGCGATGGGGTTGGCGATCTGGAGAATTCGGTTTTGCAGGTTTGCACAGAGCCGTTGTGGTCGGTTCCGATATGCATTCGTGTGGTTCGTCCGTATCCCTTTACGTCGTATGAGAAGTCGTTGCTTCAGGAGGTTGTGTCGCAGATTCCTTTGCTGGTGGCGTATTGTGAGGTGCTGGCGTCGGTGGAGATGCGCGTGCGTGCGGAGACGGTGGTTCATGCACTGGAGACGATTCAGAGCATGTTGATGCCGGGGGAGGTGTGGCGGTATCGGGGTTTGGTGGTTGCCCGCTGGTATGCTTCGGCGGAGGAGGCGGGTGGTGATATTTATTTGGTGAATGTGCTGGAGGGTGGCGAACGTGTTCGTCTGGTGGTGGGGGATGCCAGTGGTAAGGGTTTGTCGGCAGGCTTGTTGATGGTGTATTTTGCGGGTTTATTTCAGGCGACGTCCTTTATGGATTTGGGCAGGTCGTTGTGGGTGATTGAGCGCAGTTTGGGTGGTACGCTGGCTCGGGACAATCAGTTTTTTACGGCTTTATTTGTTCAGGTGGATTTTTTGAGGGGGTTGATGGATGTGGTTCGGTTTGGTCATCCGTATCCGGTGGTGGTGGAGCCAGGCAGGGGGGTGCGTTATTTGGAGCGGGGTTTTCCTCCGCTGGGAGTTCTGGAAGGAGGTTTGGATAGTGAGCGAGGATTTGTTCCGCACTATCGGTTGGGATTAGAGCCGGGATTGGTGCTGGTGATGTGGACGGATGGTTTTCTGGAGTGGGCGTTGTCACGGGTGGGTTCTCCGGAGGCGTTGTTGCGGTTAGTGGAGGTGGTGTACAGGGAGGTGGGGTGTGATGCGGTTCGTTTTCTGGAGTGTTTTCGTGCACGGGTTGCGTCGGTGGGAGGTGGGGAGGATTCGTTTCCGGATGTGGGGGATGACCGGATGCTGGTGGTGCTGTCGTTTCAGGGTTGATAGCCGGGGTCGTGGGGCACCTGGTTGGGGTGGTGTTTGGCGAATTGTGCCTGGGTGCGTGCGCACTGGTCGCAAGCCTGGTTTTCTGGGGAGTCTGCGTGTCCACGTACCCATTTGAAGGTTACGGGGTGTTTTTGGAGGAGTAGGTAGAGTTGTTGCCATAGGTCGGCGTTGGGTCGTCGTTGTAGGGAATGGGTTTGTATCCAGCGCTGTAGCCAGTGTTCCTGGATGGCTTTGACGACGTACTGGGAGTCGCTGTAGAGGGTGATGGTTCCCTGGAAGGAGTGGGGTATGGATTGGAGTGCTCGGATGACCGCCCAGAGTTCGGCGCGGTTGTTGGTGGAGAGTCGGAAGGCGCCGCGTATCCACCAGGTGCGGAGTGTCTGGTTCTGGTGTTTGAGCTGGAGGTAGGCGCAGTATCCTGCGGGTCCGGGGTTACCGAGGGCGGCGCCATCGGTGTAGATGATGATTTGTGGTTGGGAAGGGTTGTCAGGTGTGTGCATGGTTCAGTGCTTCAGTTTTTTTAGGGAACGGAAAATTTTGGTTGGTTTCGTTTGTGTACCTTGCTAAAAACTGGTGTTTGGAAATGGAGTGGTGATGGAGTTGGGTACTCTGGTAGAACGGGTTCGTGCGAAGATTCGTACGTTTCCGGATTTTCCGCGGAAGGGGGTGTTGTTTCGGGATTTGATGCCGGTTTTTCGGGATCCTGTGCTGGTTTCTGAGATTTTGCTGTATTTTGAGCGGGTTGTAGAGGCGTGGGGGATAGAAGCGGTTGCGGGGATAGAGAGTCGTGGTTTTTTGCTGGGTGTTCCGCTGGCGGTACATTTTCGTGTGCCCTTTATTCCGGTGCGGAAGCTGGGTAAGTTACCGGGAGAGACGCTTTCGCGCACGTATTCGCTGGAGTATGGGGAGGCGACGGTGGAGATTCAGCGGGATGCGGTTCGTTCTGGAATGCGTGTTCTGGTGCATGATGACTTGCTGGCGACGGGAGGGACTGCCGAGGCGTCGGGTCGGTTGATTGAGGAGGCGGGTGGCAGGTTAGCTGGATTTTTGTTCATTGTGGGTTTAAGGGATCTGGGTGGGGCAGATCGGTTGCGGAGAGCGTTTCCGGATGTGCCGATTTTTGCGCTGGTGGAGTTTTAGGGAACGAAAGTCTGGGTGTTATACGTTTTCCTTAATGAACTGAGTGCTGGGTTTTGAAGCGTGTGTCATGGTGTGGTTGTTAAGTTTACCGGGAGGAGGTGAATGGCTCATTATTTTGCTGGTGATTCTTTTGCTGTTTGGTGGTAAGAAGATTCCGGAATTGATGCGCGGGATAGGTCGTGGGATACGTGAGTTTCAGCGTGCGCGCCATACTGTAGAGGATGAGATTCGTCGGGGTATGGAGGAGGCGGATCGGGAGGCGGAAAGTGCTCAGGGAGGGGTTGTGCGTCGTGGAGAAAGTAGTGAGGGTTCCGTGTCGTCGGAAGTGGGTTCGGGGGCTGTGGTGTCTTCGTCGCGTCGTGGGGGCAGTGGTGTTTGAGGTGAAGTGTTGTGGGGTATGTGGGTTCGTCGTGTTTGGCTGCCTCCTTTGAGTGTGTTACGTCGTGCGCTGGTGAGTGGTGCGTTGAAGGTGGATGATCTGGTGGCGTATGTTTTAGGTCGGATTCGTGAGACGGCGTCGTATGGTGCGACGGTAGAGGTGTGGGAAGATGAGCTGGAGGGTGCTCGTGATCGGTGGGAGGAGTCGGTTCGTCGTGGTGGTGGTGATTTGCCATTGCTGGGTTTGTTGCTGGGTGTAAAGGATACGATTTGTGTCAGGGGCAAGGGGGTTCAGGCGGCATCCCGGATTTTAGAGGGGTATCGTTCTCCGTTGGATGCGACGGTGGTTGGTCGGTTGCGTCGTGCGGGAGCGATTCCGTTTGCCCGGCACAATTGTGATGAGTTTGCGATGGGTTCAGCCAATGAGTACAGTATTTACGGGATAGCACGAAATCCGTATGATGAGGGACGGACGCCTGGTGGTTCGTCCGGGGGGAGTGGCGTGGCGGTGGCGTTAGGGCAGTGTGTATGTGCGCTGGGTTCGGACACGGGTGGTTCGGTTCGGTTGCCGGCGGTCTGGTGTGGAGTTTATGGGTTTAAGCCCACGTATGGAGTGTTTTCCCGGTATGGCTTGATTGCGTTTGCCAGTTCGTTTGATCAGATTGGGATTTTGGCGAACTATCCGGAGGATATTTTGTTGATGATGCGGTGGATGGTGGGTGAGGATCCGATGGATGCCACGTCGGTGTCGTATTCGGTGGGGGAGGGTACTGGTAGGGATGAGGAGTTTGTTCGGGGTGTACCGATTGGGTATTTTGTGGATTGGCTGGAGCATCCGGGTTTGGCGTCGGAGGTTCGTGAGATGGTTCAGGGTGTGCTGGATCGGTTGAAGGATCTGGGTTGCCGGATTCGTCCTTTGCGGTTTCCCTATTTGGAGTATCTGGTACCGACGTATCAGGTGTTGACGACGGCGGAAGCCTCTTCTAATCTGGCGCGATATGATGGTGTGCGATATGGGTATCGGGTGCGTTCGGGTAAGTCTGTTGAAGAGATGATGGTGGAGACGCGCAGTAGGGGCTTTGGTTTAGAGGTGAAGCGCCGAATTTTGCTGGGTACATTTGTGTTGAGTTCTGGCTTTTACGAGGCGTATTATGAACGGGGGCAACGGGCGCGGTCGTTGTTGCGTCGTGCGATGCGGGAGGTATTTCGGGAGGTTCGGTTTGTGTTGGCGCCGGTGGCGCCGTGTGTACCGTTTCGGATAGGCGCTTTTGCGGAGCAACCCACAGCGATGTATTTGATAGATCAATTTACGGTGCTGGCGAATCTTGTGGGTTTACCGGCGTTAGCGATGCCGGTTCCGGGGGGTGCTGGAGGGTTGCCCGGGGGTATTCAGGTTGTGGGTGATGTGCTGTCGGATGAGTGGGTGGTACGGTTTGGGATTTGGTACGATCGGGTGTTTTGGGGGGAGGATGGGTTGGTGGAGGGGTGTGGGGTGGGTGGGTG
>JALWYU010000009.1 GCA_026992635.1 Bacteroidota bacterium | reverse complement strand
TGTTCGTACTGGCGGTTTGGTGGAGGGGTCGGGGGAGGCGGAGGCGGTTATCGTGGTCTGGTGGAAGTGGTTTGTCGTGCGTTCAGGTGGTTTCACGGGTGTGTTCTTCCGGGGTACAGTCGTGTAGAGGAGGCGGGTAGTGGCAGGTGGTGGGTTCCAGGAAGGTTGCCACCCTATGGAGAGGATTGTAGCGCCTAATGTAGCGCCTAAAATTGGGGATGTAGGGATTCCGTGTTCGGTGTCAGTGGGTGTGGTGAGCGGGTGCCGGTATGCGTGGCTGGTCAATTCCAGTGGGCTTCATCAGGAGCGCTTCCCATTCTATGCCTGTACGCAAGACATAGTTGAGGCAAGTCAGGATAGGGCGCCAGCGCCCACCAAACTGCACCTGGCGGACGGGGCGAATCCACACCACATACAGGTTTAACGTATACGCCAGATAACGCAAAGTGCGTCGGGTGAACTCGTACAGGTGAAAAGGGGGGTGGAGAGGGGCGGTGTGCGTAGTGAGCTGCGTGCCGCGCACCCGATAGTAGCAGTCCAGCAATCGGGCAAGTAACCATTCCGCAGCAGGTACAATCACATAGAGGAAGCCTCCCGGCAGTAAAGCCCGGGTGACACGTTGTAATGCCCGAAGGGGATCTTCCATATGTTCCAGAACTTCCCGGAGCACAATCAAATGAAATGTGTGTTCTGGCAAATCGGCAACCTCTGCATGGACAGGAAAGAAGTCATCGGGCGTAAAGTGCCAGCGCTGACAGGCGAATGCCCGGAAGCGTGCAGAGGGTTCTATGCCCTTGACGTGGGCTCCCCACAACCGAAAACAATGCATCAGGAAGCCGGTACCTGCCCCCACGTCCAGTACACGCCAGTTCTGGCGAAATCCGATCTGGGGTAGCAGTCGTAAGAAGTTGTCACGCAGCCGGTCTTCAAACGCCATGGCATTGGCAAAATACTCTTCGGGCGCTATGCGCTCATAAACAATCGTGGAAATGCCTTCGGGGAACGGCGTCACAGTGAACACACCACAGAAGCGGCACTGGACGACTGTGAGCAGTAAGGCGGGCTGACGGATACCTTGCCAGCGTTGAGGCTGATTCATTCGTCTGCCCACGAAGCGCCAGGCGTGATTACCACAAATGGGGCAGGTGGTGAGGTGGCGCAGGCGGATGCCACCTGGCAGGACTTCGCGTCCCAGGAACCGCTCTTTATCGGACCAGAAGCTCTTCATAGGTGATGGGCAATTGGGGGATTGTATCCAGCCAGCGCGTCCACAACGTAAGGAGGCGGAGCATCCCGGGTCCGGCAGCGAAAGATAAGCGTCCCACCGTATCAGATGGTACGTGATACCCGGGATTGCCCCCCAGCGTGTAGTAAAAAAATGAGGGAACCTGCTGGACCTGAAAAGGATAATGGTCGCTGCGCCGGGAAATCCCCCTGGCTTGCAACGTATCTATGCAACCACATTGGTTATTCAGGCGAACAAGCTGCGCAAACATTTTGGGAAAGACCTTGCCATTGACCACCATCACGCCTTTCTCACCGGTGCCCCACAAATCCAGGTTATTCAGGAAGCGAATGCGCCAGGTGCGCGCACCCCATTGCTTCACAAAATGCGAAGAGCCGCGTAAACCGGCTTCCTCCCCCCCAAACGCCACAAAACATACATTATTTCGGAAGGGTTGCTGGTCTGCCTCCTGCTTCAGAAGCACAGCCAGTGCAAGAATCATGGCAGTGCCACTGGCATTGTCATGGGCACCGGGAAACATGACTTCCCCCATTTGCCCCAGATGATCGTAATGCGCCACATAAAAGATAAACGAATCCTGCGGATTGAGTGGACGAAGACAGGCACCGACATTCACCACGGAAACCGGGCCAAACTCACTGGTGAGCTGTAACTTTAGTCGTTTGGGCACAACATTATGCCGCATCAGGACAACCGGGACATTCCACTGGACATCCGGCTTTAAACCATACGGCGGCAACGAATTACCCGAACACAAAATCAAACCGGCAAACGGTAAACCCGCCTGATCCGCTACATTCCGCATAATCATCACGGGCTCCCGACATACGTTGGCAGTCCCAGCTTCATGCAAGTGGACGACGAGCCAGGCATCCGGATGCATCTGCGTGAACCGCTCAATCCAATTCGCCAAACGCTTCATCCCACGATTGACATCCTTCTTCAACGCGTCCATCCACTTGGGGCAGGACTGAACCGGCAATGGAAATACGGGTCCCTCATACGTGCCTGAAGAAGCAGGCGTCATCACCCAGTAATCCTCAGCCGGCTGAAGTAACCGATCATCATCCGCTATTGCCTCCACCGACAAAATCCGATTAATGGAAAACGAAAAAACCTGAAAATACGAAGTGTCAAACATAGGCGCTAACCCCGCCTGAACAAACCACCAGCGAATCCAATGGGCAGTCCGATACGCCCCCAACCGATGATAACCACGACCCGCAAACTCCTCACTGGATAAATACGCAGTAATTTGACGGAGGACACGACGCAAGTGAGCGGAGTCGGTGAGAGGGTGGGAAGAGGAAGAAAGGAGGG
>JALWYU010000008.1 GCA_026992635.1 Bacteroidota bacterium | reverse complement strand
GCCCCTGAATGCTGCCCGGCAACGACAACCGTGTACTCTTGTCTTGCCCCCTGCTTTCCACCCGCTTCAAGTCCCAAACTTGGGACAGTAAATTCGCTTGTACTCCTCGCGTTTGGGCAACTTCACGCCGTAAAACGCCAGAAAGATCTCAATTCCCCCACGGAATGTATTGGCTTTTCGCAGGGAGGACAGCGTGATGTCGTATGTGATGCCCGCAGAAAAGTACCGCGAGTCAAAGCGAATTGCCGGGAAAATCGCGTCGCCAATCCGATACCACAATCCGAACATGATGGACTTATCGCTCCTGCCTAAGTAGCCGGACATCCAGTCGCCTGGAAACCACAGGATCCAGCCCAAACCCACATCGTATTCCTGGTACTCATACTGACGCATACCCACCACGGTAAGCACTAAGGAATTCTGCGTATTCAGGTCTACGACCCCGCCCAAATAGCCCAGAAATCGCATGTAAATGGGCACATGCTCATTCATGAACCGAAACGTGGGTTGATTGAGGTGATAGGCACTTCCGCCCAGATAGAGCGACAGGGACTGACTCACCGCAAAAATAGACCAGAAACCCGCCGCCACATCCAAGAAGGAAGACGACGTGGCAGGGAACACTTCCGCCGTAGGTTGATTGGGATCGTACCCGAAAATCGTGAACTGATCACCAAAGGTCAGGCGCTCCGTCTCAAAGGAACGCTGCCCCCAGCCACCCTGCAACCCCACACCAATGAAACTGCCACCATCACCCAGGGCAAAGTGGTAGGCAGCGCTAACCAGAATTTCCGTCGTACCCAGCTGGGAATGCCCTGCCCGATCGTCAATCATCATGACACCCAGTCCAAAAATGTTGGGCTCTGTATACGAGCGAAGCACAGGTACGTCTAAGGATGCATAGAACGTCCGATAGGGATAGGGCGTGATTGCCTGCCACTGGTTCCGATAACCCAATACCAAGCGAAATGGATGGGGTGTAAAGCCGGTCATCGCCGGATTCAACCATAAATTCGGCATATAGTACTGGGAGAAGTGGATATCCTGCGCACGGGTCCAGACTGGCAGGAGTGCCAGCCCAACCAAGATACCTGTCCACCCACTCCTAAAACGACGGGAAGCCCATGCGCTAACTGTAGATTGCCTTCGCATGCTTCCGGGATTTGCACTCCGGTTCACTTTTCCCAACTGCCACTACCATATAATGTAGGGCACGCTGACAAAATAACAAAGTCCCACCCCCGAAAAAGGCAAAAATTTCTGCGGGGACGCAACGTGTGTATGCAAAAATGTCGGGCAACTGACATTCTGCCAGCCTCCACACTGAAAGATTGTACACTTCTCAGGTCTGGCATGCTTTTTGTCCTACTCATAGAAGTGAACACGGTTTACGCAGTCAATCACAGGGAAGCAACCAACCAGCAACCACCAAAATCCAGAGAACAATGACGGAGGTGGCAACCGAAACCAAAATCACGTTGAAGCCCTTGCAGGATCGGGTCGTCGTCAAACCTCTCCCCGTAGAAGAGCGCACCAAAGGAGGTATCATCATTCCGGACACGGCAAAGGAACGCCCCCAAAAGGGGAAGGTCGTAGCCGTGGGTCCCGGTAAGAAAGACGAACCCACTACGGTGAAGGTGGGCGACATCGTCCTGTTCGGTAAATACGCCGGGACCGAAGTGGAAATTGACGGGGAGGAATACCTCATCATGCGGGAATCGGACATCTACGCCATCATTGAAGAAGAAAAGTAAACCCATTTCGTGAAAAGCCAACAGCCAAAAATCAGTGAGCCATGGCAGGCAAATTCGTCAAGTTCAATTCGGAAGCACGCGAAGCGCTTTTGCGTGGCATTGACATTCTTGCCAATGCCGTGAAGGTTACATTGGGTCCGCAAGGGCGGAACGTGGTTTTGGAACGGAAGTTCGGTGCCCCCCACGTAACCAAAGATGGGGTCACCGTTGCCAAGGAAATTGAACTGCAGGATCCAGCAGAAAATGTGGGTGCCCAGCTCATCCGGGAAGCCGCGTCCAAGACGGCGGACAATGCCGGTGATGGCACCACCACTGCCTGTGTCCTTGCCCAGGAAATGATCCATGCGGGTCTCAAGTATGTGGCATCGGGTGCCAATCCCATTGACCTGAAACGCGGGATTGACAAGGCGGTTCAAGCCGTCGTGGAGAAGCTCCGCGAGATGAGTGTGGAAGTGGGCGATGACTATAAGAAGATTGAGCAGGTGGCAACCGTCTCGGCAAACAACGATCCCAAGATCGGGCAGATCGTCACCGAAGCAATGCGGAAAGTCAAGAAGGAAGGAGTAATTACCGTAGAAGAAGCCAAGGGCACCGAAACCTATGTGGACGTCGTTGAGGGGATGCAATTTGACCGGGGGTATCTCTCGCCTTACTTCATTACGGATCCCGATAAGATGGAATGCGTCCTGGAAGACCCCTACATCCTGATTACGGACAAGAAGATCTCCTCTATGAAGGACTTCCTGCCCATCTTAGAAAAGGTGGTTCAGGCAGGGAAGCCCCTCTTAGTCATTGCTGAAGATGTGGAAGGCGAAGCCTTGGCAACGCTGGTGGTGAACAAGTTGCGGGGCGTACTCAAGATCTGCGCTGTGAAGGCGCCGGGCTTTGGCGACCGACGCAAAGCCATGTTGCAAGACATTGCGATTCTGACGGGTGGAACCGTGATCTCCGAAGAACAGGGTTATAAGCTGGAACATGCCGACCTGAGCATGCTGGGGCGTGCTGAAAAGGTGGTGGTAGACAAAGAAAACACCACGATTATTGGCGGAAAAGGCAATCCCGAAGATATCAAAGCCCGCATCAAGCAAATAGAAGCGGAAATTGAAAAGAGCACGTCCGAATACGATAAGGAAAAACTGATGGAACGGAAAGCCAAGCTGTCAGGTGGCGTGGCAGTCATCTATGTGGGTGCCGCCACCGAAGTAGAAATGAAAGAGAAGAAGGATCGGATTGAGGACGCCCTCAGCGCAACACGTGCTGCCGTAGAAGAAGGGATTGTGCCAGGTGGTGGTGTCGCTTACCTGCGCGCCCTTTCCGCTCTGGATAAAGTGGAAGTCAACAACGAAGATGAGCGGTGGGGCGTGGAAATCGTCCGTAAAGCCCTGAAAGCACCATTGCGTCAAATTGCCCAGAACGCCGGGTACGAAGGGTCCGTAGTCGTGGAACGTGTCCTGGAAAAGGACGGCGACTACGGATTCAACGCACGCACCGGGAAGTTTGAAAACCTGTACGAAGCCGGGGTGATTGACCCCACCAAGGTGGTGCGTGTCGCCTTAGAAAATGGCGCGTCGGTTGCCGGTATGTTCCTCATCACCGAATGCCTGATTGCCGAACAACCCGAAGAAAAGAAAGAAACGGCACCGGCAACCCCGCCTGAATACTAATCGCCAGAACTAACTTCTTTCTTGTGCAGGCACACGGGCACGAACCCACAGTGGACGTGCTCGTGTGCCCTGCTTTACATGCGTTGTGTGCTCCGGTGTGTGTGCACGTGTGTGTGCCATGCCTCCAAACGGTGATACCCTCACTTTTCCACTCACTACTCCGGGAGGGCACCTCAGCGTGCCCTCCTTTTTCTTTTTTAAGCGGGATGCACTGTAAGTTATCTACAAACCATAGACAAACCGCAAAAGCATGGGCTGGCAACCCGCTGAACAAACCCTGCATATTGGTGGCAAGACATGGACGTACTACGCGCTGGCTGCAGTGGAGAAGCAAGGGCTGGGTACCATAGACCACCTTCCCTACTGCTTACGTATTTTGGGTGAAAGTCTTTTGCGCCGTTTTGATGGTCGGATCGTTACTGAGGTGCATATAGAACGCCTGTTCCAGTGGAAGGGGCACTCCACCGGTGAAATCCCCTTTTATCCGGCACGCATCCTGATGCAGGACTTTACGGGCGTGCCAGCGGTTGTGGATCTGGCTTCATTGCGCGAAGCCCTGGCGAAGAAAGGCGTGGATCCCCTTACCGTCAATCCCCAAATTCCTGTAGATCTGGTGATTGACCACTCTATTCAGGCGGACTTTTTTGGCAGTCGCCTTGCCTACCGCCTGAATATTCAGCTGGAATACCAGCGCAATCGTGAACGCTATCAATTGCTCAAATGGGCACAGCAAGCCTTTCGGAATTTCCGGGTAATTCCGCCCGGTATGGGCATAGTTCATCAGGTCAATCTGGAGTATCTGGCACAGGTAGTGACTGCACGGGATGGCGTGCTTTTCCCTGACACACTGCTGGGTACGGACTCCCATACGCCGATGGTCAATGGAATTGGCGTTGTGGGTTGGGGTGTAGGCGGTATTGAAGCCGAAGCCGCCCTCTTAGGGCAGCCCGTGTATTATCCGGTGCCGGAAGTCGTGGGCTTGCGCCTGACCGGTACTTTACCTGAGGGCGTGACGACCACTGACCTGGTCCTGACCATCACGCATTTGTTGCGTCAGGTGGGTGTGGTCGGAAAGTTCGTAGAGGTTACGGGTCCGGCACTGGCTACACTTTCTATTCCGGAGCGGGCAACGATTGCGAATATGTCGCCTGAATTTGGTTGTACGATCACGTACTTTCCCATTGACCAGCAAACGCTGGACTATCTGCGCTTAACGGGTCGCCCACCTGAACTGATTGAACGTGTGGAAGTGTATACCAAGGAAAATGGGTTGTGGCGCCAGGAAACTACCGAACCCCAGTACACACAGGTTGTAGAGCTGGATTTGTCCACGGTGGAACCAGTTACGGCAGGTCCGCGCCGACCCCATGACAAGCTCCGATTCCATGAGCTGCCCCGGGTAGTGGACAAAGAGATTCAGCGGCTTCGTCCCAATCGTCCCCCTGAAGAAGATGCACACACGGATGTGTGGCAAGCCGAAGGTGGTGGAAGCAGCAGTGGAGGTACAGTGCCTGGTGGAGGAGCGGCTGTCCAGACTCTGGCAACCGAGTCAGCCGTTGCCGACCCTGCCCTGAAACAAAGCCGTCTTCCCGTGCGTCAGGTTACCATTCGGCGTGGCAACGTTCAGTTCACAGTTGGGGATGGGGCAGTGGTTCTGGCGGCAATTACTTCGTGTACGAACACATCCAATCCATATGTCCTGCTGGGTGCCGGGCTTGTGGCGAAGAAAGCGGTAGAACGCGGATTGCGTGTTCCCCCCTGGGTGAAAACAGTGTTTGCGCCGGGCTCGCGCGTCGTAACCAAATACCTTGAAGAAAGCGGGTTGATGCCCTACCTGGAAGCCCTGGGCTTCCATATTGTCGGGTATGGATGCACGGTTTGTATCGGGAATTCGGGCTCGCTACTTCCGGAAGTAGAACAGGCGATTCGCGAACATGACCTGATCACTGCTTCTGTCCTGTCGGGCAATCGCAACTTTGAAGCACGGATTCACTCGCTGGTCCGCATGAACTTTCTGATGTCGCCACCCATGGTGGTTGCCTACGCTTTAGCAGGTACTATCCGTAAGAACATTTTAGAAGAGCCCGTGGGTGTAGACCCTGCAGGTCAGCCTGTGTATCTGAAAGACATCTGGTATACCAGCGAAGAAGTTCAGGCGTTGCTCAAACAAATCCTGAAGCCTGAGGACTTCCAACAGGTGTACGCCCGCATAGAAGAAGGTGATGAATTCTGGCAAAAGCTGGACGCCCCCTCCGGTACGCTTTACCAGTGGGATCCCCAATCCACCTATATTCGGCGTGCACCGTTCTTTGACGTGCCCGATGAACCCTCACCACCCCAAGATATTGAAAATGCACGCGTCCTGCTGAAATTGGGCGATACAGTGACGACGGATCATATTTCGCCGGCAGGGCGCATTCCTGTAGACAGTCCTGCGGGCAAGTACTTGCTGGAGCATGGTGTAGAACCCCATCAGTTCAATACGTATGGTTCTCGGCGGGGGAACCACGAAGTGATGGTTCGGGGCACATTTGCCAATGTCCGACTGCGCAACTTGCTTGTGAACAGGGAAGGCGGTTGGACACGCCATTTCCCCGAGGGTACACTCATGACTGTATACGAATGCGCTATGCGCTATCAGGAGGAAGGTATCCCGCTGATTGTTCTGGCAGGCAAGGAATATGGGACGGGGTCGTCCCGCGACTGGGCAGCCAAAGGTACACGTCTTTTGGGTATTCGCGCTGTCCTTGCGGAATCGTTTGAGCGGATTCACCGGGCAAACCTTGTGGGGATGGGTGTCCTCCCCCTTCAATTTCGGGAAGGGGACTCCTGGCAATCACTCAATTTAGAAGGGGATGAGCGCTACACGATTCGTGGACTGACACCACAGCTGCAGCCTCAGCAGGAGCTGATCGTCTACGTGGAGCCACCCGAAAATTCAGGCAGGAAGTCCTTTTCGTTTCCGGTCATTGCCCGGCTGGACACCCCCGTAGAAGTGGAATACTTCCTGCATGGAGGCATCCTACCCTATGTGTATCGGGAATTTTTACGGCGGCACCGGGCACAGAAACAACCTTCTGGCTAACGGGTTAGGGCTCATGCATTGAATTGAACTGAACTGGACAGTGGGTCGGTGGCTTCAAACTCTGTGGGTTTATTGTCGGGCTGTGCATTGTGGTATGCTGGTGTTTGTTGGGCTGGTCTTGCTGGGTTGGCGCTTAGCACTGTGGACGCCCCTCCTGCAAAAAGTGGGGTTGACCCCCCACCTGTCTGCCGAATGGTATGGCGCGTTCATTGTGTCGGTCTTGCTGATTATGTGCAGTGGCTACCTGTTCAATGCATACCACGATGTTTCGGTAGATTTGCTGAATCGGCCGGGTTCTGTAGTGGTAGACCGATGGATCTCCCGCAAAACAATTTTAATTGGTGCGCTGGTTTGCGCAAGCCTGGGTAGTGTACTGGGTATGCTCGTTGCCTTTTTGGGAGCAGGTTTGTTGTTAACAGGGATGCTCTTCCCACTCTCCGCCCTATTGCTGTGGCAATACAGTACGGTTTATCAGCGTTTGTCCTTAGCGGGCGTGTTCACACTGGCTTTCTTAGGAGGTTTGATCGTGTGGCTGCCCTTTCTGCTGGAAGCCAACCGCTATGAAGAACTGGCTTACTATTATCCGGTGCTGGCACAGCCCGCCCTGGAATTTACTCTTTTCTACTCGCTGTCCGCATTCGCACTGAACTTTCTGCGGGCGTTAACCGGCGACATCGTGGATATGGATGGTGATTGGCGAATGGGTGCACGTACCTTTCCTATTCGGCACGGTATCCCTGCAACGCGCCGATTATTGCTGATAAGCACACTGCTTTATCTGAGTTATGCCCTGTACTTTGCCTGGCGTACTGGTACTCGGGGCTTTGGTTTTTACACCGCAGGTATTGGTGCTCTGGTGATCCTGCCCCTCCTTGTGTACTTAGCGGGCATGACTGGCTGGGACGAACCACCTGCTTTTCGTCGGGGCATTCGCCTGCTTCAAATCGCCATGATAGGCTGTGCACTCACCTATCTGCTTCTGTACTGGTCCCTAACTGGCTATTTACCTGCCTGGACCTTGTTCTAAACCGCTTAGAAGAAATGGCTGTGCCATGCCACTGAAAGTATCGGTTTCGGGGGTACGCGGGCTGGTGGGTATAGATTTGACAGCATCTGTCATCCTGCGCTATGTCCAGGCATATGCGGACTGGCTCCAGTTGCACTACGACAGCACACCCAAAAAGTGCCGCGTCGTGATTGGAACCGATACACGACCTTCACGCCATCCCATCAAGCACCTGGTTGTGGGCACGCTCCAGTTCGCGGGGATTGACGTGATTGACCTGGGACTGGTTCCCACCCCAACCGTAGGCATCGCCGTACGTACACTGAATGCGCACGGTGGGATCGCCATCACTGCCAGCCACAATCCCCTGCCCTGGAACGCCCTGAAATTCTTTTCGGGCGAAGGAACCTTTCTTCCCCCCTCCGCAATAGAATACATTCAGCGACGAGCCCAGGAAAACGCCAAACCAACAACCTCTGCCCAAGAACCCTCCGAACTGGGTAGCTACACCCGGGAAACCACCGCTATTGACAAACACATAGACCAGATCCTTTCATACCCACCTGTTGCCGAATTAGCAGGTCGGATACGACGTATGGGATTTCGCGTCGTGGTGGATCCTGTCAATTCCGTGGGCTTACTGGCACTGCAGCGCCTTTTCCGAATCCTGGACGTGTACGACGTGCACTGGATTCACGAACGGCTAACCCAACCCTTTGAACGTATGCCCGAACCTGTACCCCAGCACCTTACCCGGCTCAGCGAAACCGTCCGTACCCTTCGGGCGGACTTAGGTCTTGCCTTAGATCCGGACGCCGACCGCTTAGCCTTAGTTGCCCCCAACGGAACAATCCTTTCCGAAGAACTTACACAGGTAATCTGTGCCCACTTTGTTCTTCGGCACCAGCGAGGAGCTCTCGTGACCAACGTGGCATCCTCCCAGGCTATGCGCGACCTTGCCCAAGAATTTGACGTGCCCCTGTACACGACACCCGTGGGTGAATACCACGTGGTGGCAAAACTCAAAGAAGTCAAAGGCGTATTTGGCGGGGAAGGAAACGGCGGTGTAATTGTTCCTGCAATTCACCCGGGGAGAGACGCCATCACGGCAACCACCATAGTACTGGCGAACCTTGCCGAACGGGACCAATCCCTCCAGGAACTCGTGCAAACCCTACCCCAATACAGCATGGTCAAAATCCAGATCCAGGACTACCCCTTAGAAGCCATCCAGCAAGCCCTACACCGACTGATGCAAGAAGAATCACCAACACTGGTGGACCACACCGACGGGATCAAAGTCTGGTGGGATAAAGAATGGCTGTTGGTACGTCCATCCCGGACAGAACCCATTGTGCGCGTTCAGGCGGAAGCGCCTACACGGGCACGGGCGGAATACCGGATCCACCAGTTGCTGGAGCGGTTAGAGGGGTAGGG
>JALWYU010000007.1 GCA_026992635.1 Bacteroidota bacterium | reverse complement strand
CCCACCACACCACAGGCACCAGAAAACCATACAGCAAGTTCGGACCCCATATCCCCAACCACACCGGCAACCCAGCCTGCAGCGCCAGCATCAATGACAGCCGCGCCACAAATATATACCCAAACCCCAGCAGCAACCCTAATGCCAGATGCCAACCCGTACCCCCGCGAGTCCGTCGTGCCCCAATCCGTACCCCCAGCAGCACCAGCAACAGAAAGGTTACAGGCATTGCATAGCGTTCGTGAATCTTTGCCAGAATCTCGCGAGCTACTTCTAAGCCGCGACCCGACGCCTCTCGGTACCGTCGCCTTAATTCCTCCGTGGTCAGCATATCCAGAAATTCCACTTCCATACGTAGCTGACTGGGATGCAATGGCAAGTATACCAGAAACGTGTCAAATTCCTGGACGGTATAGCCCGTGCGAACCTTTACCCATCGTTCCCCTTCTATGAGCATCCAGCTGCCCGTCGCCGAGTCCCATCGGAATGTCCGGGCACTCATCCGCTCCACCAGCATAGTCTGTTCAAATCGGTCAATGTGCATGAAATACCCTTCGCCTCTCTCCCGCGAAAATTCCCCGATCCACCCAACTGTCTTTTCGTCTATCCGAAAGGCGATACCCCGGCTCGCATACCGGTGCCAGCCCATGCGCAGCGCTTCAAAGGTTACTTTTTTCCGGGCAAAGTAAGGTTGCAGCCAGTGACTGCCCACCACCATCACGATAGACAAACCCATTGACCACAACAAAAACGGTGTCAGTACCTGCATAAACCGAATCCCACCCGCATACATCGCTGTGATCTCCCAGCGTTGGGCAAACCGACTCGCAGTAAACAACACAGCAAGAAATGAAAAATATGGTGCAATCAAAAACAAAAAGTACGGCGTAAAGTACAAATAATACTCACGCAATGCCTCGCCTATAGAAATCCCCTCATCATGAAACAGCGATAGCCGCTCAGAAATATCCCAAACCGTAATCAGCAACGTGAAAATCAGGAGAATCGCCAGCCAGTTCACCGTCAACCGCTTCCAGATATACCGCCATAAAATCGGTAGCCAGCACATCCCACTGTTCCTCCCTGACACTTCTTGCCCTGCTCTAATGTTGAATTACAAACGACGAGACAAACGGGGAAGCACCTCCCGCGCCCATTCCGCAAACGTCCCCTCCCGAATCTTTTGCCGAATCACTTCCATCAGCTCCATATAAAAGTACAGGTTGATCTGTGTGGCAATCATCATCCCGAGAATTTCGCCCGTCTTAAACAAATGACGCAAAAACGCTTTGGAATACCGTCGCGCAAGCGGACAACGACTCCTTTCATCTATCGGCGAAAAGTCCATCTTCCATTTCTCATTGTGAATGTAAATCACGCCTTCCCACGTATAAATCAAACCACGACGACCATTCCGCGTAGGAATCACACAGTCAAACGTGTCCACTCCCAGCAATACACACTGAACTATATCCGCAGGCGTCCCCACACCCAGCAAATGACGCACAACACCCCGCGGTAAAACCTCTGTCGTCGCCTCCACCATCTCGTACATACACGAAGTGGGTTCCCCTACCGATAGCCCACCAATCGCCACATACCACCACTGATCACTGTCCCGATGACTGAACAGCCATTCTATGTGCTCCTGACGCCACCGCCTGTTCATACCACCCTGCAAAACAGGAATCAACACCTGACGACGAACACCCTCACCACCCTGACGAACACGACACACCCAGTGCGACCAGGCACGCAACCACCACGACTTCGTCAACGACAACGCACGACTCACCACATCTTCCGGCTCACCATATCCCGGACAAACATCCAGCGCAATGCAAAAATCCGCTCCCAACACCCGCTGAATATCCACTACCTTCTCCGGCGTCAACCAGTGATACGACCCATCGTACGGCGAAGGAAACCGAACCCCCTCCTCACTCCACTTCACGCGCTCTAAGGAAAACACCTGATAACCACCACTGTCCACCATGATCGGCTTACGCCAGCCCACAAACGCATGCAACCCACCTGCACGACGAACCACATCCACCCCAGGACGCAAATACAAATGCAGCGTATTCGCCATAATGATCTCCACACCCGCACGCTCTACATCCAGCCAGTGAATCGCCTTCGGCGCACCCAGCGTACCCACCGGCAAAAACGCCGGCGTCTTCACACAACCCCAAACCGTCTCCAGCCTCCCCACCCGCGCACGACTCACCGGACAACTCACCTCTACACCAAACGAAACCATCACAATCCCACCGCTTCTCCCCTACACTTCTTTCCGCCTTTTTTGCTTAACTTAAAGGAGGACATAAAAGGCAAACCACCCATGCCTGCTATCAAAAGACCCCACACAACCCCAGCACTCACAATAACAACCTGCTTGTCTTTACTTTTCGGATTTACACTCTTGTGGAAACGACAAACCCTCATCCCCTACCCACCCGAAGAACGACTCCAGCCCGGCGACCTCCCCATGCTCCTCGCTAACCACCACGACCTATCCATCCGAAACCAGCTCGCCTACCCCTACCGACACACTTCCTACCACGGAATCATCCTCACATGCCAAGCCTACTGGAAATGGCAATACCTCCCCTGGAACGACTCATTCTGGTGGGCACCCTTCCCCATGCAATACTACACCCATATTGACGCCTTCAAACAGGTCGGACGATACTTCCCGGAACTGAACGCCTTCCGATGGTGCCGATGCCAAGTCCAGTGGACAGGCGACAAACCCCAGATCCACTGCCCACGCACGCGTTTGCGCGAACCCCGACAATTCCGAAAAACACTCCAGAACTACCAGACCTACGCACAATGGTTCCGCCAAAACCAGCTCCTGCCCCTCGACTCCCTCTTCCACTTGGAAACCCTCCTGCCCACACCCTTTGAACTCAACCTCCCCTGGGACCAGCACGCCTACCCCGAACTCATGTTCTGGCAAGAACACAACCAGCCCCGAGGATTCTTCGTACTCCTCGCACGAAACCGATGCGCACACACCGATACCTGCTTCCCCGACGCCAAACCCAGCATCCTCTACCACTGGGAAGTCATCCAGGACGTCCTGAACATCCACCCGGAACAACGACTCCTCATCCCCGAACGCGGATGGCTCACCGCTCTCGCTCCCATCACCAACCAGCTCTTCTGCTACACACGATGGGTCGCCGGCGATACACTCTACTACAGAACCTACTGCCGTCAACTGGAACAGTACAAAGTCGTCGCCAGAACCTTCCCTCGCTTCCTCTTAGAACGACCCATCTACACCGCCACAACCCGCGCATTCTGCATAGATACCGCCGGATCTACTCTCCCCTGCTTCACAGGAAGCGCACCCCCCCTGACCAATCCCTACAACCTCCTCCCTCCCCAGTACTTCCGACTCTTCACCACACCCAACCTCCCATTCTGGCACTACACATGGCTGTACTCCGAACACCTCTGGATCCACCCCTTTTTCGCAACCCTACACATCAACCAGACCCAACACAGCCTGTACAAAAGCCTGGATCCCAGTTTCCTCTCTATCCCAGCCCTCCCCACCTCCCTGCTCAAAACCTGCCTGAAAGGCTCTTCCTCCCGGCAAACACCCTACACACCACAGGGATTCTTCAACGCATGCGCACCACTCTTCCTGCAACAACCACTCATTACAGACCGCATCATCCCAATCGCCACATCCAGCCACCTCCAGTACCTGCTCATTGGCTACTACCTGCCCCACGCCGATTCCACCTTCAACGAACCCTGGCGATACCGATACCGACTCATCCAGATCAACACACAAACCCACCAGATCCAGCACATCGCCGACTACGCACTCGCACCCAACAGCGTACAATGGTGGCAACTGCGCGGAACCAACCGCAAAACCTTCTCCACACTCACTATGCTCAGCACACTCCACTTTGAATTCATCTGGAACCACAAACTCTATCAGGTCATCTTCGTGCCCAACACCCTGCGACTCGCCATCTTAGACGACTACTCCTTCGTACGCGCACTCACACACCGCCACAAAACCCACCAGATCTTCCTCGCCATCTACCAGATCCGCCTCCCCTCCTGACACACACCCTCTATACCTGTCCACAACAAGAAACAATCCAGATCCCACCTGTACCATTCCCCCGTATTCCAGTAGCGATATCCCACCCTCAAATATGAAATCTAAGACCATCGCCCTTGCCCATCCCACCATCCACCCACTAACTTCCCTCAAAAAACCAGAAAAATTCCACTGGCATGACCCAAAACCTGCGCTCCACACTCGCGATCGCCTTCACCCTCCTCACACCACTCCCCCACATCTACACCCAATCCGTAGGAATCGGAACCACCAGCCCCGACCCCTCAGCACGCCTGGAAATCTACGATACACTCCGCGGACTCCTTATACCCAGACTCACCACCCAACAACGCAACGCCATCCAGAACCCCGCACACGGACTCATCATCCTCAACATTGACAACTTCTGCCTGGAAATCTACAACGCCAACACCAACCAGTGGCACAGCATAGGCTGCCCACTCAACTGCGCACCTCCCCAGTGCACCGTCTCTATTACTGGACCCGCACACGGATGCACCGCCGACACCATCACCTATTCTGCATCCACCTGCCCCGAAGCCACCGGCTACCAGTGGCAATTCCCACCAGGATGGACCATCATCAGCAACCCCAACAGCCAATCCGTACAGGTCGTACCCGACACCACCGACGGAACCATCACCGTCCAGCCCTGTAACATGTGCGGATGCGGACCCGCCACATCTATGAACGTCACCGCAGACACCTGCCAGGGATTCTGCCTCGCCATCGGCGGACCCAACAACGACATCGCCTACGACGTCATTGAACTCTCCGACGGATCCTTCGTCATCGTCGGAACCACCGCCTCCGCCGGACAGGGCGGTTACGACGCCTACGCTCTCCGCTTAGACCAAACCGGATCACAAATCCTCTGGACCAAAACCATCGGAACTGCTGGCTCCGACTTTTTCCTGAGTGTCGCCAGACATAATGGAGATACTATTATCGCCGTAGGCAAGCGGGGTAATAATGCTTGTAACTACCAATACGCTCTTCACTATATGTCCTATGCTTCTGCCTTAGCAGCAGTCCTGGATGGAGCCTCCGGAAACCTGATCAACAATCAATATGACTTATGGTATCAAACCGGTAGTTATATGATGCGAAGCGTGGATATTTCATTTATAAACAGGAACCGTGTTGTCCTCGGTGCACGAGTTTACAATTTGTGTGTTAATAGATCCTCCTTCATCGCTCGCTACGACCAGTTTAATACAGTTGTATGGGCAAAGTTTCTAAATCCCAGATTATTTCGGGGCGGTATTCAAATTTCCCGAGATGGTCATCGCGTGTATGTAGCAGGAAGAACTTGGGATAACGGAACTTTGGGATTTACAGATATGTACATCGCCGCACTTCGCTACCAAAATGGCAACTTCCTATGGGGCAAATACTTAGGAGGAAACCAGCGAGAAGAATTAGTCTCGGTCACAGAAACCTACAATCACCAAGTCGTTGCTTGCGGACTCACCCAATCCTACGGCGCCTCCGACTGGAACTTCTACTTAGTCGCCTTAGACTCCTTCGGCAACGTCCAGTGGTCCCTCGTCCTCTCCCAACCTCCCTATGGCGGATACAACCCCGACGCCTACTGCTATGACGTCTACCCCACCCGCGACTCCGGCGTCATCGCCGTCGGTTCCATAGAACGCTACCACGCCGGCAACTGGTACTTTGACCTCCTACTCGTCAAAGTGGACAAAAACGGAAACCTCCAGTGGGCGCACGCCTACGGACAGGACACACTCCACGAACGCGGACACGCCGTCATTGAACTCAGCACAGGCGGATACCTCGCCGTGGGCGTCACCCAGGATGGCGACCCCGGATCCAACACCGACTGGGATATCTTCGTCGTACGAACCGACCCCGCCGGATTCATCAACTGCCCCAAAGGTTGCAAAATGACAACCAACGTCGGACAAACCTCTACAGGCGTCAACTCCACAGGCGGCGGATCCGTATCCAACACCTCACTGAACCACTCAACCAGCAACACCGGCATATCCGTAGGCGGCAACCGCTACGACATCTGCCAGTAAACAAACTTGCCTCCCTCCTTATCACCTCAATTCCGCACAAGATGAACTCTTCTGGCTCCAGCCCCTATCCCTCACATAAGCCTGCAGAAAAACTGCAGACTCCATGAGATAAGCAACGACCTGGACGATACTACGGCGATCCGATCTGGACACACCCCACCCTGGCCACCCACCGCCCAGAGCACAGAAGGCATCCCTACCATTCAATGACATCCGTCCCCACTCCCCCCCCTCTCTACCCTTTACTTCCTGAGTTCAAATTCAGCCACAGCAGGCACAAAGTAATCTATGCTGTAAAAGCTGTAGATCTTCTGGTTCTTGCGAATGACATTTCTCGTCCAGCTGGTGACATTCCCCACAGCAGGGCCCAGTGGCCGGGGACGCGTCACCTCAATCGCCCCATTATCCAGCTCAGACACAATCATGTAGTTCAGCTCCGCATTCGTACGAATCCGACGCGCAACCTTTGAATCAAAAAGCGAATACAGAATCAGAAATGTCTGATCATCATATTTTAAAATCCTCATCAGCCTTGCCGCAAGAACCCGCAACCGGTAATCGTCCAGCAAACCCGCCGACATCCTCAGCGCCTTTCTCACAGGTAAAGAAAGAACCTTCTTCACAGAGCGCGTCCCCTTGTCAATCACAAGCAGAAAAGGCGCATAATATGCGATCTCCAGCCAGCTACTGGTTTTTGTGGTTATTTTAGTGATTGCCCTATATGCTAAGGCAACCATGTAGGAATTCTTAGATTCAGCAATATCTGTAACAACAATATGAAATTTGTATGCAGGAGGCGGACTATAATCGGTAGACGGAACAGAAACAGTGAATTTATCCTGCAAAACCAGTTCTCCATCTTCACCGATACTCAGCTTGAGCATGTCTACGGCGAACTTCTTTTGCTTCTTGAACGTCCATACAAAACCAATCAGATAATTGTCCTCATCAGGATTAGCACGAATGACTTGACTGATCACCTTCTTCTGCGGATTACCCAGATCAATAGCACCCACCGTGTATTCTCCCGAAACCGGGTCAACCTGATAAATGACTACGTACAGCGCACGCGGATCTCCGCTCTCACCTTTACTCAATAGTTTTTTGAAAAGGTTGTTCGCCTCCTCCTGAAGAAGCACCACCGGAAACATGAAAAATACTTTCCTGTGCTTTTCAGAAATCCAGTAGTGTAATCGGACAGGATACATTCCCCGAAAATCAAAGGGTAGATGAATCATTGTCTTATTCACGATTCTGGAATCCTCATCCAGTAGATTCACAACCAGATATGCCTGCCGGTTGCCCCCCATAGACTTGGTCAAGACATAAGCCACTATATACTGATTTGAGGAAATTCTTGCAACTTCAACCGTATGAATGCTTGTCCGGACAACGCGCCGACCCCAGACTTCCTCTTCATAGGCTGTCTTCCTCGTTCCGACCAATGACAGGTTTTCATCGTATTCTTTCACAAACAGGAAATACTGGCGCTGAACCTTGTTTTTTTCGCTGGTAACCTGCTTGTAATTATACGTATAAACCATCAGTAATTTCTTTTCCAGTGCAACAAATTCTGGTATACCACCAACTGACCCCGGTGAAAATCCCTCTTCTCTGATGACATCCTCCCATCGTCGCCCCGTCTTCTTTACCTTTTCGTAGGGGTAATGCGTAGGCAGCATCCGAAACTGACCCTCCCCATTCACACAACCCAAAAATGACATCAGCGTCCACATCCTGTAAGCGTCCGAACCCCACAAAAATGGATTGTTATAGCCAGAAATATATAAAGCACATACCCAATCTCCCCAATGAAAACTGAAAAACGGCGCATTTCGCGCACGACTCAGCAATTTCGGATGTCGCATCATCAGAGGATAGAAAGAAACGATGGAATCCAGCGCCATCACCTGATAATTCGTAGGAACCAGACTCTGTCCCAACAGTGAGGGGACCAGACAGCTCCCTGCCCACAACCACAACCCCCACCTGCGCATCTCTCCGGATTTTTCAAACGAATTAATGAGAGGGTAATGCCAGCCAGAGCTCCGGATATTCATCCAGAGTTTCTGGATGGTGACTAATCGCATAGCCACGAACTGGAATCTTCCGACCACCCACTTCTACATAGAGAAATTCTATGTATGTCATTTTCAGGTTTTTGTTCACACGAAGAATAGCGTATACAGGACTGCCCCTGGGTATCAGCACTCTCCCTTCTGAATCCACTACATCTCTGACTACAGACCCAATAACCCTTGCCTCCTTCTTTGAAATCTTCACTTTATCATGAATTTTCACCGCAACGTAATTGATACTGGTGCCGGAAGACCCAGCCAGAACAGCCCAGATCACCAGCGAAACCAAAAAAGTACAGAAGCGGGCACCAACACCAACCATCCTTCCCGAATTTTCCATGACTAAAATGCAAAGCCTATTTGAATGCGAAGAATTAAATCCATAACCAGACTGGTTTCCACCTGCTCGCCCCACCAAAACCTGCTCCGGCTCCTGAACAGTCCCACACCCCATCCACTTTCTATCGCGCCATACAAAGTGGGGCGATCCCCAAACCTTGCTATACGTCCTCCGACAAGTAACGACAGTGCCAGCTCACCAAAAGCAACATCAAGAGGATAAAGCTCTACGGAATCCGGACCAGACGTATAACGCTTTGCAACGCCCCCTACTTTTCCTATTCGGAAAAACAATTTGGTCGCCACATCGTCAATCATATCAGCCACCGTCCCCCTGATTACTCCCCCCTCTATAATCATGCTGTTTTGCGTTACTGTGAATCTATCCTCCTGTACAAGCAAGATATATTCTTCCCCCTGCATGCTCAGTATAAAGTTGGCTGGCAGGTGAAAATAAACGGCGTCCCCCTGAAATATTGGTGCTCCCGGCGTGGAATAGCACATGTACGCAAACAGCGTCACTTCACCAACCGTATAATACACACCCAGCGAAGGACCCTGAATCAAAAGCAGAAACAATGGGTCAGTAGAAAAGGCAATCCGCTGCTTGCCCGTCTGAATCCCTTTCCGAAAAGCCTCTTTCTTCCGAAGGACAACTTCCGGAAGATTTCGCGGAACGTATTTCCGTCCAGAAGAAGCATCCGACGGCTGACCAGCCTCCTGGGCAATTCCCTGAACAGGCAAGCCACCAGCGATACAGATCAAAAAGACCAGCCCTAACCTGCACACCGCCAAACCCTTCACGTTACTGGGATTTGATGAGTACCACATAAGGCGCAATCCGTTCAACTTGCTGGTTAACAGACAGACTCTTTACCCTGGATTCCTCAGGCAAACCCGAATTCTCAAGCATGTCCAGCAAATGCGAAAACGAAGAAGCTTTCACCACGTACGACGCATTCTCAGCCAGCTTATGCCTTGCCGTGAGCACACCAATCAGCAAGCCTTCCCCATCAAATACCGGGGCACCACTGTAGCCCGGCGAAGCCGGTATCGTAGTCTGGTACTGAGAAGGATCACCTTCATAGCCTACCTTGGAACTGATTTTCCCATCGTGAAACTTGATAGAAGTACCCATCCCTGCATGAACCAGCGGATAACCCAGCGCATACACATAGGTACCCAATGGTAAGATCCCTTTCGTCCGAATCCCATACGGCAATGAATCGGAAACCGGTATCGGCGCTTCCGTCTTCAAAATAGCAATATCCAGTTCCTTATCCTGATAAAGGACTTTCGCTTCAAGAACCGTGTCTTCTTTGCCTTCCTTTACCAGCGTCACGTAAATCCTGGGCGAATTTTCCACCACATGATATGCGGTTAAAACATGAAAGGAATCCAGAATCAATCCACTTCCAAAAATCCGTGCTGCCACCTCTCCTTCTTTCAACAACTTGACCTCATAACCTATCACCACTTTGTCTACAGCAATTGCGGAGTGCCCTCCAGCTACAAACCCAAAACCATTGCCATCCACCGGAATGCGTCCCACCGTCAACTCTACATAGCCATTGACATAAATTTTCAACACGCGAGGCGTCTGCATAATATGTATCGTATTCCAGCCATTTCCAAAATACTGGAAGAGTGGTGCATCCCGAATAAGGTAATGGGTTTCACCGTCCCGGACAAATCCCGCTGTAAGCGTGCCCGAAGAAGAAACCAAAAGCCAGCCATAATTATCCCAATCTTCAAACTGAAAGAGCAGTCCACCTATTTTGCCGTGAATGATTTTCAATTTTGCTTCCATAAACACTTTGTCTGGCTCCGACGGAACCGCAAAATGAACATACCTGGACAATCCACTGTCCGTATAGGCTTCTATAACCAGCGCTCCCCCGTGCAGATAAGCTTTGCCATAAGCATCTTCAAAAAGTTCAAAAGGAAGTTTCAGTGCATCAGTCTCTTTGAAATCTTCAATCAGGATCTTCTCCCGTGTTTCATATTTCAGCGAGTCTTCGGTGGTTCCAGCCGATTGGGCAAGCCCCGGAAATACCACAACACTCAGGTAAGCAACCACTCCCCGTATTCCCCACGCCCAGAAGAACGGCTCAGATGTACTGAACATCCTTCTGGTGAACCAGTTCATCCCCACACTGATTCGCTGCTTTTTCTCTAATAGAAAAACTTCTTGAGAAAGTTCCAAAAAATTGTACCTGACACACATCGCTGAAAGTAAGTCATTTCAATGCATTCCATGCGTCCCTGAACTTTATCCTTCACCCCTTTCCCGAACACACCTTCACAAAAGGATTACAACCCATCTGCCAGAAGAAATCCTCTACAGGGTCTCTACAGGGTCGTGGATGTAAATCAACTGGCGAACTTCAGGTGGATAGCGCAAATGTATGCTCAGCACCCGATAGCAATCCTTCCATTTTGTCCATCTCGTCGTCTATGAGTGTGCGCACACAGTCACCACTCTTCACGCGCCTGGTTCATAGCCTTTTCCAGAGCTCCCTCAGCAATTTGTTGCAGTTGCTTTCGGATTTGTTCCTTAACTTGCTTGTAGGTGAATTTTGCTTTTCTCACGGGTTTTTGGATTTTGAGTTGTGTTTTTTCACATGATTAAGATGGAGAAGGAATCCGGAAGGAAGTGGGGAGGGTCCTCCCCCTTCGGGAATATTGCTGGCAGTCAGCTTTTTGCGCCAGACTCTCTCTGACACAATTTTTGAAACACGCCCTATCGGCGCCCCACAATCTTCAAAACCTTTGCTGGTGATGGTTTTCAATCTGTTGAACCTCTCCTACCAGCGACGGCGCGTTTGTGCCCAACTCAATGAACTGCTTGCTTCTCGGGAAACAGAAGAAAAATCCAGGAAATCTTGAAAGTCTTCGCAAATCGCTTATACACAGAAATGTATGCCAGACACAATTTGGGGAACTTTCTCGCTTCCAGATTTGTTCCCTAGATTGCTTGTAGGTGAGTTTTGCTTTTTTCATGGTTTTTGGATTGTTTTTGGATTTTGGGTTTTGCTTTTTCATGAAGGAGTTCCGGAAGGGAGTGGGTGGGGTCCCCACCCCTCCCCTCCTTTTCCGGAAAATCGCTGGTAAGCAGCGTGTTGTGCCAGTCTGCTCCTGACACAGTTTTTGAAGCACTCCCAAAGCACCCTATAAAGTGTCAAAGTCGGGCAAAGCGAAACCGCTTCTCAAACCCACTGCGCAACCCAACACGAACCACATACACACCCGACCGTATACCCTTCAACGGTACCACCGACACACCCGTCACCCACGCCACCAGCCGACCCTCTACTGTATACAATCCCACATACGCCACATCCTCCTCTAAAATAAACAGCTGCTCAGACCCCGGATCATACCACCAGGCCACCTCATCACTCACCAACGCATCCATTCCTGAACCCTCCGACATACCCGCCGTTACCGTCATATAGTAAAGCCGATTTTGGCTCCAGTAAGGTAACCACCCCTGAATATCATCCCAGCGAATCACTGCCTCATACAAACCATAGTCCCGTATCCGATAGCCTATCTTCCCGGGTTGAGTCGTATCCAGAACAGAACCCGGACACGACCCACCCACAACGCAGAACATGCAGTAGGAGGTATCCGAAACCAGCCATAATAACCATTCATACACCCCCACAATGTCCGGAATGCTACGTTTCCGACCCGCAAAGAATGAATCCAGTGGGTACACCCAATCTCCAAATGCCTGATGTAGCAACGTATTGGTATTCTTGTTGACAATCCGGCAGATCGTACTATCCCACGGCGACACAAACCGCATCTCAATCACATGACCGGACGCATCCACCACCCAGTATGTAACAATCGTATCGGTACCACCTGCCGTATCTATGAGCATCGTCTTGATCAAATTCGGGTCATACGTAAGCATTCGCCAGTAATAAAAATTCACGGTCAATTGCAACGTATTCGGATCAAGCAAGTAGTCATACGCATAGGAAGAATCAAGGATGCCTCCCTGACCAGTATAAAACAGCAACTTATGCCAAAGTGGAATCCACGAACCCAAATACTGCTCGTACACCCAAATCGTGTCCACAGGCCTTGTCTTGGTATGGATTGTCATACGAACCGGCTCCCACTGGTTCTGGTTATTATCCCATCGGTAAGAAATCACCGTATCACCCCGGTAAACTTCTCGCGAATCAAACACCCAGTGCCCTCCATACCAGGTGTACATCACTGACGAATCCCGATACACCACCTGCTTGAACATGGGCTGCCACATCCCATTGTCCCACGTAAACATAATCCACACACTCTCCGTGTCCGACTGCACAGGATACAAATACGCTACTGAATCCCAGGGCTCCGGATCTATACCATCCACCCAATTGGTGTCCTCATACGTTGCGGACGCTTTCAGCCGGATGCCCCCACGAAACTGCCACCAGGGCACCGCATCCAGCCACTCCAAGCCACCCACTATACCACGACCACCACCCCCAACCCACTGACCATACAACACAGACACGCAACAAACCAGCACACCACCACTGACAACTACCACCCTCCACAACATGAGCACACAATTTCCCTGGAACACAATTCCCCTTTGACAAAGCCCTCTATTAAAAGAGAACAACTATCCACTCCACAAAAGTTCCCTGCCAGCTACAAACCAGCGACTCACAACGCATATCCTCCAACACGTACTCCCCAACAACACATCAATCACCGCCACCACCCACCACCAGTGGATACACACCGATCCCACCATCCGCAAAACCCAGCACAACAAAATACACACCTGGCACCAATGCCCTATCCAACGCCACAACACCTCCTTGCCACGCCCCACCACCACCACCTGTCCACAACCGGTAAACCTCACGACCCAAACCATCCACTACACGCACCATCTCCACAACCCTGCAATCCCCTGCCACACAGCGGATCACAATTAACCGTCCTTCTTCCTGCCACCACACACGCCATACCCCCAACCCCACATCACCCAAACCCTGTACCTCACCGCGCGGACCATCATACAAAAACAAATCATCTACCGCCGCCTCCACCAGCGTCTCCGCCACATCATCCTGCGCAATGAACCGCAAAAACACCAGTCCACTCGGCTCACCATAGTCCAGAACCCGCACTACAACACGACGCCAATCCCGATCCGGAATCGCCGTATTCTCCACATCCTGCCACGTCACACCTCCATCCAGCGAAATCTGAACACGCCACCGATCCGTACGCGGCAGATATCCCCACTCATTCGTGTACCACCGCCAGTACGTAAACACCGGATTCGTATAACCAGTCAAATCAAAGCCTGGCGAATATAGTGTCGTCTTCCCACCCATCACTTCATTCGTCCACGGGGAAGCATTCGGATCCGCATTGCCCGTTACCGCACACCGATTGTTCCCCGTATGATCATACCCTGGCTGAATCTCCACAATCGGATAATACGGCGGTTCATAACTGGGCACAGGCACGCCTATCTCCCAAATCCCTAGCACCGCATCATCGCTGGCATCGCCAATTTGCCAGCCCGACGCGTCATCCAGCGTGTGCGCCTCCTTCAACTCAAAACCCACAAGCAAATAATACGGGACATTGCTGGGCGTGTCAAAGTGCATCTCATATGGAAACGTCCGCACAAACCCACAATACGTCGTGTCCGCAAACCAGTACTCCAATACTGTACCCGGCGGGATCCCGGTCAACTCCACCTTAAACGAATCGCCCTCCACACGTTCCATCTCCGTAACATTCCACACGGGCGAACCCATCTCACGCCAGTACAACGCCACTGACCGCGACAACGGCTTATCCGCATATGCAGTCCGAATCCCAATCACAATCGGCTCTCCATCTCCCACTTCTTCCACCGGTACAATATCATCCGGCAACACCTGATACTGACCCGGCAGCAAAATCCCATGACGCATAAACGCACAAACAATCTCCTCATAATGCGGCGTGCCATTGCTCAAATCCGCATCGTCGTCATCCGCAACCAGCGCCTCTATCAGCGCATCCCGAAACACCTGAAGCTCCGCACCATATGGACCATTGGGCGTACCATAATAATGGCGCGCAAAAATCTCCTTCATCGTGTCCACACTCCCTATGTTCCGCGCCACATCCCACCATGCCCCCGCAATGATCTCACCCGTCGCATGCGGCTCCGCCAGATTATCCCGGGGATATACTTTGGGACGTTTATCATACCGGCGTGTGTACAGATCCGGATCAATCGCCAGCTTGGACGCACCCTCTCCCAAAACCGGATGCTTCGTCATCACCAACGCCCAGACATCCGCATACCCCTCATGCAACGCCGGATTCTGAAAACCGGTGCCCAACCACCAGTACACATACACATTAATCCCATGACCATATTCATGATACACCACCTCTGCAAACTCCGCCAAACTATAACAAAGACTGCCTTCCATCAGAAAGGAAATAAAATACGTGGCAAAAAACGCATTGCACGTGCCACTGGTATCATCCACATAAGCAGGGAACGACCAGTCCAGCATTTCAAACCCCGGAAACAACCGCTTCACCTCCGCATGCAACCGATTCATATGCACATACACATTCGTATATCGCAACGGAATCTGACTCACCACAAGACTGTACTGACCGGGCGTGTCCAGCCAAAAATCCTGATACGGAATCTGCTGAGTTGCCTGATCATAAACACGCGCAAACCGACCCTTCAACGGAACACGTAAAATCCCCGGAAACGAAAATTCATCCACCACGACATATCCGCTGGAATCCGCTTCCCAATCCCAAAGCGGGTTGCCATACATCGTCGTCAACCACCCATAATAATCCGGAAACAACGCCACCGGCGTAATCCGAGAACGCTCATACCCCAAAACCCGAACGCGTACATGGGCATTACCCTGACCCGAACCCGAATAAAAATACACCTCAGGTTGCAAATACACCGGCTCTCCACTCTCCGCATCCACATAACCCCTGTACGGCACACGCATGCCACCCGCTAACCTGCCCTCCATCCTCACCTCCACAACAGCCCGTACCTCATACCCATCTCCCTCCAAATCCGCCAACCACTTCCATTCCCTACCAACCCATATACTATCCCACACCAAACCATTCCCCAAACCCCAGTGAACCAACCGTTCAACCACCTCCTCAGAATCCACCACCTCCACTTCCCAACCCTCCACCTCATACACATCTATCCCAAACATGTACACCTCCTCACCCCCAGGACGCAACCGAAACGTCACCCGTGAAAACAACACCTCCCTACCACCAACCTCCTGAACAAACTCCACATACTCCGACCAACCCGTACGTACAGTCCGTACATGACGCAACTCACCTACCAGATCCCCACCCAACAACCCCTCCTCCTCCAAAAAACGAAGACACCGTTCAACCTCAGAACTCCCCTCAGGCAACCGAATCGGCGGACCATACGCACGATGCACCAAACCCGTACGACCATCAAACCATGCCACCCAACCAGGATGACGAACCACAAACCGCTTCCAATAAGCCTGACGTGCCAACTCCCGCTGACGCGCCAAATCCCTATCCAGCACACCCCGCTCAATGTACGTCAAACGCGGCAAGCCCTTCTCCAATGGCACAAAACCCAAACTCCAAAACCACGAACACACCCAAACACCTGTCCACACCACCTTGCTAAGGCACTGACCTCTCCTCATCTCGTGCCAATTTCTTCCTGCCTGGCACTCCACCCCTGAGCACATGAAAACCCCCACGGCGACAGCGCACCGTTGACAATTACCCTCAATACCTTAAGGTACAGAACTTCCTCCTGAAGCCAGAACGAATCACTCACATTTTTCACCCATTCCGTCCCCGTTTCATCCAGACAGACCCATACACCTGCACAACAGTACACTCGTTCTGTTCTGTTCTATTCTATCGTGCTGCACCTTCCGTGCTTCCCACCACCAGGGGATACACTCCAATCCCGCCATCCTCAAAACCCAACACCACAAAGTACACGCCCGGAACCAATCGCTCACCCAGTGCCACGACCCGACCATGACGCTCTCCACCCATCTCATGCCAGTACACCTCACGACCCAGACCATCCACAATACGCATCACTGCTACAGCCCGACAAACTCCTGATCCCCCCGCACAACGCATTGCCACCACCTGACCTTCATCCCACCACCATACACGCCAGCCTAATTCCGTCCAATCCTCCTGCTTGCTCCCGACACCCTGTACCCCACCTCGCGGACCATCATACAAAAACAAATCATCTACCGCCGCCTCCACCAGCGTCGGCTGACCCTCATCCCGCGCAATGAACCGCAAAAACACCAGTCCACTCGGCTCACCATAGTCCAGAACCCGAACCACAACACGACGCCAGCTCCGATCCGGAACCGGCGTATTCTCCACATTGTGCCAGGTCGCCCCACCATCTACCGAAATCTGGACCTGCCACCGGTCATCCCGCGGAATAAAACCCCACTCATTCGTGTACCACCGCCAGTACGTAAACACCGGATTCGTGTAACCACGCAAGTCAAAGCCCGGCGAGTACAACGTTGTCTTCCCACCGGACACGTCACTCCACGCCGGGAAAGTATTCGGATCGCCATTCTCCGTCACCGCACACCGATTGTTCCCCGTATGATCATATCCTGGCTGAACCATCAACACAGGATTCATGGGATTGAGATAGCTGGGGACGGGCTCGCCAATCTCCCAGATCCCACTGCCCGCATTATCACTTAAGTCGCCCACATGCCAGTCCGACGGATCATCCAGCGTGTGCGCCTCCTTCAACTCAAAACCCACCAGCAAATAATACGGCACATTGCTGGGCGTATCCAGATCCATCTCATTCGGAAACGTCCGCACAAACCCACAATACATACTGTCCATAAACCAGTACTCCAGAATCGTACCCGCAGGAAACGACGGCAACACCGCCACAAACGAATCACCCTCAACGCGAACCATACGCGTAACATTCCACTGGAGCGAACCCATCTCACGCCAGTACACCTTTACCGAGCGCGTCCACTCTCCCTCACCAACCGCAGTTCGCAATCCAAGAACGACCGGCTCACCTCCCGACACCTCCTCTACCGCCACATAATCCTCTGGCCACACGATCTTCCATTCCGGCAACACAATCCCATGACGCATAAACGCACAAGCAATCTCCTCATAATGCGGCGTACCATTGCTCAAATCCGCATCGTCGTCATCCGCAATCAGTGCCTCCAGCAGCGCATCCTGAAACACCTGAAGTTCCGCACCATCCGGACCATTGGGCGTGCCATAATAATGGCGCGCGAAAATCTCCTTCATCGTCTCTATACTCCCTATGTTGCGCGCCACATCCCACCACGCCCCCGCAATGATCTCACCATTATCGTGAAAATAACCTGTGTAATCGTGCGGATACCTCTTTGGTGCCCTATCATATCGGCGAAACGCCAACTCAGGATACTCCTTCAATGCACCATCGCCCAGCACCGGATCACCCGTCATCACCAACGCCCAGACATCCGCATACCCCTCATGCAACGAACCATTCAAAAATTCAGTGCCCAGCCACAAATACACATAGTGATTGATCGCATGCCCATACTCATGATACACCACCTCGGCAAACTCCGCCAAACTATAGCAAAATGCATTCTCTTTCCAGAAGGCTATAAGGCTATCCGTTTGTTCCCCGGATCAAAAAACGCATTGCACTGTTCCATAAAGGAAAAATCCACAATCGCACGAAATGGCCAGTCCAGCCACCCAAACCCCGGAAACAACCGCTTCACCTCCGCATGAATCCGATTCACATGCACATACACATTCGTATAACGAAACGGAATCTGACTCACCACAAGACTGTACTGACCGGGTGTGTCCAGCCAAAAATCCTGATACGGAATCTGCCGAGATTCATAATCGTATACACGAACGTACTGACCATACAGGGGTATGCGCAAAATCACTGGAAACGACAAACCATCCACAACACCCTCCCCAACCGAATCCAGCATCCACCACAACGCCGGCCAGTCCATCATCGTCGTAACCCAGCCATTCCGATCTGCATACAACCTGAGCGGCGTAAACCGCGTCTGCTCGTACGCCGCCACCCGAACCTTCAACTGCACTCCACCTTGATTCATCCCCTGACCCGAATAAAAATACACCTCAGGTTGCAAATACACCGGCTCACCACTCTCCGCATCCACATAACCCCTGTACGGCACACGCATGCCACCCGCTAACCTGCCCTCCATCCTCACCTCCACAACAGCCCGTACCTCATACCCATCTCCCTCCAAATCCGCCAGCCACTTCCATTCCCTACCAACCCATATACTATCCCACACCAAACCATTCCCCAAACCCCAGTGAACCAACCGTTCAACCACCTCCTCAGAATCCACCACCTCCACTTCCCAACCCTCCACCTCATACACATCTATCCCAAACATGTACACCTCCTCACCCCCAGGACGCAACCGAAACGTCACCCGTGAAAACAACACCTCCCTACCACCAACCTCCTGAACAAACTCCACATACTCCGACCAACCCGTACGTACAGTCCGTACATGACGCAACTCACCTACCAGATCCCCACCCAACAACCCCTCCTCCTCCAAAAAACGAAGACACCGTTCAACCTCAGAACTCCCCTCAGGCAACCGAATCGGCGGACCATACGCACGATGCACCAAACCCGTACGACCATCAAACCATGCTACCCAACCAGGATGACGAACCACAAACCGCTTCCAATAAGCCTGACGTGCCAGCTCCCGCTGACGTGCCAAATCCCTATCCAGCACACCCCGCTCAATGTACGTCAAACGCGGCTAGCCCTTCTCCAATGGCACAAAACCCAAACTCCAGAACATCAAACTGCCCATGCCCACTGCACGCAACCAGCCTAACCACCACAATCCCTTTCCACACCACATGTCCCCGAAAATTTGCCTTTTTTGCCAAACTCTTCCCGTTTCCAATCCGCCAGCCTCCCTAAGGAGCCCGTCCCAAAACCTTCAACATCCCAAGGTAAGGGCTACATTTCAAATTCCACAACAAAAATTTCCACAATTTTTCGGGTGAGCACAACGCCCTCAACAACACAAGGCAAAATCAACACCACGCACGCCTACACAGCCGGAAACACACTCAACCGACCCAGCAACACCAGCACCAAACCCAGCACCAAACCCCAAAAAAACCGATCCGGACTGTGTACCTCCGAACGCAACACCTGCTCCTCCAAGCGCGATTTCTCCATCTGATCAATCTCCTGGAAAATCCGATGCAACGCCCGGCGATCCGTACTCCGAAAGTACTTCCCGCCCGTCTCAGCCGCCAGCCGCTTCAACAACGGCTCGTTCAAATGAACCTCCATCATCTGGTATTGCTTACCCATTGGCGTTTGCACCGGATAAGGCGCTTTACCTATCGTCCCTACACCAATCGTGTAAATGCGTACGCCCAGCTCTTGCGCGACCGGTATCGCTTCTTCCGGACGAACAAACCCCGTATTGTTCTCCCCATCTGTGAGCAGGACCACCACTTTGCTCACCGCCGTGGAATTTTGTAACCGCGCAAGTGCTGTGGCTAACCCCAAACCTATCGCCGTCCCATCCGGAAGCATCTCGGGCGTCAGACGACCCAGCCAGTAACGCAACGGACGATGATCCGTCGTCAATGGCACTAAGGTAACCGCCTCCCCAGCAAAAATCACTAAGCCAATCCGATCTCTTGGACGACCCTCTATGAACTGAAGTGCCTCCTGCTGTGCCGCTTTCAGGCGGTTCGGACGGATATCCTCCGCCAGCATACTCGTGGAAATATCCAGCACCAGCATAATATCCACACCGTAAAACTTCCTGTAAATCTGCTGGTTAATACGGACTGGCTCCGAAACCACATACCCTCCAAACACCACAATCAGTAAACTACCCAAACCCACAAACACATCCCGCAAAACACGACGCGTCATCGCTTTACCCACACCACGAACCACACCCACTACTGGCAACCACACACCCCGCTCACCACGCAAACCCCACCACCGTACCACAACCACAATCACCAACACTATCCCTCCTACAAGCCAGACCACCACACCTCGCCACGGCGAAAGAAACGCATCCACCTGTCCCAACCACTTGCCCAGCGCCCACATCACCTCACCACACTTTACAACCCAGCACCAACCAATACAAAAATCATGCCAAACGCGGATGACCCACGAACACGCAACCCACTATCCCCACCACCACCTCGCCTCCTTTCCTCCTCCTGACGACGCCTCCACACCTGCAACAGCCTGTCCAATTCACCCGTCAACTGAACCCACCATTCACGAACCTCTCCTTCTTGTGGAACATACCGCGCAAACTTCACACGATCCGCCCACTCTAACAACCTGCCCACCTCCTCTACACGCATTATCTCCATCGTCTCAATTCCATCCACACGACGCAATGCACCGACCAGCTCACGCGTCGTCATCTCCAATGCCGGGACACCATACACCACATGCACCACATACCGGAACGTATCCGACGCCAGATCTACACCCTCCTTCCACTGACGTGCCTCCAGCAACGACCACGCCCTCCTCAGCCGATCCGACACGATATCCTCCAGAGACGCAGACTCAACACGCCGACCACGCCACCGACTGACCAGCCACCACACCAACCATCCTATCAGCACCAGCACACCCAAACCCACCAAACCCAAAACCAAAACCGGTACCCATGGAAACGGTAAAGGCATCCAGCCCGACGGCGCACGCGCCTCCATCTCAGGCGTGGGTACCAACCGAAACACCACCCAACCCCTGAAAGGAACAACCGTATCTACCTCCTCCTGCACACCACCACGCTGAACACACCATCGTATCCCCGCTAAGTCTATCTCCAGCGAATCCAGACCCTGAAACACATATGCGCATTCCGCCTGCCCACCCACCTGAATACACGTATCTTCGTGAACCGCCACCTTACCACCTTCTACCAGCATATCTAACAGAGGCGCATCCGCCCACACACGCCCGCCCGTATCCACAGACAACCACACACGCAACGTACACAAATCCCCGATCCACAACACCGTATCTGAACAACCACTTAACCCCACCACAACGCCATCGCCATTGCCGACCGAATCAGCCAGCACCCCTATCCCCACTATCCCCACCACACCCATCAACCGAATCCACCCACCGAAACACCACCGTGCCATCTTCATGATCCACACGATCCAGCTCAACACAGATCAATTCGCCCGGAACGTAAGTCCGACCCTGCCGGCGAACCATCCACCGGCGATAACGAATCTCCAAACCATTTTCTTCAGCAAAAAGTACACCCTCCAGATACAGTTCCGGAATCAGCACATACACCGCCCGCGGACCCAAACCCACGATGCGCGCCGCAAAGCGCCTGCCCACCCACCGACCCGCCAATTCACACATCATATACCGAACCGAAAGATGCTCCGCTTCCATGGCTTCCATCTCCTGACGCGTCGCATGCACCGCGATCTTCGCTAAGCGCTTCCGCGAAATACCCGGACCCTCCCGCTGCAAATATCGCCAGAACAGACGATGTACAACCAGATCCGGATACCGGCGAATCGGCGACGTAAAATGCGTGTAATACCGAAACTGAAGACCAAAATGCCCACGCGCCTCCACACTGTACTGCGCCTTTGCCATCGTCCGAATCAGCATCTGCAATAATACGGGGGCTTCCGCACGAACCGCAAGCACATCTGCTAATGCCGACAACCGCTTCGCTATCCGCTGAGGATCACGAAGCGTAGTCCGACCCATCCGAAACGGAATCTTCCACAAACGTAACACACGACGCAACTCACGCAACTTATCTGCGGGCGGCGGCTCATGCACCCGATAAATAAACGGATAGCGCTGACCCCGATACCGAACACCCGCCATGCGCTCCGCCACCAGCCGATTCGCAACCAGCATCCATTCCTCCACCAGCCAGTGACTCTCCTTCCGCTCTGGAATCACCACCGACGACGGACTCCCCTCTACATCCAGCTCAAAATACGGCTCTGGCAAATCTATCAGCAACGCACCCTGACGACGACGGCGCTCACGAAATACCCTGGCAAACGTCCAGAGCTGACGTAGCTCCCGGACAAACACCCCTTCTCCCAACTCCAACACACGCTGCGCCTCCTCATACGTAAACCGATACCGCGACCGAATAATAGACCGAACCGCACGCCATCCCCGGATCTGACCCGCACTATCCACCTCCACCAGCACCGAAAACGCCAGCTTATCCTCATTCGGACGCAATGAACACAAATACGACGAAAGCCGCTCAGGCAACATGGGCAACACTTCATCCACCAGATATACCGATGTGGCACGACGACGCGCCTCCCGATCTATCGCACTGCCCTCACGCACATACCAGCTCACATCCGCTATGTGTATACCCACCTCCCAAACATCCTCTGACAACCGACGAATAGACAGCGCATCGTCAAAATCGCGGGCATCCACCGGATCAATCGTAAACACATTCAAAAAACGCAAATCCGCACGATACTCCCACTCCTCTTCCGGGATCTCCTCAGGCAAAGCATCCGCCTCGCGCAACACCTCATCGGGAAACTCCAATGGAAAACCACAGGAAAGCAAAATCATCTGATTGCGCCGAACACGCGCCTCCGACGCCAACCGCTGAACAACCCGAACATGCGGTAACGACTGATCCGAACGCCAATCCAACAGCTCACCCACCACCGCATCCCCCTGACGAACTTCCACTTCTATATCCTCCACCACCATCGGCGGAAGCGTCTTCAAAAAAGGACGCAAAATCGTCGTGGCACCCTGAAAATCAATTACACCTGGCACCTGACGACGTCCACGCTCCACAACACGAAGCACACGACCTATCCACCGACCCCTGCGAACACCCAGCAAGCCCACCTCCACAAGATCCTTATCAATCGCACCATTTAACCATTCCACAGGCACCAAGATGTCCCGGCGAAACCGCGGATGGACCACAAATCCCACGCCACTGCGCGTAACCTCCAAAACACCCTGAACCGTACGCAACCGACGAACCGCACGAAACTTCCCACGCGCCACCTTCTCTATCACACCCCCCTGATGCAACTCCTCCAAAATCCGATCCAGCAACAACCGATCCTCTCCACCTTCAACCGACAGCAAATAGGCAATCTGACGAACCGTCAGCGGACGACGTACACCACGCCGAAACAGCCGAACCACAGCTCGGCGCAACCTACGGGCACGATCCACCTGATCCATCACACTATACCCTCACCCCTCACGGACGCGCATACAACCGTTCACCCCTCGGTATCGCCTCTATCAACCTGCGCGTATACTCCGACCTCGGATTCTCATAAATCTCCTCACTGGGACCAATCTCCTCAATCCGACCACGATACATCACCATAATCCGATCCGACATGAACTTCACCACCGACAAATCGTGCGAAATAAAGATGTACGTCAGATTGTACTCCTCCTTCAACTGATTGAGCAAATTAAGGATTTCCGCCTGAACCGACACATCCAGCGAAGAGACCGCCTCATCGCAGATAATAAACCGCGGCTGAACCGCTAACGCCCGCGCTATGCATATTCGCTGGCGCTGACCTCCCGAAAACTCATGTGGATACCGGTAATAATGCTCTGGCTCCAGCTTTACCTTCTCCAGCAATTCCATTGCCCGATCCCGACACTCCCCCGACGAACTGCATAACCCGTGCACGCGCATGGGCTCCTCAATCGCATACCCCACCGTTAAGCGCGGATTCAACGACGAATACGGATCCTGAAAAATAATCTGCATCTCACGACGTAACGCACGCAACGCACTCCCTTCCATCGCCGTTACATTCTTTCCGTCAAACAGGACCGTGCCATCGGTGGGGTCTATCAACCGGAGAATCGCACGACTCAACGTCGTCTTGCCCGAGCCCGACTCACCCACTAAACCCAAAGTCTCACCAGGATACACCTCAAACGACACGCCATCCACCGCATGAAACCATGCAACTGGCTTACCCAGCAAATTCCGACGCGCCGGAAAATACACCTTCAGATCACGAACCACAAGCAACGGCTCCTGCTGGACAAGGTGCTCTACCCGGCGCTGAACCTCCTCACGTGGAATCACACGCTCCGCCAAAACCTCCTCCACACTCTTTTCCGTCTTGGCACGGATCTCACCCTCAGGCGTCACCTCCATAAAATCCCACAACGTAGGCAACGAACGCAACTTCACATCTAAGGGCGGACGACATGCCAGTAACCCCCGCGTATACGGATGACGCGGATTGTGGAAAATAGAATAAATGTCGTTGTCCTCCACCAGGTCACCACGGTACATCACCAAAACCCGATCCGCAATCTCCGCAATCACCCCCAGATCATGCGAAATAAAAATCAACGCCATATTGTACTCCTCCTGCAACTCACGAAGCAACTCCAGAATCTTTTTCTGAACCGTGACGTCTAAGGCGGTCGTCGGCTCATCCGCAATCACAATTTTGGGCGTACACGCCAATGCCATCGCAATCATCACACGCTGCTTCTGACCGCCAGACAACTGATGCGGATACGAACGAAAGATCCGGTGCGCATCATCCAGACCTACCCGACGAAACAATTCCAGAACCCGTTCTCGCGCCTCCTGCTTGGACACATCTGGTTCGTGCGCAAGGATTGCCTCCATCACCTGCTCTCCACAACGAAATACCGGGTTCAACGAGGTCATCGGCTCCTGAAAAACAATGGAAATCTGACCACCGCGAATCTGACGAAGAATCCTCGGCGAAGTATGCAGTAAATCAATCTCACCCAGTGTCTCCGAAGCAAACCAGATGTGCGATTTCTCCGGAATGCGCGTGATGACCGGCGGCAACAGACCCAAAATAGACAATGCCGTCACCGTCTTGCCCGAACCCGACTCACCTACAACACCTACACTCTCCCCCTCATGCAACGTAAAGGAAATATCGTTCACTGCCACCACTCGCCTATCCTCCGTATGAAACTCCACGCGCAGGTTCTCCACACGAAGAATCGGCTTCTTCCCGTTCGCCATCCATCCCTCGTTTAAACGCCACCACCAGGTAAATTACACACACCCATTCATTCAAAAGTTTTCTGACGACGACTCAACGAATCATGCGGACGAACAATAATTGAAACCAGCGTCGTGGCACACAACTCCCCCGACGGTAAATACGTCCACACCTGCCACAACTGATGACGACGACCCCGATAAACCAACCGCGTAACACCCTCTACCCAACCATGCTCCTCCTCTTCCGCCGAACGCAAAATGTGCGTTTGCGTTTGAAATGCCAGCGCATACCACTCGCGATAATCAATCACCAGATTCGCCGCATACGTCGCTAAGGTCTCAGCAAACACGGTGTGCGCCCCACCATGCAACAACCGTAATGGCTGACGCGTGCGCTCCCAAACTGGCATCTTCCCCTTCAAATAATCCGAACCCACCTCCGTAAACTCAATCCCCAGAAACTCGGCAATCGTCCCCTTAAGCAAGCGATTCAGATTCTCCACCGTCAATTGCTCCAGCGGAACATGCCAGAGCCCCATCACCACACACAGATTCCACTTCCTCAACCGCTGCTACTCCTCACTATGGCTGAACATTGCACGCCATGCCTCCCGATACATCCGCGCGATTGCCTCCACCGAAATCTCCTTAGGACACTCCGCTTCACAGGCATATGTATTAGAACACCCACCAAAACCCAGTGCCTCCATCGCAATGAGCATCTTGCGAATCCGCCGCTTCCGCTCAGGACCACCCTGCGGCAACAACATCAAATGACTCACCTTCGCACCCAAAAACAACGACGCCGACCCATTGGGACACGCCGCAACACACGCACCACATCCAATGCACGTGGCAAAATCAAAAGCGCGCGAAGCCGCCCATCGGCTCACCGGAATAGAATTGGCATCTGGCGCACTCCCCACATTCGTGGAAATATACCCGCCTTCCTGCATGATGGCATCCAGTGCCGACCTGTCCACCACCAGATCACGAATCACCGGAAACGCCCGCGCACGAAACGGCTCTACCGTAATCGTCTCACCATCCGAAAAATGCCGCATGTGCAATTGACAGACCGTCGTGCCCTTCAACGGACCATGTGCCCGACCATTGATCATAAACCCACACGTACCGCAAATCCCTTCACGACAATCCGATTCAAACGCAATGGGCTCCTTCCCTTCACGAACCAACCGTAAATTCAGCACGTCCAGCATCTCCAAGAACGACCAGTCCGGACTTACGTCCTCCAGCTCGTAAACCTCAAACTTGCCCGGAACGTCCGGACCTCGCTGACGCCATACACGCAACCGGATGCGCATGGCTCAAACCATTTTAAAAACACCAGGCTATTTGTACGAACGCACCGTGGGTTTCACCGCTTCAAACTCCAGCGGCTCTTTGTGCAGGCGTGGGGGCTTCCCCTCACCCTGATACTCCCAAGCCGCCACATACGCAAACAAATCGTCGCGACGCAACGGCTCACCCTCCTCCGTCTGATACTCCTCACGAAAATGACAGCCACATGACTCCTCACGATGCAATGCATCTATAGTCATCAACTCCGCCAGCTCCAGAAAGTCGCTGATCCGATTCGCTTTCTCCAGCTCCTGATTGAAGTCCTGCACATCGCCCAGCACACGGACATCCCGCCAGAACTCATCACGCAACGCACGAATCTCGCTGAGCGCCTTCTTTAAACCCTCTGCATTCCGGCTGATCCCTACATAATCCCACAAAATCTTGCCCAGCCGCATATGAAACTCATCAGGTGGTGTCTTCCCGCCTACACTTTTCAGCTTTTCCAGACGCGCCCGAACCTGTTCCTCCGCCTCACGAAACGCCCTGTGCTCCGTATCGGGCAAAGGCTCACGCAAAAACTGCGACAGATACGCACCAATCGTGTACGGAATGATGAAATACCCATCGCTCAAACCCTGCATCAACGCCGATGCCCCCAGCCGATTCGCTCCATGATCCGAAAAGTTTGCCTCACCCAGAGCATACAACCCTGGAATGGTTGTCATCAATTCGTAATCCACCCACAAGCCACCCATCGTATAATGTACCGCCGGATAAATCCGCAACGGCACATCGGGTGGGCGCTCACCCGTAATCCGCTCATACATGTCAAACAGGTTGCCATATCGCGCTTCTATAGTTTCACGACCTAACCGCTCAACCGCATCACGCAAGTCCAGGTACACTGCCCGACCCGTCGGCGGCAAACCATATCCCATATCACACACCTTCTTAATGGCACGCGCACCAATATCGCGCGGAACCAGATTCCCATACGCCGGATACCACTCCTCTAAAAAGTACCACCGTTCCTCAGGGGGTATCTCTTCTGGCGGGCGCGTATCCCCCTTCTTCTTGGGCACCCAGATCCGACCATCATTGCGCAAGCTCTCACTCATCAACGTCAACTTGGATTGATAATGGCTCGCCTGCGGAATTGCCGTCGGATGCACCTGCACAAATGAAGGATTGCCAAAATACGCACCACGCCGATATGCACGCCAGATCGCCGTCGCATTGGACATCTTGGCATTCGTGGACAAAAAGTAGATATTCCCATAGCCACCCGTTGCCAAAATCACTGCATGTGCGGCGAAGCGCCGGATCTCGCCCGTGCGCAAATCGCGAACAATCACGCCACGCGCATGCCCATCAATCATCACTACATCCAGCATCTCATGGCGGGGATACAACCTGACCTGACCCGCATGAACCCAGCGCATCAACTGCGAATACGCACCCAGCAACAGTTGCTGACCTGTCTGACCCCGTGCATAAAACGTACGCTGAACTAAAACCCCGCCAAACGAACGATTCGCCAGCAACCCGCCATACTCCCGGGCAAACGGTACGCCAATCGCAACACAGTAATCAATAATCTGCGGGCTGATCTCCGCCAGCCGATACACATTCGCTTCACGCGCACGAAAATCACCACCCTTTATCGTGTCGTAAAACAGGCGCCACACACTGTCCCCATCATTCTGATAGTTCTTCGCTGCATTGATCCCGCCCTGCGCTGCAATGGAATGAGCACGCCTCGGCGAATCATGGTACGTGAATACAACCACCTGGTAACCCAGCTGTGCTAACGTTGCTGCCGCCGACGCCCCTGCCAAACCCGTACCCACCACAATCACGGTAAACTTCCGCTTGTTGGCAGGACTCACCAGCGGAACGGTATTCTTGTAGTGCGTCCACTTATCGGGCAATGCTCCGGGTGGAATCTTGTTATTCGTTAAAGGCTCGCGGGCTTCTTCCCACAACGCCGAACCCGTCTCCCAACCTGCACCTGCCATGACTCGTCGGATTCACACGCTGCACCCCTGACCAACACACTCCGTTTTCTCAGGACACACCACTTAAAAATGGTAAAGCCCGTAACCATTCCGGATTCGCCTTAAAAAACATATACAGCGCCAGGAAAATGTACCCCAGCGGAATTGCAACCGCCAGAAAATACCCTATGGAACGCAATACAGGTGTCCACACCCGATGAAACACACCCAGCGTCTGAAAAGCACTCTCCCAGGCATGCGCAAGATGAAATCCCAAAAACACAAATGCCAGAACATAAAACAGCGTATACCAGGGATTGGCAAAAGCCTTTGCCACCGCCTGATACAAATCCTGAACCTCGCCCGTAATCCGATATGGCACCGTAAAGGTACCCAGATGAACCACTAAGAACAACAAAATCACCGCACCTGACAACCACATCAGCCGCTTGAAAAACGCCGTCTGCCAAAACACATACCGATAGCGCTCACCTCTGCCAGACCAGTTCCGCGCCGTCAGGACCACACCCGAAACAATGTGCACCACAAACGCAATGACCAACAACACCTCAACCACACGAATCAGCGGATTCACCAGCAGCTCTCGTGCCTTCCAATTATAAACCATTGGCCCTTCCAACAGGTAAAAGTTCCCATATAAATGAAACACAAGAAACAAAATCAAAAACAAACCCGTCAACGCCGCACTTAACTTATACACCACAAACGAATAAAACCCCGGACCACGCATCCACCCGGCATTTTGTACATAAAGTAGGACAGATCCACAAAACAAAACCCACCCCCCTTACC
>JALWYU010000006.1 GCA_026992635.1 Bacteroidota bacterium | reverse complement strand
CCCCTACCCCCTCCCCTCCACACACACCACACACACACACACGCCGTTCCTGGTTTAATCCCAGAAGGTTTCTTCACAGGCGTGGACAGTACACGCTTCGTGCTGGTGTGCGCAGTTCGGGTGGGGGGAAGGCAATTTCCATGCCCAGTTCAGGACCACCCCACCTCGTGATGTCCCTACCCACTTTGGCAAACTGATAGTCGTACAGTGCGTAGACTTTGAAGATGGAGTATTCTACCTGGATTAATGGACTGAGGTTTCGGTGGATTCGGTAGAGCAAGCCACCGCTCACCACCACTTTTTTGTTTTTCTTGGTGTGGAAGTCGCGCAGCACCAAAGCAGCGAGGATGGGCTCCCAAGTCAGCCCTTCCATTTGCACGTACAGCATAGGCTTGAAGACCCATAGCTGGTCGCTGCTGTATACGTTGGCTGCCGTCAGGAAGGTGTAGCGGATTTTCCGTTTGCGCGGTGCCAGGAAATATTCCTGGGCGCCTACAATGTGGTGCATACCCAGGGCGAAGAGAAGCAGGTGGACGTCTATTCGGAAGCCCGTCGTCACCCCCGCCTGAACCGTCCACATACCCTGGGATGCCTGACCCATTATAGGTTCGCCCGTAGGAAGGGATGCGTCAAAGCCCTCGGAAGTCAGCTGCGATTCAAAGAGGAGTCCATTCATGTTGAGGACGCGAATACTGCGGGCAACCCCTAAGCCCGCACCCACAAACCCTCCATACCATGGACTGTGAAAATAGGCGATACTACCCTGGAAGTAGTACCGGCGCAAATGCGGTGTCGCCTCATCCCATGAGAACAGGAAGCCAGCACCTGCCCAGCCCGGCTTCAATTGCTTTTCCAGACCCACCATGTGGAAGTACACTTCCGTTGTGAGATAGGGAGAGAGAACGCTTCCCCACTGGTTGCGGTAGACGATGCCTGCCCGCCAGTCCGACGCCAGCAACCCCACAAATGAGGGGTTTTGCCATTCCCGATATGTATGGATTCCCGTGAAGTGGATGTCTTGACCAAATGCCACTATGCCCATCCCAGTAAGCATGAACGCAACCCACCGCAATTCAAAGCTCTTCCGCCAAACGCACACCATGAATGCCACTGCTTTTGTGTTTACCGAACCAGTAACACGTACCCCGTAAAGTAGAAGGGTTTACCCGTTAAGGTGGTTCCCACTATCCGGTAGACATACATCCCTGAGTTGCAGGGCTTATCTGGGCAGGTCCCATACCAGCGAAAGCCCGGCTCCCCCGCACGATAAACTAAATTCCCCCACCGATCCCAGACCTCCACCTGGATACTTTGAATCGGACCAAAGACCGTCCACCAGTCATTGTGCCCATCGCCATTGGGCGAAAACAGGTTGGGAATGTAGATTTCTTCTGCGATCTCCCAGATGATGTACACGGAATCGCGTGCCCAGCACCCTAAGGGATCCGACACCGTCAGGTACACCCAGCCCGTGCCCTGTACAGACAGCCATACAGAGTCGGGTAAGGCACCCAGTCCAGGCGCTTCTACCAGGATCGTATCCGGGTCCGAACTCCACACTGCCTGGAAGAAGCCGGTTGCCGACCCGCCACCAACCCAAACCTGCACCTCCTCGGGAATCGCACCCACTTTTACGCGGATCGTCTCAGGCGCCAGATGCATGACCAGCGTAATACTATCTGGAATCACGAAGGTGTCCGTCCGTGAACAGCCAAAGCTATCCTGGACTGCAATCAAATAGGTGCCTGGACCCAGCGAGTCCAGCATAACTGCCCCTGTCGTCGTCCCACGCCATTCCGTCCCCGCTGAATCGCTGATTGCTGTGACGCTCCATTCATAAGGACGGATCCCTCCACTGATATCCAGGAAGTAGTTGCCAGAGGGCGTCCCACACCACGAGGGCGTAACCGAATCCTTCCACGCCAAAGGCGGTGGATTGATCAGAACAATCGTATCCCGAAGGATGCATTCGTTGCGATCCATGATGGTGACAATGAACGTATCGGGCCCTGCCAGCGAATCTAAATAGGCAATTTGCGCCGAATCCCGTGGCCAATACCCCCCTACATTCGCACCGCCCGTCCAGAATACACGATACCGACGCAAACTATCCGGATCAGGAACAGGCGTGCCACCCCAGATCGTATCAATTCGTATCCATCCATTGGAATCGCCATGGCAAATCGGATGCTGCCACGTAAGAATCGCCTCTAAGGGTGGCGGTTCATTCACCTCAAACCAGACTGTATCGGTACATCCATGCAGATCCGTAACGACAACAAAATAGGTATCTGGTGGCAAATTCGTCCGATTGCGCAAAGGATTTGCGGGATCACCCGTGTACCAGCCCGAAGGACCGTCCGACCAGGCCACCTGATAGCATGGCGGATTCAGTAAGCACGCCCACGGAGTGCCCCCATCTACCGTTATCTGAATAATGCCGTTGGAATCACCATAACAGGTCACATCCCAAACCTTACTTGTTACTTTGATCGGATCCGGCTCATCCACACTAAACATCGCAACTGCCTGACAACCGTTCGCGTCAGTTATGGTAATCGTGTAATTGCCCGGACCCAAATTCGTCCGGTTTTTAATGGGATTGGTACTGGTGTTCACATAGTAACCGGAAACCCCATCCGACCACGAACCCTGATAACAGGTACCAGGTGGACCTCCCTGACACGGACCCCAAAACGGTGGATAGGGCGTCCCACCTGTAACCGTAATAATGATTTGTCCACTGGAATCCCCATAGCATAGCACATCTGAAACCTGTGCAGTAATCTGAATTGGCGGGGGTGCCGTCAAAGTGATCGTGTCCGTCGCAACACACCCCTGATTCGCATCCTGAACGCGTACCCAGTACGTCCCTGGACAGAGATTGGAAATCGTTGCGGTCGTCGCTCCCGTACTCCACAAATACGTATAAGAGCCCGAACCATTGCTCACCTGAACCGACAACGAACCATTGCATTGCCCGGCACACGTGATCGCCTGCTGCACCTGAATAGACGCAGTCATATTGCAGGCACACCCCGTAATGGATGTGTTCATAGACTGACTATTGTCCTCATTGGAAACAAAGTGATCTGAGATAAACCACACACCACTTTGCGACCAGGTAATAGACGGATTCTGAACCGAAGGCGTCAAATCCCCACGAAAACAGCAGGTCAAGCCATCATCCAGCCCAATCAATAAAAAGTAGGGGGCAACCGTACCTCCAGGAAAACGCTGCTCCGCCAAAACCAGAACATACTGATCGTTAATCACGGTCGCGTCTATGCCCACCTCCCAATTCACCGTCCCATAACGCTTTGCCCAAACCACCGTGCCATCTTTACGAAGACGCATCACCAGAACATCCCAATCATTTACCGGAACGCGCGTACCCCCCACCACAATGATATCACCGTTGGACAACGTGAGCACTGAATTGACACGCTGACTGTCACTGAGTTGGTACACTTTCTCCCAGATGGGCACGCCCGTACTGCCCCAATACGTACCCACAAACACTTCTACCTGCGTCGTATTCGTTTCCCAAAAACCCACCACCACAATAGAATCACTATTGCCCTTCCGAGCCACTCCAGTAAAGTGCCAGCGCGAAACCGGCAGTATAGAAGGATACCGATCCCACACACCATTGCCACTCCCCGATATTTTAATCATGCTTGGTCCAAAACCCGAGTTCTTCCCCACAATCACCAGGTCGCCATTCGTCAGCTCCACCACATCCCATGCCCGATAACCCGTCTGACCATCCTTGTATTGCGCCCATACAACGTTCCCACTCGCACTGAACTTGATAGCGTACAACTCGTAATCGCACAATGGATCCGTACAGCGTTCGCCTACAAACACCACACCCCCGTCAGACGTCACAGTCCCTCCACGAACAAAGTCCATCGCAGAAAAAGTCCAGCCACGAAAATCCACCACACGCCCCCAATTCACTATTCCCGAACTGTGAATTCGCAGGGCATACAGGTCGTGGTGTCCTCCCGAACACGTACTCCCCCCTGTATACGAAATACCTCCCAGATAGATAGAGCCCGACGGACCCGACTCAACCACCATCGCAAAGTGTGGGGGCGTCGTCGCACATTGATTCCGATAGTACCTACGCACCCAGTGAAGTTGCATACCTGAGGGTGTGGGCTTCACCGCCGCCACATAATAACTGTTGTACCCATACGCCGCAACAACAAATGTATCATGGAGCTTCGCTAAGGAAAACGGATGCAACCAATGACCGTAATACGCCGCAAATGGAACCGTACTCAACCGCTGACAAAACTGCGCCTGTCCAACGTCAGGAAGCCACACACCCACGACCAGTGCACCAGCCACCACTGCCCCCAAGTGAAAACCCACCTGAACAAACCCCTTTCTCATTGCTCAGGATTTTGCACAACAGGCGCCACAGTAGAAACCAACCCCTTTTGATTCTCCAGCTGGGCAACCCGCTGTTCTAACTGACGGACACGAACTGCCAGGTCCTGAACCACACGCCACAACACCGGCACCAGCGCAGTATAATCCAGACCCAAAGCGCTTCCTGCATCATACACGGCATGCGGCAAAACCGAACGCACCTCCTGAGCTATAAACCCAATCGCCGGAACCCTGCCCCCGCCATCCGTCGCCCACGAGTACACATACGGCTGAATCGCCCGCAACAACGCATACGCCGAATCCACATCTAACGGCTGGATATCCCGCTTAAGCCGAACATCCGAATACGTCAGCCATGCTCGCGCAATCGCCACACCCTTAGGCGTGTCATTGGGCAGGGTCAACCCCACCACCAGCGGCAAATGATTCGCCGCATTGATCCCCACACGTAGCCACGGCGTATCCATCCCGATCAAAAAGTGAAACGAGGCATTGATGACTGTATCGGGCTCTACAATGTTCCGGGGATTCCAAACCACCGTCCCATGCGAATTCTGCAGGAATGTACTGTCGCCAAAAATGAATGCGCCATTGGAGTTTTTAATCGTGTTTTTTCTGCCATAAAGAATCACGCTGGCACCTCCAACTACCGAATCCTCATAACCAACACCAATCCACGATCCACCCGAAGCGTAACTCCTGTAGCCCCAAAGGATTACCGACCCACAACAATCGGCTGTGTTGGTATCCCCACCTACCACAATAGACTTGTGATAAGCCGTATTTCTGTAGCCTGTCAGAATCCCTGCTGACTCCCCAAACGCTTTGTTCAACTTGCCACCTACAACCACCGACCACAAACCACCAACTTCATTCCCCCACCCGCCAACAATGACATTCGCATGATTATAATTTCCAGCCAGACGGATCCGATTGAAAAGCCCCCCTCCAATGAAATTATAGCCATTCCCGCTTGCCAGCGAAGAATCAATCCGGTTCCAGCCCCCGCCACAAATCACACTATAACGCGACCGCTTCACGACATTTCCACTACCGCCTCCAATAAACACTGCACTATTTCCACTGGTAATCCGATTGCCCCACCCCCCTACAATGACCGACGCGCTACTTGTATCAATCCGATTCGCACCAATCCCGATAAAATTCCAGTTAGAATTGGAATCCAGCGTGATTACGCCACCCTGCCCAACGATGTTCACGCGCCACGGAAAGGTGCGCGGCGTCGGAATAATCTGCCACGCCGTCATGCCCCACACCTTCACGGTAAAGGGCTGCTTGTTTAGCGTCCCAATAAAATTGCCCGGCTGAATCGTGTTGCCATACAGCGTCCAGTACAGTGAGTCGCCACGATGCCACTCCGGAATCTGATTTGGCCCCCGCGAAAACAGAATGTACCCCGGTTGACCCGCATTGCCTCCGGGCATCAACGCCCCATCAAACCGCAAATTCCCCGCCACATGCAACTTTTCTGCAGGGTTCGGCGTGCCAATCCCCACATTCTGTGCCCACACAAAACCATGGGTAACCAATCCAATCACCATCAGCCCCGCCAGCCCCGCCTGACAGACTTTTCTACGCACATTTGAGGGCACAGACATGGGACAGGAATTTTGTCACAGCGCGCTTCCCTCAGACAAGGTATTTGCCCTATTGCACTGAATCCAAACATCTTTTTGATTTTTGTCCCCGTTTTAAGGGCGCCACCACTACACAATGCCCAGAAAAACCGCCGATTAAAGAGTGTTCGCTGTTTCCAGCAAAGCCATCTCACACGACAGTCCAACCGAACATGATTGCAAAACGCTGAAAGACAGAACAAAATATTTAGGCGCTACCTTAGGCGCTACATACCCCGATACACCCCACCCACCCTACACCACTACCCGCTTCTCCCTCAGCAAAAGCAAATACAAATCCACAACCCGCGCCACCACCGCATCCAGCGAAAAATGCCGACGAACAAACTCACGTGCACTTCTACCCATCTGCCTGCACAACTCGCGATTCTCCACCAACATCCGAACCTTCCGATAAACCCGATCCGGAATCCGCGCCACCACCCAGCCCGTCTCACCATCCCTCACCACCTCCGAAACACCTCCCACATCCACAGCCACCACCGGTAAACCACTTGCCGACGCCTCCAGCAACGTAACCGGTAACCCCTCATTGCGCGACGTATTCACCACCACATCCGCACCCGCATATACCGCAGGCATATCCCGAACCCACGACAAAAACCGAACACGTCCCGCCCAACCCCGTACCTCCACATACCGCTCCAGCACAGAACGCAACGGACCATCCCCCGCAATCCACAAATACACCGATGAATAGGACTCCAGCAAAGGACCCACCGCTCGCAACAAAAAAAACGGATCCTTCACCGGAACCAGACGACCCACAAATAAAACCACAAACGCTTCTTCAGGGACACCCATCTGTCGGCGAACGCGTAGCCGGTCCGCTATCCCCACACGAAAATAGGGATCCAGATCTATGGCAGGCGGAATCACCACCGTCCGATCGCCCGGCAACAACCGCAACTCCTCCACCAGATCCTTACGCGTACGCTCGCTCACCGTAATAAAACAATCCGTTACAGGAACCAGCCACTGCTCAATCCAGCGAAACACCAGTAAAACCCATTCCGAAAAATATCCACCAGAAAAAATATGCCCATGAAACGTATGAATCCGAATCGGTACACGCTCATGCCAGGCACACAACCTGCCCAACACCCCCGCCTTCGCCGCATGCGTGTGCACAATGTGCGGACGAAACCTCTGAATCACACGACGAATCTGACCATACGCCTGCACATCTCTCCAGGGATGAACGCTACGATGCATACTTCCAATCCGATAAGCCACCACACCCGAAGCAACCACCTCCGAAAAAACATCCTCTTCATGCCGCTGAGCACAACCCCCAAGCAACACCGTCTGAAAGCGCTCCGGTAAGTGTTTGCTCAAATTCACCGCCGTATGAATCGGACCACCCCGATTATACCGATTCAAAATACGAAGAATACGAATGCGTCCTGCCCAAGACGCTTCGCCCATCTGCAACCTCAATCAATCAATGTCCTCCACAAAATCCAGATCCCGATGAAACGTCTCCTTCAACGTCAGCACACTCAAATAAGCAAGCGGAATCACCACCGCACCAATGATCAACCCCGAAACCACCAAGGAAAAATGCTGACGTAACGCCTGAAACGCTAATGTCACAATAGACGCAGACCCCCGAACAAAATTCGGCGTACTGGTCGCAACCGTCGCCCGTAAGTTCGTCCCAAACTGCTCTGCCGCAATCGTAATGAACACCGCCCAATACCCCGTACTCACACCCAGCAAAAAACACAAAAAGTAAAACATGCGCACCGAAACCCCACGACTGAACGCCATCACCAGAACCATCACCACCAGAAACGTCAAAAACACCAGAACCGCATACCGCCGACTGCGTAAAATCTGTGAAAGCGTCCCCGAAAGAAAATCTCCAACACTCACACCTAAGTAACACCACATGACCGCCCACACCGCATCCACCTCACCACGTACACCCAGCTCCTTCGCCAGCTCCGGCGCAAACACAATGAAAATCGCCACCGAATACCAGATCGGCACACCAATCAATATCCCACGCAAATACCGGGAAAACCGATCCCAGCTGGTAAACAACGCCAGAAAATCGCCACGACGCACACCACGATACTCCCGAACCAGCGCTTCAAACATTCCGGACTCCAGCAACTTGGCACGACCTACCAGCAACAAAAAGCCCAACACTCCCCCCAGAATATACATTGCCCGCCACGGCAACAAATCCGCAAAAATCCCCGCTGCCACCGCACCCAGCAACCCTACGGTCGCAACCAGCATCGTCCCATAACCCCGTAAGCGCGTGGGCAACATCTCCGACACCAACGTGACCGCCGCACCCAATTCACCCGCTAACCCCAAACCCGCAAAAAACCGAATCACAATGTACGAATACACATCCCAAACCATCGCATTGGCAAGATTCGCAACCGAATACAACAAAATGGACCCAAACAAAATCGTACGCCTGCCCAGCCGATCACCCAGCACACCCCACAGAATCCCGCCCAGCAAAAACCCCACCATCTGCACAGACAGAATCCACTCACCCCAGTAAAGAATCTCTTCGTCAGTCAAACCCAGATCCCGTAAACTCTTCACACGAAGCATGGAAAACAACACCAGATCAAAAATATCCACAAAATACCCTAAGGCACCAATCACAACAGGCAACGTAACCGCCGCACGAACATCCTGCACAAACTGCCTAAACCCGCCAGAGCGACCCACATCCATGACCCCACTCCTTTTTTCTTCTTCTGAATAAAGTAAAACGCACAAACTGCTCTATTCTCACCCTTTGCCCCACCCAACCAGCCTCCAATCCTCAGCTCGCAACAACCCAGGAAATTAAAGAAATTCGGGACAACCATTCGCAAACGAAAATTTGTTTGTAAGTTAACCAAAAGTGCCGAGCCATGCGGTTGCACGTCCGCCTGTCCGCAACCCCTCAGTCTTTTTCACCCAACCGCAAACAGTGGTTTCTCCCCTTAGACTACCGACCCCTATTCCTCAGCCTCATCAAATGGGCAGTACACCGCTATAGCCCAACTCTCTACCAGCTCTGGTGGGGAACACGCCGCGTCAAACCCTACACCTTCGCACTCATGATCCGAAAACCACGAATCAACCTCCACCAGAAACGAATCTACACACCCACACCCCAAACAACCTTTCTTTTCAGCACGAGCGACCCCGAACTCTTCATCGCCGTCTACAACGCATGTATGCACTTGCGCCAAAACCCTGATGCCTTTTACCTCAACGGCTGGCTGATCACCGATGTGCGCGTACGTCCGCCCCAACCCATCCACACGTCCACCGCCATTTTTCAGACCCTCTCACCCATCCTCATCCGCGACGTCAACAACCCCAACCGATACCTCGTACCCATTGGCGGCATCGGGAACAACACACGGGGCGACCCATCCTTCTACCACGCCTTCCACCACGCCATCCACGAACAGGTCAAACACTTGGCACCACACCTGATCGCCGACACTGCCCACGTCCACTTCACACCCATCCCCAGCAAAGCCCGCGCAACCCTCATCCAGCACTTCTTCAAAAAACTCAACGGACAGCCCATGAAACTCCCTGCCTTCACTGGACAATTCCGACTGTCCGCCCCACCCCAGCTCCTCAACCTCTTCCTGCAGACCGGCTTGGGCTCGCGACGCTCCCAGGGCTTCGGCATGATTGAACTCCTCACCAGCGATCCCCATCAACAACAGCAGCAAAATCCCGTCAATCCATGGCTCCCCGAGGAAAACCTCAAACCGCACAACCATTAACCAGTATGCTCTTCAACCCACATTCGCCCCCTCCAGACAATACCCAATCCCAACAAACCCTCACCCTCTACCCCGGACACTGGCTCTACAACGCTGGCGTGATCGGGTTTTTGAGGGTGCTGGAGAGGGCGGGCAGTAGAGTTCATTTACAAGTAAACGTTTGTCACGTTCAAGCCTCCTTAACTTTCATCCAAACGATTCTAATAAGTAACATCAAAGCAAATTGCCTCATGCAACAATTCACGTCAGACTCTAAAAGAGCGAAACAACAAAATCGGTCAGACAAATGGCAATGAACATACGCCCAACTGTAAAGATGAGCGACTTATTGCTGGGTGGTGCGCTTTTTTCTGTCCTCATTCGAGCTAATAAAATCAGTCTCGTAGAAGCAACTGGCGACAGTTACATTTGCATCATAGAAGGTAACAAGAAAAGTGTAATAGTTATGTTCAAATACTCTAAATCGCCCAAGTTCAGGCAATCTAAGAAAAGGGCGGGAAATATCTACTATACTTACAGTTGGACACCGCAAGATAGCAAGAAATTAATGAATGCCAAGAAGAAGTACAAGTATCCCGTATATTTATGCCTAATAGCAATGGTTAAGAGCAAAGATACCATTGGTGGGGAGTATGGAATATTGTCAGAACAACAGTTGCACAATTGTGTAAATCTGAATAGCAGCACAACCCAATTACTAACCCTTGAAATAGGACCATCATATCGAGCCCTCTCACAGAGAAAAAGAATAACTATGAGATGTTATGGCCCGCTTAATAAACAAGAGCCACTACCCCTTTCACGACATAAAGTAGTGACTCCAACTAGTGAGTGGTAAAGCAAACGTCTGAAATCTACAACTCCATGAATATTATTAACACCTTCTCCACCACACCCCTCACCCTCTACCCCGGACACTGGCTCTACAACGCTGGCGTGATCGGGTTTTTGAGGGTGCTGGAGGAAGATTTCGGATATAATGTAACAGGTTTTATGACAAATGGATGTGTCAAATTAGACAGAAACATTTTCTTGACAGTTAGCTCAAAATATAACCAGCTGCATTTTTCAGACACCAAGAAGGAACTTAAAGTGACAGGTAAAAACAAGTTTCATCCGAACTTCTGGCAGGGAAGCTGGGACAGAACTAAACTGAAGTTGTTTATTAGCTCACTTGCAACCGCAACCACTGCTAACTCCACTTGTTCATTTTGTGTACATCCACTACATGTAGACGAAGCATCTCTGATTGCGCAAGGTGTGCCCCAGAAATTTTTTGAAGGCATTTCAGAATTCAACAATAGAATACTGGACATGAAAATGGGTTCAGCACTGACAGAATCGCCAAATGCCGCATGGAATTTGAACACTGTACTACCCATTTGCCACCTTTGCGCTTACTTATTACTTTTCGCTCCTCTCGGATTAACCGATATGCAACACAATGAACATATTTTTGTTAATTCCCCTTCATTCAAGGTTATATGGCTTTTGAACCTGCAGGTACAAACTGTACTGCGCAGAACCAAATCAATCCGTGAAATACTTGGGCTATCACTCGTCCAGGCTACTATCCGTGAACAGCTCACCCTACACCGATGGACAGCTCATAATGTAGAAGTGGTTGTCAAGCGAGGTGATAAGATTGAATTCGTTACAGTACCAGGGGAAATTGTCCTGATACTCAATAATCGCGAAATTGCACATAAGCTCAATGCAATCAAGGAACTTACTATATTGAGGCATGTCTTGGACCAGAAATGGGATATGCTCCTGGAAGTTGGGTACCGGCTTATCAGAATTACAAGGAAGGAAAATTACTCTGACCCGGAAAGAGAGTACATCAGAGAGTGGCTCCCATATAACGCCAGCCGCGACCCGGAAATCCTTAAAAGCTCCTCTGCCGGAAAGAGAAAACTCCTTAACATCGCTCACCAGCTCTTACTCCTCCATGCCCACATCAGAGAAACCCTCAAAATCCACTGACCATGAACCAACAACAACACCAACAACAATCCAGTACAATTGAAAACCTGCTTAACCAGCTGTACCAACAAATCAGCAAGCCCCAAGACATTCATAAACTCGCTCCACAGTTGAAGGAGCTCTTCAGAAGGCTGGATGAAGCCTGGCAAAAAGCGATTGACTTGCTGGACATCGCCCTGCAGGTAGCTGAAAGCAGTGGAGACAAGGACTTTCAGGACCAGGTACGCCAGATTCAACAGGAAAGGAAGCCCGAAATGGTAAGCGTGCTGGCTGAACAACTCAGAGAAAAGGGATTCACGGCACCCAGAGAAGTCAAAGAGGGTATGGAAAACTCTCTATATCGGCTTATGGAGCTCACACGCCTTGGTAAGCGTGAAGAGGTATTCTACGGTATCCTTCGTGTATTTGTTGCCCGTGGGAAACCCTTCCCCAAAGACTTAGCCCGGGCATTCAAGCCTATTTACGACCACGCCGACTTCGCCACCCTCGTTCTTTCCTACCTTACAGGCGTTCAGCAAGCCCTCTACAGCGGCAGTGGACAATCCAGTGGACAATCCGAAAACAGTGAAGCCCAGTAATAAATCCCGAAAACCTTCCTCAAAACCCCCAAAATCCACGAGCCATGACAGCTAACGGGAACAACAACAAGAAACAACCCTTCCACATCACCGTCACCGTCATCTGGGATGCCCATGCCTTGAACCGCGACGAGAAAGTAGGTGGGAATATTCTGTCTATTAAGAAGCTGGTCAAGAGCGGTAAGACGCACTCTTTCATAGGTAAGCCAGCGCTCAGGCACTACCTCTGGGAAACACTGAGAAGAGCCGAAGAGTGGAAGCCAGCGCCGGTATCCAAGTCGGGTGAAGTTGTGCAGTTTGACCTGGAGAGGGCATCTATATTAGACTACGAGGAGTTAGACCTGTTTGGCTATATGTTCACGCCCGGAAACAAGTCGTTCGCAAGAAAATCTCCTGTGGGAATCACCAAAGCAGTTGCACTGGAAGCTTATCAGGGTGACATGGCGTTTTATGCAAACCATGACCTGGCTCGGCGAGCAAATGCTAATCCTAACCCGTACAGCAAGGAAGAACATTTTAGTTTATATCTCAGTTCGTTCACTATAGATGTGGGACGTCTGGGTACAGATGTGTGGATAGTAGATAGCGTTGAGGAGGACCAGCAAAGTAAAACAATTAAGATATTCATCGCCAAAGGCGCAGAGGTAATTTTCCCGACTAATGAATATGGTGAGGTTGCCAAGATAGATATAGATAAAGTTAAAATAGGAGAAAACGGAGACAAAGATGAAAAAAATGTGGTTGTTCTTCCGGAAGAACTTGGTGAATGGATTCAAAATCCTGAAGACTGGGAGGGATATAAGATTACAAAACTAAAACAAGAAAAGGGAGAATCTTATATAATTTGGAACAATGAAGAGAAGTTTCTGATTATTTCTGGTAACTTGATTAGCATTGGTCGTAGGGACAAGATAGCTAAAATCAATAAAACCCCATGGAAAGGATATGGCTACAAACTGAAAGGGGAGGGCAATATCCAAATAGATTCCACACAAGAAGACCTGCTTCAGAAAAAAGAAATAATTAAGGAGGTAAATAAAAAAGAAAAAGAAGTTTGGTATCGCATAAAACTTCTGGGTGGCAAATGTGAATACAATAAGGAAGAACAATCTTTGCTTCTGAGCACCACCTATTTGCACTGTATACAGCATGCTCAATTAAGGCAGATTACTGCTAAGCCCGCCTCGAGTTCAGGTAATGGATGGGAATGGAAGGAAGAGATACCTCTGCCCAATCTGAAGGGTAGAGTTCTAATAGATGAAAAGCGCAGAGCTGTTAAATGGGAGCTAACTGATAAGCAAATAAAACTCTCGCGCATCCTTGCCGTCCTGCGCGCCCTCCACAACGGACTGGTTGCCCAGTCCAGTGGCGAGCTCAACACCCTGGTGCCTATTTTCTTCCTGGCGGTGCCTGTGAAGGTGCCCGTGCCCGTGGCGCATAGCCTCATCAGGGCGTATGTGGATGTAAATACCGGGATGGTAAAGGTCTCAGGGATTATGGATGTGCTGAGAAACGGATGGGTGTTTAAGGGTGGCAACGCACCTGTGTACATTTACTGGGCAAGTTCCCGGGTGGATATAGAAGACCCAGCTATTAAGACTATTCAAATCGGAGAGAATTACTGCAAGGCGCACAGTACCACAATAGACGACATTAAAGTATTCAGGGGGTGCGGATGGAAAGACTTTGAAGAGAAGGTATGGCCGAAATGGGCGAAGCATCTGCAATCAGAAGGGAATGGTTCAGCCAATAGTAGCGACTGACAGTTTAAGAGAAAATAAAGCGGGCATCCGAGCCTACCCTATCCAAAACCATGAATACCATGCAGGGGAGTGACAAGAATCGTCTGAAGGAAATAATCCAGACTATCAAAAAGCATAAACGCGAGCTTAAGGAAAAATACGGGATCAAGCAGATTGGCATCTTTGGCTCTATTGTGCGCGGAGAAGCAGATGACAGTAGCGATGTGGATATACTGGGAGAATTTGAAAGACCAATTGGACTATTCAAGTTCCTGGAGCTGGAAGAGTATCTTGGCAAGTTGCTGGGAAGGAGAGTAGACCTGGTCTCCCGAAAAGCACTGAAACCTCATATTGGAAGGTACATATTGCAAGAACTCGTGGTGATATGAAGCGTACATACAAGGACTATCTGCTGGATATTATTACCTCAGTGAATGATATTGAGGAGTTTGTGTATGGAATGCGCTTTGAGGACTTTGTCCAAGATAAAAAGACGATCAACGCTGTCCTCCGAAGCCTTGAGATGACAGATGCCAGAGAAATACATGACACGAATGAGGGACAACCTGATTCATGAGCGCCACAGGGTAAACCGGTACGAACTGCTTTCTTTCTTCGAAATCAATTTTATAAAAATTGATCCAAAAAATGTTGTCTGAAAGATAATGAGTTCATGAAGGGAAAAACGGAAGCGATGGAGGAGCAGAATAAAACAGTTTACCGCATCAGAATGGAAAAATGGAAGAATTACGAACAGGAAATAGCCAGGATGGAAAATAAAAAAAGAGTGGACATTGCCCTCCTGTACAGGGCATATTTATCTCAGATGAGAATGTATGGTTTGCTTATTAAAAGTAAAATAGTGCCTGTGCCTCAGGGAATACCCGAACACATTGTAGAGTACAAGAGGAAAATTAATTCGCTGTTCAGACCTGCAGATAGTAATAGGCAGGAACGGAAATGAACGACCCACTGACTCTACTCCACCAGAACAATCCTGATCCGCAGCAAAGAATAGTAGTGCATACATCTGAGAAAAAAATTGCACACTTCGTGTTCTCCTGTTTGTCAGAATTTGAAATCATCTTAAGAAAAATTCAAATCACTCATGAATCATCAAAATATTCAGTCTCAAATTGAAGATATCCTCAATGGTAAAGCAATTCTTACCAACGAACCTGGAACGCCCGCACTGGTACACATCCTTGAATACCTCCCCCAAAAATATGACAGAGAAGGCAAACTTTTCATAGACATTATGATGGGCTATTTCTGGCTGTGTACCGAAGTATTGCGTTTCTTCAAAGCGCTCTATGAGTTTGCAAAGAAACACGGAGATAAGAATGTTAAAGTCAGAATTATCTTCCACAACGAGACAAGCTGGGCTACAAAGGACTTCTTTGACTGGCTGGCAGAAGGAGCACCTGAGGAAGATGCTTCTTCAGGTACATGGTTGAGACGCCTGCCCATACCACACGATGACAGTGAAGCCAGAAAAGAATATATCACGGCACTCCGAGAGCTCGTGAATAAGGGCATGATTGAATTTGGGGTACCAAAGCTTATACACGAGCCCGCCTTCAAAGTGCATGCGAAAGTATTCATCATTAATGGCGAACTGGCACTGGTAGGCTCTTGCAACCTTTCAAAAACCGGACTCACCGAAGAGTATGAATGCATGGTGAAAGCGCCAGATAACCTGTGCCCTCAACTGAAAGATTACTTTGAACGCGTGTGGGAAAACGACAAGTTAGTCAAGGATTTTAAGGCAATACCTCGTCATTTAATACCCCGCCTGCCCACCACTGCAACCACGCATCCCCTGCAACCAGTAACAGCTGCTGCACCGCCCTTTGACCTGCTGGCAACAATCGTCTGGCTCTTAGACCTGCATAGAATCGCACCCAATAGAGACCTGACCATCCTTCAAGAACTGGATAAGAACAGATGCATATACCTCACAGAGAGACACTCAGGGGTATTCCTGGCGTCCTCCACAGGGGCTGGTAAAACGCATGTGGTGGCAGAAGTGCTCAGGATAGCTTTTGATCAAGGGCTATCAGCACATTATCCTCTAAGCCCCCACCAGCAAACACAACCCTCTCCCAAAAGGCGAAAGAAGTGGCTGGTACTCGTAGTGGCACCTGTATCAGTAGCAGGAGGTAACGCTTCAAACAGCAGCTGGTATCAGGTGCTGAAACAAAGATTGGGGCATCTCCAGCAGGTCAAAATTGACCATATTGGAAACCTGCCAGGCAACACCATACAGGATAGAACAGCAAATTTTGCCAGACAAGGTCTTGCTAAAGGCGCAAATAGCGAGGTATGGGTAATCCCAATGTCCTACTTCCAGGAAGAAGAAAGTACGCAGCACACAGGCTTACCAGCCAGCATTGACAATTTGCGCAAAGGATGTCAAAAACGTTTGCGAAGCCTTGAGGGAATGATACTCATTGTAGACGAAGCCCACAACTTCCGCAACAAGAATTCACTCCGCTTCAGAAACCTCAGAAACTTCTGCAAAGAACTCAGTGAATTCTGCTATCAGAACGGACTGGATTTCAAAGGCATTTTGAGTACTGCCACTCCCCTGAACCTTTCTCTGGAAGACATCCTCAACCAGATGGAACTGGGCTATCATCTGGTGCGCCTCTACAATGCCAGGCATCTGCAACAGAGTGCACCAAGAATATGTCAGCTCTCCGCCCACCTCAACAGCGCTTATCAGCAGATGTTAAAAGGACAAACAGCACAAAAGCAGAATGTGCAACAATTGCTTGATGAATTCAGGCAGGAAGCCATAGTCCGCACAGACTGGTTCCATATTTTTGATTATCCCTCCAGTTTGAAAGCCCTCTTACCTCAGAATCGGCTCAAGAGTTTTGACAACAATATAAATGTTTTGCAAACGCGAGCGAAACAGAAAGGGTATTCTTCCCTGTTTGATGACCTTGTTCATCAGCGACAGGTTCCCTATCGCATCCCTCGCAAACATCCACTATCTGAGATCTGGCAGCTCGTTGAAAAGATATTGCCCAACCTCTCTTACTATCCTTATGCATTCTTCCCACATGGGCAAGAGTATCAACCTGAAACTGTTGTAGACCAGGTACAGATATGCGACCAGACATTTGAAATTTCGCAGAAACACGGCACTGCTCTTCCACCGGTAGGCGTGCATGCACACCATAACAAGGGCGTGTGGTTTGACCCCGACCGCATCAGCAACCTCGCCATCGTCTACAAAATCATTCTTGCCAAAAGACTGGAAAGCAGCCTGTACGCCTTTTGCAAAAGTCTGGAGAAACTGATTCTGCGCTACTGGGCTATGGAGGTGGCACTGAACGCCTGTTCAAACCTCCAAGATCAATGCGCACTGCACAAAATAGCAGATGTACTTTCCCACCAGAGTGAAGAACTGGAAGCCTATGCAATTGACGAAGAATCAGACCAGGAGATAGACCCCCGCCAGACAATCAAATCCCGAATCGCCAAGATTACACAGCACCTTTTAAAAGACGGAATTGACAGGCTCGTACACAAAATCGCTGACCAAATAGACGAGGAGACGGTAAGTAAAGTGGAAGATTTGCGACGCGAAGTAGATGAAGGGACAACAAGTGAGTGGTCCCTTACACGGCTGCTTGCTCTGGTACTCCCAGCCCGCAGAAAAAAGACTTCCCGATCCTCACTTTCTGACTTAGACGCAGCAATCCAGGATTTACCAGAAGAAGCCTATTTGACCTTCAGTAATGCAGCATTTGTATTTTGCGCAATAAGACAAAGCAAACTGACTGCATTGCAACAGTTATTCCAGGATGTGAAAAACACGGTCAAGAACGAACTCAATCAACTGATTGAAGTTTATACGAAAGTCCTGTATGTGTTGAGGGATATTTATGCCTGCAAAGCAATTGACCCAAAGATTGAACGACTGGTCTCGGGCGTGCTCCAGCAATATACCAGCCGCCAACCAGCAAACAACCAACCACCCAAAATACTCCTGTTCTCCAGTTTTAAAGACACCGTGTGTTACCTTAACTGGTACCTGCAGAAGAAGCAAAACAGTATTCCCTTTGTGTGGACAGCCGAAACATACTGGGCTAATAAAGACAACAGAACAGCCCAGCAAATAGAACAGCAATTCACCAGCGGAAAATTTGACTTTTTGCTCACCACCGACGCACTCTCAGAAGGCGTCAATATGGGAGAGGCAAAAGTCTTTATCAATTACGATATTGAGTTCAACCCGGTGCGTGTGGTCCAGCGAGCAGGACGAACCCTCCGCCTCAAATGGTATGCTGACAGGATTGCCAGTACTACAGATTACTCAGCACTTAGCAAAGACCTTTTCTTCATCGTTCCCGACGACCCCTTCGTACAGCAAACCATAGCCAACATTTTGAACAGGGCTAAGAACCGGTTGCTCGCCCTGTTAACCCTTGTCGGCGTGGAAGTCACCCTGGGAATCGTCAATCCCACACAGTATCAGCCCACACCCGTTACCGCTATTTCTCCACAGGCACTGGGCAGCGACCCCCTCGTGGCAGATATCCTCCTTGCCATCCTGGATGAATACCACAACCAGAGCAAAGGCAAAACATCCCAGCAAATAGATCAGCAAATCGTGCAGGGACTGGTACGAATAGGGCTCCTGAACCAGACACAGCCAAACAATCAATTCGCCCTGAACCCGGTTCTCACCTACAAACAACTGAACTGTCTTTTGCCTGCACTGACTCACAACACCCAGCTCACCAGTTCAGCCTTCAAAGTGCAGTACGCACTCGGTAACAATCACAACAGCCTGCAGGTGGAAGCAAACATTGCCTATAATAGTGCAGATAGGACACAGGGCACACAAACCGTCGCTTCCTACACGCTTATCCCCTCAATATCCAGCACCAATGTGAACAGCATTCAAAACACAGAGCTCTGGCAGAAGCTCACCCACCTGCTCAACTCATCAGGCTATCAGCTGACACCACCCAACCCGAACAGCTGGCTCCCGACAGTCCAAACCCTCCGCAAAACACAGAGGGCTCAGCAGACATCCCACCATGTTGAACTCAAACTCAAATGACCATGATTGTGGTAGTCAATGCCCTGGGAGAGAAGTGCATCGTCTACGCTTCCCGCAGCGAAGAAGTAGAAAAGATAAAATTGCGTGAGTTTGACCAGAGCACACTTTGGGCAGAAATCCAGTCTGCAGGAGAAAGCCCAATTCAGGATATCCTCATAGTGATTGCAGAACAAGATCCAGACCCGAATAACATAAGCCCTCCTTTGAGCGTAAAAGACCTGCTGGGAAAACTGAAAGCCAGCGGAAACGAAAAATGCCAGCTGCTCCGGTACTATAAAGAAACCATAACCCACAGAGCAGTACGCTGGCGACGACAGGGACCCGTAGACCTCTACCTCACCTCCCCAGTCCTGAACCACTACCTTGACGACCTCTGCACCATAGCAGACACCGGCAACTTTGACGCATTCCTGCGTGGCGAAGTCATCACACAACACCTGGCAGACCTCATCCTCGGCATAAAGCATATAAGCAAACGCGGAAAAGCCGTAAAACGCTCACACTACTCCCAGTACGCATCCCTGCTGGATGTATACGAAAATGCAGGCATACCCGCAGGAAACAAGTGCGGAATCAACGAAGCCGAAGCTTTTTACTACACCGCCAACCTCATCTTCCGAACACTGGGCTTTTTCATCCTCACAGGTGGTGGAATGATCCGACTGCCCGTCAACGGCAACTACTACCGAATAGGTTTCGGCGACATCTTCTGGGAAAACCTCAAAAACCACCTGACCCAAAACCCGCACCTGCTCAAAGACCTCCTGGAAACACTGAGCAAAACTCCACACAAAAACCTGTGGAGCCAAATCCCGCTCGGAAAAGGAGCTATAGAAGTCGCAATCCCCCATGTGGATACCGACCTGTTTATTGTACATGAGCCAAAAGAGCAAGAATTTGTAGACACATTCTTCCGCCTCGTGAAAAACAAACAGCAGTCCCGTACATATTTCTCTCAATTCCTGGAGATGCTCTTCAGCGTGCCATGGTCTTTTGTGGACAGAGGCGAAGGAACACACGCCATCATTGGCATCACACCAGAAACCCTCTCCTACATCTACGAACAACTGTCAGGAGTGCTGATTATCATAGAGCAGTCTTTCAAAACGGGCAAGCAAAAAATCAGCGCAGAATACATCAGGAAGCTGCTTACCGACCCGGAAACCCGCCGCAAAAACGGAATATTCTACACTTCGTGGGACACAATCCGCTTCATGGTAGAAGAAGCGTTTCACAACTGGTTGAGCCGGTGGCTACAAAACCATGGACTGGACGAGAAGATAGCCTGTATGCTTTATGGTAGTCCTGACATAGATAAGATTAAAGAAGTGTTGCGCACAATTGACAGGGAAGACAGACTACAGCTCTGCAATGACCTGCGAAACATACGCATTATTGACCCTGCCTGTGGGTCTGGCGCCTTCCTGGTAGGATGCGGTGAAAAATTGCTGGATCTGTTCAACAGCTTGGAATGCGAAGAAAAAAACGAACGCAATATTGCAATGGACATAGTAGTTCGGAACCTGTATGGAGTGGATATTTCTCCCCGTGCGCAGCATATCGCCATTTTCAGGTTGATTTTGTGGGTTTTTGCCAGAACTATCTCAGGGGCAGAAGAAAAAGAGAGTGGTTCATCCCTTGCGAGCAAAGAGCAAATCACCGACCAGGAATACAGAGCATGGATTAAGAAACTGCAGGTGCCCGTCCTGCGATACAACATTAGACAGGGAAATTCACTGTTGGGGTTCCGAAAAACCAGTGAGTTCGTCCAGGCTACACTGATTCTGGGCACTGCCCAAATTGATAAAGTCCTGTTGCCCGTCATGTCAGAAAAAGCAAAGGGATCAAGCCACCCAGACAAAAAACTATTGTTCAACACCATATACAAATACCTGAAAGCTCCAACCAGACGTCAACGAACATCTATATGGAAAGCCATTTCTGGCTACCTGCCAGGAAATTCCCTGGCTTCTCTACTCAGGCAATTCATTGACCAGCTTTCCTCATTTTCTTCGGCTGAAAACAAAGCCATTCAGGAGAAAGTTGATGAAGTACTGAAAGAGATACTGAGCGCACTGGAACGCACAGTAGAAACGGCAAGGGCAAAGCGCGACACTACCCTCCTCCAAAAGCTAGACCACCTCCTTGAACTGCTCAAAACCATTTTTGACTGTGTGCTGGCTTACGAACTTGCCCGTCAGGCAAACAAAGACATAAGAGAAGTTTATCAGGCGCTCGCCAAAGCCAGGACCTTCCATTTCCCTGCCGAGTTCCCCGGTGCAGACAACGGGTTTGACATCGTGATTAGCAATCCGCCATACCTGCGCCAGGAAAAGATTGAAGAACCCAAATGGCTGCTGGAAGCATCTGTCCGCCACTGGTACCCCAGCTATATGCATGGGCGTACACTCAGCAAGCGCGCCGACTACTATGTGTACTTCTATTTTGCAGGCATGAGCCTGCTCAACGAAAAAGGAACATTTTGCTTTATTTCGTCCAATTCATGGCTGGATGTGGACTTTGGCAAAGACCTTAAGGAGTTCTTCATAGACTATGGCAGACTCAAAAAAGTAATTGACAATTTGCGGTGGCGTGCCTTCCCACAGGCATCCATCAACACGGTTATCGTGATAGCAGAACAGCCACGTTCCCAACACCGCAGCAATACCGAGAAGAAAAACGAACATGTGGACTTCGTGGCAGTAAGAATGCCCTTCCGAGAACTCCTGGAACCAGACATCTGCCACCAGATCCATTCTACAACCTTTAAAAAAATCACGCCCCAGATCTCGTCCCTCGCGCTCAGAGGGGAGCGCCTGCGTGTCAGGCGCATACCCCTTGCCCACCTCAAACCCACAGACAAGTGGGGTGGAACTTACCTACGTGCCCCGGATATTTACTTCACTATTTTGCAGAAAGGAAAAGGCAAACTGGTCCGACTGGGCGATATCGCCGAAGTCCGCTTCGGCATTAAGACCGGCGCCAACGAGTTCTTCTACCTGGAGCCAGTAGGGCGAACAGTGAAGGAAGTAGCAAAACTACGGGAGAGGGACCCGAAGGCGCCAGTCCGGGTGAAAAACAGTGCCGGCTGGGAAGGCGAAATTGAAGCCGCCTGGCTCCGCCCCGTCATCAAAAGCCCGCGGGAGATCAAGACGCTGCGGGTCCGCCTGGAAGACCTGCGCTACCTTGTGTTCATGCCTCCAGAAGATGTCCGTCAACGTATCCAGAGAGGGGCGAAACAGCCCTGGCGGGGTTATCCGCTCGCTGCTGCATATATCCGGTGGGGACAACAACAGGGCTACCACAGACGCCCTACCTGCGCCAACAGACAATGGTGGTGGGAGTTGCCACAATTGCCTGACGCACAAGTTCTTGTAAGACAATTTTTTGACCATAAATTCGATTTGCCAGTGAATCCCGCTTTGTTTCTCACAGACCACACTTATTACTTTCTTACAAGTTTAAAAACTACTCAATTGTCACTCTTTGGAGGACTACTTAATTCCACCTTATTTGGAGTGATGGCAAATATTTTCGGCAGAGTGAATCAAGCGGAAGGGGTGCTCACATTCTATGGACCGGAGGGAAGGAGAATATTATTGCCTCATCCAAAGAGCCTTACCACCGACCAACATCAGCGTCTCCTCTCCGCCTTCAATCGCCTCGCGACCCGCCCCATCCGCAGCATCTTTGAAGAGCTGGGCTTTCAACTCTGCAGGGAAAAAGGATGTCCCCATCCCGAGCACCCCTACGAGCATGTGAACCCCGAACAACTGAGCGACCAGCAATTGCTTGCCCAGGTGAAGAAAACTTCGCCAGACCGATACGAACTGGATAAGGTAATATTTGATGTGCTGGGACTGGATGACCCGGAACGCGCAGCGGTGTATCGGGCTGTAGTTCAGCTGGTCAAGGACAGACTGGTCAAAGCCAAAAGTGTGTAACGGATGATGTGTCCCGGAAAGAAAAACCTGTGTGCAGACGCCTGCCTCTACCGGTTCAGGGAGCGCGGGCACTTACAAAGTGTGCTGCCACAGAGCTTGGCGCCGAAATGCGCCCGGGCAGAGTGGGTTGCAAAAACTTTTTTCTTCGGATTGACGAAAATTGAGGCGGTGCAGAGAAAAATTTTTCATGGGACTTTGTATATTTACATAAAGGCGTCAAAATCCCACAAGCATGACAACACACAAAGTCTACCTGCTCGTCAACCGCAGGAAAAAGCAGGTCTACTACGGCGTATCCAAAGACCCTGAAACTCGCCTGACCAAATACCACTGCGTCAAACAAACCAAAGAACTCCAGCACTGGAACTGCGACAGAGACAAAATATGGGGACCTAAGGTGCTTTCCCGACACAGAAGCCAGGCACGCGCTTCCGCTCGCGCCCATCAACTGGAGCGAACAAGAGAACGCTACTGGCGCAGAAAAGGATACAAAGTCATCAAAACCAGAGGAATCTAATCAATCCATGACTGCCATGCCCCACTGGCTCTACCCCATCGGAACAATCCTGATCCGCAACAAAGAAATGTGGTGCAAGCATCTGGCAAACCTTTTCAAGGTCAAGCCACAAGAAGTCCCCCTCCATCTCCAGACGCTCAGGCAGGCGGGGAGACCTCTCCGCTTCATCTCCAAAGGCAACCTCCGCTATCTGCTCTGGCGATATTTGCGCACACGCCACGCAAATCCGCCAGGATGCCCCGAACCCTTTGCTGATGCACCTGTAACCAGACATAGGGGCACAATGCAATTCCAAGTCAATGCCAGCGAAGAATGCCTCATAATATTGTGCGCCGAGCTGGACCTCTTCGGCTATATGTACACCGCAGTTGACCCGCCACGCACCCGAAAGAGCGTCGTGGGACTGACCAAGATGGTGAAAATAGGTGGAGATGAAAGAAACGGCACAGACTGCTGGAAGGCAGGTGGCGGAGGTGGCGGGAGTGCCGCTGGAAACAAGGAGGGCACCGACTGCTGGAAGGTCTCCTTCACCATAGATGTCGCCCGACTGGGCAGGCTCACCGACCACGACCCTTCCGGACAAGGAAGGGATGAACTACTCTTAAAGGACAAGGACCAGGATCAAAATCAAGATCAGGAGTTTAAGGAATGGAAGAGGCGCCTCCAGAAAGTGCTGGAAGCCATACACAAGGTGCTTATTGAACCCTGTTACCTGGCGGTAGTGGGCTTGGCGCAGGTGCCCGTACCCATCTTTGACCCCTTCCTTAACAACGCCTGCGCGGGAGAACCCGCCAAAATAAAAACCGCCCTCAAAGAAGCACTTCAAAACGGATGGCTACCACCACAAAAAACCGGCTCGGAGAAAAATTCAAAACAGGTATGGGTTATACTGAGTCCCGACATAGTGAGTGAGATGGTGAGGGAAGTAACCGACTCAGAACATCCACAGGAACAGGTGAAAGAAGACCTGCAAAACGAACTGGGAAAAATCAGAAAAGACTTTGGCATAATCTTTGCAGGGAATTCAACCTGGTACGAGCAAATCGCAAACCTCCTGCACCAAAAACTAAGGGAACATGAACAGGCAACAACTTCACAGTCCGCAGGAAACGAATAGGCTGAGCACAATACGGAAAACCCTTGAAAAGTTGCTGGAAGTAACTTGCAAAGAGATGGCTCCGGCAGAAATATTGGTTCTGTCCGATGAGGAGGCGCATCATGCACTGGCTGATCAGCTAGTTGCAAAGATTGCCAGCAGGAACTGGAGTGCAGACATTTATGACAATGTTCAGGCATTATTCTCGCCTAATGAAGCAATTTCCGCTGATTCATTAAAAGAAAAGTGGCAGGAATTTGCCATCCAGCTAAAGGCAAGTTTTGAGCGTAACGTCACATGGTTGGATGAAAACGTAAGCATTATCTATTCACTGCTCAAGTTTAAAGTGCAAGAAAATCCCCACCAGATTGAACTTGAGACCATTGCCATGCTGGCTCCCAAAAACAGGAACATACCAGTTTCAGTGAATGCCATACTCAACTTCACCATCTCCCTTAAAGAAAACCAGCAATGATTGGTGGCACCACATACAAACCCGCCCTTCGCCTCCTGCTTTACATGCCCCAGGCACACTGGCGCGTACCTTACGCCTACCAGCGCCGACATACGCTCGCCCTACCTCCCTACTCCACCGTCATCGGTCTGCTGTGCAACCTGCTGGGAATACGCAACCTGCACGGCGAGGGGGCGCCCTGCCAGTGCCCCGTCTGCAGCAAAATATGGGCGCAAAATCCGCAGGTGAACGGCAGCGAGCCATCGCCCGCCACAAACCAAAGCAGGGGTCCTGACCCTCAAAATGACATCAGCTCCCTCCTCTACCACGAGCTGGTCCACCAGCTGGAGCTCTCCATTGTCGGCACCTTCGCCACCAAAACCACCGAGTACACCTGGTTCCGCAACCTGAATGCTGAAAAACATAAAGACCGCTTCGGCAGCGAGACCAACCGCATCATAGACTTCACCGCTGAACATCCCGGCTATCAACAACCCGTATCCATAGACATCCTCAACGATGTGCACCTCATCATCCATATCGGTAGCCAGCACAACTGCGGGCGCTTCCTCTACCTTATCAAGTACGCCATAGAGAACGATGGCAGACTGGCGGGTGTATGGGAAAAACTGAAGAACATCCCCGAAAGGGGTAACAGTTCAACGAACGCTTCCACAGAAGAATGTCCGCCTGCCTGCGGAGCCTGCGCCATCTGCCACCTCTTCAAAGGAACGGGGCAAAACCAAAGCAAATTAAAAGAGCAGCTGGAGCGCCAGCAACGTCTCTACCCGCTACACCTGGGCAGAGCCGAAGACTGGGTGGTGATTGAGGAGGAGCAGGTGCCAACAGTTAATTTGCGCCCGTGGGAGGATATTCATCCCATCAGTACAAATCGCTTCCACTGGGTGCCCAGAGAGGTGTCTGATGCCTATGGCATCGGAGGTCTCCGCTATAGAATTCCCACATTTTATGCGCTGGCGGATGGGCGACGCCTCTTCCATTACAGAGAGGTTTTCCTGAGCGATGGAAATATTGAAATCTCTCCGTCAGCGGCATTTTCTCCACCCTCCTCTCCCCTCATCTTTCTTGACCCGGACCTTTCCGAAAATTTCACTCCCTTTCCTGTATTCCTCACCAAAATGACTGGTTAGCCATGACCCACAACACCTCAACACACAACATCTGGGCAAAGAGCGCTAACCATTCCGCTACAGGACAACCCATCACACTTGAGGAACACATTCGCGATGTGCTCCAGCAAGCCCATGCCATTCTGACCTATCTGGAAGCAGCCCTGCTCAATAATTCCATATTTGGAGCGGGCTCTGGCAATCTGACCCCTCAGCAAAAACTCCAGTTGCTCAAAACCGCTGTGATTCTGAGTGCTCTCCTGCACGATATGGGGAAAGTGCTGCCGGCGTTCCAGCGCCTCCGCCTGAAGAATAGAGGCTTTTCGGCGCCATCCAGCGACCCACTTTACTGGCAAACCACATTAATTCCGCATCAACTCCTTTCACTGTTTCCGGTGAATATAGGTGTACTGCTTGGGATGTTCAGGACGCTTGTACAGAGCAACAACAGCACTGCAGTCGGCACACCTGCGCAAACCCCTGCAACACAGCAAAAGCCTGGGCAAAATAACAACAGCATTGCTGGGGACATGCTCTCGGCAGTGCTCAGCGCAATCGCATACCACCACTGGCACGCAGAACAGGCAGAGAGGTACATCTTCGGAGAACAATTGCAGGAACCTGCAAGACAGTGGCAGAAAGATGCTCAATTCCGACAATGGGTGCATCAGGTCATAATCCAGCTGCTCACTAACCTCAACAGCGCACTTGCTGGCTTGTCTTTGCCGGGCAATTCACCCCCTAAATGCCTTATCACGCAAAACCTCAATCCTGTGGTTAGAGCCCTGGCTGCCGGTCAACGGCTTGCAAACCTCTACCAATGGGTACCCGTACCCTATACAAACTACCTGCTGCCCGAGCGTGTTCAGGAAGGCGACCAGCGCAAGCAATTCCGCATCCTGGTGCTGGGCTCACTGATGCGTGCCGACCACGCCGCCTCGGCAACAGAAGAAACAGGTGAACAGGTACATGCGGAAAAGGCGCATTTACAGCAGGTGAGACAGGCTATTGTCCCGCAAAAAGTAGAGCAATTTTTATCCCGCCACCGCAATATTCCTCCTGACAAAATGTGGCAGGTGAAACTTTTAGACAAAATACGGCAAGACAACCCCGACCTTGCCGTGGTGATAGCGCCCACCGGCGCAGGCAAGACCGAGCTGGCACTCCTCTGGGGTGTAGACGGAGAAAGTAAATGTGTGTTCACCCTGCCCCTGCGCACCGCCGTCAATGCAATCTTTGACCGGGCACGCCGAATCTTTGAAGGCACTACCAGTGGAGAACCCCAGTGGGTGAGCCTCCTCCATTCCGATGCCGACCTCTACCTGCTGGAGAAAGCGACAGTGGAGGAAGGCGAGATTCCACGCTTGCTGGACACCGCCCGTGAGCTGGCACATCCCGTCATCATCGCTACGGGCGACCAGGTCTTCCCCGCCGTGCTCAAGTTCCCCGGGTATGAAAAGTACTATTCGGTCTTCATGACCTCGCGTGTTGTGGTGGACGAGGTGCAGGCGTACGACCCCGTCGCCATGGGTATCATCGTGGGCTTCATAGAGGACATGCTGCGATTTGGCGCCAAGGTCCTGCTCATGACCGCCACCCTCCCCCCACAGGTAAAAGAGGAGCTGGAAAACCTGAAGAAACAGCGCTTTAAAGTGCAATTCTACGACCTCTACCAGACCAGAGTACCTTCGGGACTGGTGCGCCATCACATAGAGCTGATTGACGATTCCATTGATTCCCAGATTAACAACATCATCCAGCACGCCCAGAAGGGACAGAAAGTACTTGTAATCTGCAATACAGTGCGAAAAGCTGTTGAGATATATGAAGAAATCTCTCAAAAGGCAAGGGGGCAAGGACTGAGCACAACCTGTATCCACCTTCTGCACTCACGCCTCACCATGCAGGGACGACGAGATAAGGAAACCATGCTGGAGGAAGTTTTTGCCACCTACGGCACTTCACAAAAGCAACAAAACGGCTGTATACTCGTGGCGACGCAGGTGGTGGAAGCCTCCTTAGACATAGATGCGGATGTGCTCTACACGGAGCTGGCACCCATTGATGCGCTGCTCCAGCGCATGGGCAGGGTATGGCGACGCCTCCACCCGTTTGAGAACAAGAGTAACAAGAGTTATTCAGATAAGGAGACCAATGTGTATGTGTGCACTCGTGGAGATTCTAACAGTAATACCAAAGAGAAGCTTCCATCGGGCTGCGACGGCAAGGTATATGAAAAGGAGCTTGTGCTCGCTACCCTTAAAGCTTTAGAACAACACCTGAGTGGCAAGTCGGGTCCCCTTTATGAAAAGGACAAGCAAAAACTTGTTGAGGACACTTTTTTAGACTCCACACTGCAGAACTCCCGCTACATCCAGTACTTTCACGAGGCGCTGGAGGTGGTACGCGCTGGCTACCAATCAGACAAACGCTCTGATGCCGAGCGCTTCTTCAGGCGAATCCACACCGTATGGCTCACTTACGAGGAAGACCTTAACAGGATAAAGAAGGCAATCATTAACGAAGTCTTTGCAAATGGGGTTATCCGAACAGGTTTTGTGAGATTTAAAAGGTATGTGCTCAGCCAGTATGCAGTACAGGACTACAAGCCCAGAAAGGTGCAAGTGGCTCCTCTCTACAATAAGCTGTTAGAGCACAATATAGAAGACGATCTCAAGAACCGCCTGAAGAGTGATGATAAGGTCAGGAAGGCGCTGAGCCGGCTGGAGCGCTGGTGCCAGAACATCTATGTGGTACCCAGACAAGATTATGAAAGGGAAGAAGAAAATTTGCAGGCTGCAGAGCAAGGAACCAATGCACTTATTATCTGACCAGTCAAACAGCAGGTTCGTCACCGGCGAATCAACCCCAAAAACCACCATCCACCATGCTCCTGCCCACCTCTCCACCCCAGATTGATTGGGATAAGCTCCTGCAAAACATCCTGAACCGAGCCCAAAGACTGGCACGAAGACAACCCCCACCTAACAAATCTCCAGCCGATTATCCCGACTTCTGGGAATACTACATGCCCTTCTTCTTTGGCGAAACCCGCAAGTTCATTGAGGAGAAATGCCAGATCCGGCTTTCTACCGAGGTGGACGTTGCAGGAATCATGCCGCAAGAAGGAACTTACGATTCATATGTACTACTCCTCAACCCCTATGTGGTGAAGTCTCTGCTGGAACTTCATCTTTCTGAAGAAGACTTTCTGCTGGAATGCCGCATCATGGGGGGCATCCTCACCCACGAAATGTACCACGCTGTTCTGCGCCACTTCCGCTTCCCCGTCCGCGTCAAGGGCAAAGCCGGACTGGACCCGAAAACACTCAACATCGCCCTGGACATCATCGTGGATAACCTCATCTATGTGCAAACTGGAGGAAGGTGGCGCAACTGGCACGCCGCCATTGAACAAATCAACGAAAACTATCAGGCAAAGAAAAAAACGTCAAACCCGCTCATCTCCCTGGACCCCAAGGACCCTAACTTCGTCCTCAACTACCACGAATGGCAAATCTACCTCTTCTGCAAGCTTTACCTTGACAGTCTGCCCAAAACCATCGTGCGCCTGAACGACCACACCTGGCTCAATCCCCCTAAACGTCTGCCCCCACCCCCAAACACACAACCCACACCACCACCAGCGCCACAACCCCCCCCCAAAGATACCACCAGCCCA
>JALWYU010000005.1 GCA_026992635.1 Bacteroidota bacterium | reverse complement strand
GAGTAGTGGAAGGCGCTGCAGCGCGTGGCACAACTCCCTGAACCCCAGCCACTTGCGCCCAGCCCCACACCCACCAAAAAAAACCTCACCAAACCACCCGATACCCCCTACCCCCAACCCATAAATAGTACACACCCCTCGCCGGCAAACCTACACGACACATCCGATCTCCCAGCCCGCAATGACCCACCAGCCGACCCCCGCCAGAATACACCAGCACTTCCTCCTCTGCCGGCTTCTGAACCATAAGACCTCCACCCACAACCCAAATCCAAACCTTTCCTTCCCCGTATACCAGAGGACGAACACCCGTCACCACACCGCCCGAACTATCCGAACCCCCACCCTGGACCACAACCAGCATACTGTCCACGCCCCAGCAACCCCCACGACGAAACGCCCACACACGAATCACATGCACACCCGTATCCAGCCGATACCGCAATGTATCGGCATCGGGCACGTAAATGTCCTGGTCAATGTGCCACACAATACTGTCGGCACCCACCACCTGAACCATCCCCACCCATTCCCCAGAATCCGTCCAGCCCAAAAATTGAATCTGCGGAACCAGCGGCGTATCCACAACCACATAAAACGCAAGCGTATCGCCCGCCACCCGAATCCGATTAAACTCCTGAACGTACACGTGAAAGGTATCCGCCCGTGTAAAGTAGATATACATAGAGGACGCGCCTGCACTCCCCAGTAACTGAGCACCACCACCAGGCTCTACCCACCACCAGAAGTACGAACCACTCCCAGAACCCTGAACCGCAAACCAGCCAAACGTATCTGGACCACAGAAATAAAGCGTTTCCGGCGATAAACGCTCCGTCCGTGGCTTCATCAGCCGATACAGAAAATCCACCATCCGCGGAATCAACGTATCATAATAATAGGGCGAAGGCGAATACTGAACCGAATCCCAATCCCCATTATTTGACCCATCCAGCATGTGCATATTCGTATTAGAGGGATGCAACTCATAGGGAACACCCACATGCGCTAAGCGCTCCGCCGTCGGACCCGACCCGTACGTACGCGGCAACGTGGACAAACCAAACGGATGATCATACCCATAAGGCACCGTCTGATCATGGTAACTGTGAAAAAGAATCGCCGGCGGATCCTGCGGACTCTCTATGAACAACGTATCCCCTAATGCACCCCACATGTTCACCGCCGCAAAGATCCGCGACGAGTGATTGTACGTATTCCCCGAGCAATCCAGACAACCCAAATCCGGCCATAAGTACGAAGATGCCGGACGCTCCGACTCCTTATCCACATACGCACAGTGCAATGCAATGAAGCCACCCGCCGACGCTCCCGCCATTATAATATAATTGGTGTCTATCCCATACGTACTGGCAAACTCCTTGAAGAAACGAACCGCCGCCTTCCCATCCTGAATACCACGATACACCGCTCGCTCCGCACTGGAAGCATCTAACGGATTGTACCCCAACCGATAACTCATCGTCGCCGTCACATACCCCATCCGCGCAAATGTATCGCACAATGCATACATGTTGTCTACTTTCCGATTACCCGTCAAAAAACCTCCTGAATGCGCAAAAATGATCAATGGACGCTTCGTCAACGTATCCCCCACCGGCAGAAAAATATCCACATAGAGCTGCACCATCGGAAATGGAAAATACCACGCCGGCGCCTCTCCATACTGAACATCCGGAATAACCTGAACCTGTGAAAACAATGCCTGACGATACCGATACACAGGAAATGGCGGAGCCGGCGACTGACTCCTCACCTCCACAAACCACAGCAACAATCCAGCACCCACACAACCTATGTACCGCCACAACCAACCACCACAACAACAACGCCAACCCTTCATCACCCAATGCATTTTTCCACCAGCGTCTACAAACCGCTCCCCCACTCCCCAATCCTGTCTTTTAAGGTAAAGCACAACGCGCAAATTCCAAACCTGCCACTCAGCAACCCACCCCTACCCCAGACTGAAACTGAGCCAGCCGACGAAACGCTAACGCATCTTCCACAGCCCGCGCACGAAACGTATTGTTGAACACCGCTAAGACCTCCTTGACACCCAACGCCACACACCGAGCCACCCACCCACGCAACAACCCCTCACCATACACCGAACGAAACAACTCACGCGGACCATGAAAGCGCAAATACAACACCGAACGAGCAAATCTGCCCACTTCAGGAAAATAATACCCCCACCGCGAACTGTGCGAAACCACCCATTCCACACCCCACTCCCACAACCGCTCCACCACCTCCGCCTCCATCCACGAACCATGACGCGCCTCTATAAACAACCAGCCACCATACCCGCACCACCGAATAAACTGAATGAACGCCCTGACCCTCTCCGAATCAAACCGTAACGAGGGCGGCAACTGAACCAGAATCCCCTTCAACCGACCACACTCCGCCAATACCGACACACCCTCCCACCACCGCCGCCAAAACAACTCACCCTCCTCAACAGGCACAACCAGCCGCCACCGATGCGTAAACTGCTGATGCAACTTGCAAACAAAGAAAAAAGGAAATGACTCTACCTGCTTCAACCAACCCTCCACCGTCTTCCTCCGAACCACCCGATAAAACGTACTGTTCACCTCCGTCCCATCCAGAACCACCGCATAATACCGCAACCGCTCTTTACTCTTCAATCCTTCTGGATAGAACACGCCTCGCCAATCACTGTAATCCCAACCACTGGTCCCCACCAGCACACGCATCCCCTACACCAGACCTTCCCGAACCAGATCATGCATGTGAATGATGCCCAGGTACTTCTTTTCATCCTCCGGATCCACCACAATCAACTGATTGATCTTGTGCCGACGCATCTTATCCAGCGCCTCCACCGCCAGCGCCTCCGAAGAAATCACCTTGGGCGGCGACGACATCACATCCTCCGCACGCAACCGACCCAGCTGATCAACCGAATAATGCTGTAACATCCGGCGAATATCCCCATCCGTAATGATCCCCACCAGCTGACGCGAACCCTCCTCCAGAACCGCTACAGCACCCACCCGACCACTCGTAATCGCCACAATCACCTCCGAAATCAACGCACGACGCCAAACCCACGGACGCGGATTCTGCGGATACAAATCCGAAACCCGTAAATACAATTTCTTGCCCAACGTCCCTCCCGGATGCAACCGCGCAAAATCTTCCGCCGAAAACCCATACAGGTGCGCCAACGCCATCGCTAATGCATCACCCACCACCAGCTGAGCCGTCGTACTCGCCGTAGGCGCCAAATTATTAGGACATGCCTCCTCCGGCACAGGAAACACAATCCGATACGTAGCCTGACGCGCCAAATACGACTCCGAATTACTGGTCACCGCCACCAGCACCACTCCAAAATGCTTCAAATTAGGAACCAATGCACGAATCTCCGGCGTATTCCCACTCTTGGATAACACAAACACAATATCCCGGGGCGTCACCATTCCCAAATCCCCGTGCAACGCATCCGCCGCATGCATAAATACAGCAGGCGTGCCCGTAGAACTCAACGTCGCACTGATCTTCTGTGCAATCAATGCACTCTTCCCCACACCCGTCAACACCACCTTACCCGGCGGAACACCTTCATACACCGCACGAACCACCGAAATAAAGTCCGAGCGCGGCAAAGCTTCATACAACAATCGCAAAGTTTTTTCCTCAATAGTCACCGTTTTAAGCGCAACGGAAAGCAACTCCTCATTGCTTACCAGACGATTAGCACTGCGAACCCCCATCGCTTTTTCCCCACCTTTTAAACCTTCACCTCACGCTATCTTTTCAAACGAAAGATGCGTCCTGTTCCGTTCCTTTTATAAAAAACGACAGAGGACCATGGGAAGCCTCCCAAACACCACAGAACCCTCACGAGAAGAACTGCTCCACGCACTGCGCACCTATTTTGGCTTCCACACCTTCCGCGGTAAACAGGAACAAGCCATACGAAGCATACTCGCTGGAAGAAACACCTTCGTATTGATGCCTACCGGCGGCGGCAAATCCCTCTGCTACCAGCTGCCCGCACTCATGCGCGACGGGCTCGTCATCGTCATCTCACCACTGATCGCACTGATGAAAAACCAGGTTGACCTCATCCGAGCCTACCACACCCGCGCAGACGTCGCCCACTTCCTCAACTCCACACTCACAACCAAACAACGCGAAGAAGTCATCCAGCGCGTACTCGCCGGACAAACCAAACTCCTCTACTTAGCACCCGAAACCCTCGCCAAAGAAGAAACCATTGAACTGCTCCGACAAACCCACATCCAGTTCGTCGCCGTAGACGAAGCACACTGTATCTCCGAATGGGGACACGACTTCCGACCCGAATACCGGCGCATCCGACCTATGCTGGACGAAATCCAGCCCGACCTCCCTATCATGGCACTTACCGCCACCGCAACCCCCAAAGTCCGTCAGGACATCGTCAAGAACCTCCGAATGAAAGACCCCGTCTTCATCATTGACTCCTTCAACCGACCCAACCTCTACTACGAAATCCGACAACGACCACCCAAAGAACAACTCCTCAAAGAAATCATCCAGTTCATCCGGAGCCGACCCGGTGAACCCGGCATCATCTACTGCCTATACCGAAAAACCACCGAAGAAGTCGCCGCCTACCTCAAAGCCAACGGCATCCGCGCAGAAGCCTACCACGCCGGACTGCCCAGCAAAACCCGCGCCAAACGACAGGACCAGTTCATCCAGGACCAGATCCAAGTCATCGTCGCCACCATCGCCTTCGGACTCGGAATAGACAAACCCAACGTCCGATTCATCATCCACTACGACTTCCCACGCAGCTTAGAAAGCTACTTCCAGGAAACCGGTCGCGCCGGACGAGATGGACTCCCCGCAATCTGCATCGCCTACTTCAACTACGCCAGCCTGGTCCGGCAGGAACAAATGCTCCGGGAAAAAACCGCTCAGGAACGCGAAGTCGGATATATGTTCCTGGAAGAAGTCGTCTCCTTCGTGGAAAGCGGCATCTGCCGACGAAAATTCCTCCTCCACTACTTCGGCGAAGACTACCCCAAAGACCGATGCGACAACTGCGACAACTGCGTCAATCCCCCTGAACTCATCCCCGTCCAAAAAGATATGCAACTCTTACTGCAGGTTGTCCAGACCATCGGAAACAAATTCCACGCCTCCCACATCGTCCGACTCCTGCGCGGCGTCAACGACTACGCCATCAAACACTATCAGCACGACCAGCTGCCCTTCTACGGAAAAGGCAAACACCAATCCGCACACTTCTGGCACGCCCTCATCCGAAAAGCCCTCATGGAAGAGCTCCTGGAAAAAGAAATTGAACGATACGGCGTCCTCCACCTCACACCCAAAGGCAAACAGTACATCCAGAAGCCTTACCCCATCTATATGCCCGAACCCCGACAGTTTGAAGACCTGCCCGAAGCCATACTCCTCACATCCCGCGCTGAGGACCGCGTCTTAGACCCACTCCTCTTAGAACACCTCAAACAAATCCGACGACGCGTAGCACAACAGCACGGCGTACCGCCACACGTCGTCTTCCAGGACAACACCTTAGAAGAAATGGCGAACCTCTATCCAATGACCATCCAGGAACTCCTTACACTGACCGGCGTCAACGACGTACGCGCACAGCGCTTCGGACCACCCTTCCTGGAATTCATCCGTAAGTACGTGGAAGAAAACGACATTGAACGACCCCACGACTTCTTCAAACTCCGTAAACCACCCCAACGCTCTCAAAAACGAAGACGACTCCTCCAGATGATTGACAAGCAAATCCCCTTAGAAGAAATCGCCACACAAATGGGTATGTCCGTCATCCAGGTACTCAAAGAATTAGGACGAATCGCTTTATCCGGCAACGTCATCAACATCGTCCCCTACATTGAACGAATGATGGAACCCGAAGACTACGAAGAAATCAAAGAATACTTCCTCTCACAGGACGAACCCGATATTGACGTCGCCATTGAAGAACTCAACAAACCCTACCTGTCCGAAGAACTCATCTACTTAGTCTGGATCAAACTGCTCTCCGACGCCAACGCCGACCCCTCACAAATCCGAGAACCCTTCTTGGGCACCTCCGTATCCTGAACTCCGATACCCCCAGCACTCTTTAGCGATCCACAAACCCGAAAATTTTCAACACCAAAATCCACACCCCCTCCGTTTTTTCAGAAAAACAGATTTGGACATGCAGTGGACCAGAACCACACACGAATCCAAACACCCCAACACCATATCTGGCTACCGAATCTTCACGATCGTGCTCTCTATCATGCTGGCGCAACCCCTCACCAGCTCCGCACAAACCCGGGTGGTTGTCTCCGCCGTCCCAACCCTGCGCATCATCCCCGACGCACGCGGCGGGGCAATGGGTGATGCCGGCATCGCCCGACCTCCAGACGCCGCCGCCACCTTCTGGAACCCCGCTTCCCTACCATTCATCCCACACGACGCCGGCTTCCAGATCTCGGCAATTCCCTGGCTGCCCACACTCGTCAAAGACATCTGGATCTACTACCTGTCAGGCTACTACCAGCTCCCGAACCAACAGGCAATCGGCGGATCCATCCGGTACTTTGACCTGGGCAGCCTCCAGTGCACCGACATCAACGGAGAACCCATCGGCGAATCCAACCCCCACGAATACGCCATAGACGTCGCCTACGGACGAATGTTCACAGACCGGCTCGCACTCGGCATCGCACTCCGATTCATCTACTCCAACCTGACAACCGGCGCATGCCGCGCCGCCCTCTCCTCATCCGTAGAACTTAAACCCGCCGGTACCTCCTTAGCCGGCGACATCGCACTCTACTATCGTGCACCCCTGAACGTCAATGGCAACGACGGGCACTGGGCACTGGGCGTCAACATCTCTAATCTGGGCGCCAAAATCGCCTATACCACCAGCGCTACACGTGACTTCCTGCCCATGAACCTCGGCATAGGCGGCGCACTCTACCTGCCCTTCAACCCCGAAAACAAACTGACCTTCACACTGGACATCAACAAACTGCTCGTACCCACACCCGACTCCCTCGGACAATACCGCGAAAAATCCGTACCCGAAGCCATCTTCACCTCCTTCGCCGACGCACCCAACGGCGCAAAGGAAGAACTCCAGGAAGTCAACTTTGGCATTGGCGCCGAATACACCTACGGACGAAACAACGATTTCACACTCCGAGCCGGCTACTTCTTTGAACACCCCGAAAAAGGCAACCGACAATTCCTTACAATTGGCATCGGACTCCAGTTCAAAGTGCTGGGACTGGATATCTCCTACCTGATCCCCACAACCCGCCAGCCCAGCCCCTTAGAACATACTTTCCGATTCACCTTCCGCGTCAACTTAGACCGACAACAACAATCCACACCCCGCCAGTAATCATCCCTCCCCACCCCTATGTAACAGGATGGCAAACCATCCATCACCTGCGGCAACGCCACCCTTCCGTATAGGTATTGGTTTTGATATTCACCGGCTGGTACCCTGCCCACAAAACACCAGCGACTCCCAGAATGTACTCTGGCTGGGCGGTGTCCCTTTACATGCAGGATGGCGCGCCATCGCCCACTCCGACGGCGACGTCCTCCTCCACGCACTGTGCGATGCCCTGCTCAGCGCAATGGGCTTACCCGACATCGGGAAGTTCTTCCCGCCCGACGACCCCACCTGGAAAAACATACCCAGCACACATCTCCTCCAGCAAGTCCTGAACAAAATCCCCTCCAGCTGGCAAATTGTCCAGGTCCACGGAATGATCTTTGGAGAACTGGTACGAATCGCCCCCTATCGGACCACCATAACCCAAAAACTCCAGCAATTACTCACTCGCGAAAACGCCTCACCACCGCTCGTCTCACTGCATGCCACCACGCTGGAAGGACTGGGACTCACCACTAACCAGCCCGGAATCGCCGCCCTGTGCCAGGTCGTGCTCTGGCAAGTCCACTCCCACTGAGCCACGCCCCATCCCCACAAGCACTGTTAAAACCACAATCTCCACTTCCCCGAAAAAATTTCTCCCAACTTTGGCACAGTTTTTGCATCTACCTTACTGGTGAGGGACCTAAAGCAGCCGTAAAAAGGATCCCGCTAAAAACCAGGTAGCCATGCGGAAGAGACGGTTCTTCAAGAAGGCACACGCTCTGGTTGCTGGACTGGTAGCTGTGGTCAGTGGAATGTTGCTAACACCCGGTGCTCACGCACAGCAAGCTCAAATTAGCATTTCGCTGGACTTCGGGAGTCTTCGCGCTGAATCTAGTGAATACTTTGAAGAAGTCAGCAACAAGGGCTACTTCATCGGTATGTCTTGGGAGGATAACCTCCGCGGCGTACTCATCGTCTTAGAACCTCCGGGTGCACTCGTGGAAATCTACCGGGGTAGATACCGCAAACTTCGGGATCACGCACCTACTGCCTTTTACATCTCGAGCAGTGACCAATACGAAATCGTCATTACCCTGCCCGACAACCGTGTGTGGCGAAAAACTTTTTCTCTCAAACCCGGAATGAAATATTTACTTGGTGTCTATCCTGAGGGTTTCCCCGGATCTGAAACAGCAGGTGCTAGTGCTAATGCTACTGTTAACGTCAATGTAACGGATGTCAACAGTCAAAGTCAACAGCAGCAATCGTCGGAACTTGTTGCTGTCCACACTCATGAACACGAACATGAACCCGAATCTCCTCCCTGTCCTGCAATGGACGCTGATAAATTCGCGGATCTGATTACCCAGATGCAAGGCGAACCCTTTTCTGATGATCGCTTAGATATTCTCAAACTCGCCGCCAAAAACTACTGCTTCTCTATAGGACAAGCCAAACGCATCGCCCGACTCTTTGACTTTGACGACGACCGACTTAAGGCAATGAAAATCGTCTACCCCAAACTGGTGAACAAAGACGACGTCTACCAGCTGTACGACGTGTTCACATTCTCCTCTACCAAAGAAGAGTTCAAGGAATGGGTTGAAATGCAAGAAGACTAAAAAGAAAACAGGGCTGGCGCCAATCCCTGCTGCCAGGCGCCAGC
>JALWYU010000004.1:2011-30271 GCA_026992635.1 Bacteroidota bacterium | reverse complement strand
TTCCACAACTCCCTGAACCCCAGCCACTTGCGCCCAGCCCCAAGCCCCCACCCAAAAAATCACTCTTCCTCCTTCCGTGTCGGAATCTTCCAGTACAGTATCCATTGACCGATCAGCACTGCAATCACGATTGTGATTTGCAGCCAGAGGTTGTCTAAGGTGGTGAGGGTGAAACCTATGGTGAGTAGAATGATGATGGTGGCGGCGATTTTGGCGCGCAGGGGTATGCCTTTACCTGCGCGAAAGTCGCGGATGGCTTGTCCGACCCGGGGCAGGTTGAGCACCCATTGTTCCAAACGCCGGTTACTGCGGGCAAAGCAGTAGGCGGCAAGCAGGAAAAAGGGTGTTGCCGGAAGTCCGGGCAGGAGGATACCGGTGAACCCCAAGCCTGTGGAAACCAATCCCATCATCAGGAACATGAAGCGCATTGTTGTTGGGCGGTTTGAGCATCGTGGAGGTCTCCCCTTAGACAACTTAGGGAACGGTTGTTCATTCGGAGTGTGTTTTCTTTTTTGGAGTCGTAGAGCAATTGTCGGGTATGGAGGTTCTGGTTACGTTGCCGTACTGGGGTAATTTGTTCTGGTGGGCGTACATATGGCGTGCGGCACGCATCTGGATTGATCCCTGGATGCATTTTGAGAAGCAATCATGCATCAATCGGACGTATGTTCTGACGGGCAATGGTCCTTATCGGCTGACAGTTCCGTTACGTCAGCGGGGACGGAGTCGGACGCCAGTGGTGGCTTTACAGATTGCTGAGGAGCATAGTTGGCGGCATCGCCATGTGCGTACGATTTTATCTGCCTATCGGAATGCGCCGTATTATCCGTGGCTTGTAGGTCAGATTCGGAGAATCTACGGGTATGTTCGGGCTTGTCTCTGGGAGTTGAATCGGGAAATTTTTTTCTTTTGTCTGGACGTGCTGAGTTATAGGGGTGAGGTTGGTTACACGGGTCGGTTTGTCCCATGGGGTGGTGTGGAAGGCGGGCGTTCGCCAGTGGATTTGCGCCGTGCACTGGGATTTGTTCCGTGTGCCCGTCCTTTTGTTACCGGGGATCTTCCTTCGTACTGGCAGCTTTTTCCGCCATCTTCGGGTGGGTTTTGGGCAAATCTTTCTATACTGGATGGGCTGTTCATGCTGGGCGAAGCGCTTCCTGAGTATTTGGACCGGCTGTTTCCGTTCGTGGAAAAGGCTGTACATTTTGCATGGGAGAGAGAGAAAGAAGAAGATTCTGGCGGATGAAGGCGGTGTTCGTAGCGGGAGGCGTGTCGTCGTCTTTGGGCAAGGGCATTTTGTCTGCGTCCTTAGGCAGGTTGTTGCAGGCACGGGGGTATGAAGTCACCATTCAGAAGCTGGATCCTTATCTCAATGTGGATCCGGGCACGTTGAATCCTTATGAGCATGGCGAATGCTATGTCACGGAAGACGGTGCGGAGACGGACTTAGACCTTGGGCACTATGAACGGTTTTTGGGTCGTCCTACCAGCCGACTCAATAATGTTACGGCGGGTCAGGTGTATCTGGAAGTGATCACGCGTGAGCGTGAAGGCAGATACCTGGGGAAGACTGTCCAGATGATTCCGCATGTGACGGATGAGATCAAGCGGCGGATTCGTCAGCTGGCAGAGGCTACGCAAAGTGAAATCATCATTGTGGAGATCGGGGGGACTGTAGGGGATATTGAATCGCAGATTTTTCTGGAAGCGATTCGGCAGTTGCGCTGGGAGAGTGGAGGGGGCAACACGGTCTTCATTCTGCTTACGTTGCTTCCTTATTTGCAGGGGCCGGGCGAGTTGAAGACCAAGCCGACGCAGCATGCTGTACGTATGTTACTGTCTGCGGGGATTCAGCCGGATATTATTGCGTGCCGGACGGCGTATCCACTCACGCCTGAAATTCGCAAGAAGCTCGCGCTTTTCTGCAATGTCCAGGAGCGTGCCGTGATTGAAGCCATTGATGTTTCTTCTATTTACGAGGTGCCTGTTCAGATGCTTCATGAGGGCTTGGATCAGGTTGTCCTGGAGTATCTCAATCTGGAGGTTCGGCACGAGCCTCCCCTCTTAGAGGGATGGTTTGATTTTCTGGAGCGTGTTCGGAATCCGCAACATGAAGTGCGTATTGGGCTTGTGGGCAAATACGTGGAATTGAGAGATGCTTACATATCTATTCGGGAGGCGTTTATTCATGCTGGTGCCTATCTCAATACGCATGTGCACATTGACTACATTCATTCGGAGGAGATTACGCCGCGCAATGCAGAAGATAAGCTGGCACATCTGGATGGGATTCTGGTGGCACCCGGTTTTGGTGAACGGGGCATTGCAGGGAAGATAGAGGCGGTGCGTGTTGCGAGAACGCTTCAGATTCCATTTTTTGGGATTTGCTTGGGGATGCAATGTGCGGTGATTGAGTTTGCCCGGAATGTTCTGGGATGGCGTGAAGCCAGTTCCACGGAATTTGATCCTGAAACTCCGTATCCTGTCATTGACCTGATGGAAGAGCAAAAGAAAATTCAGCATAAGGGTGGTACGATGCGGTTGGGTGCGTACCGGTGTCGGCTTCAGCCGGGATCACTGGCTTATGAGGCGTATGGTCAGGAGGTGGTTTTGGAGCGTCATCGGCATCGCTGGGAGTTCAACAATGCGTATCGTGCGGAGATGGAGGCGCATGGGTTACGGGTGACGGGCGTGAATCCGGAGACGGGTCTGGTGGAAATCGTTGAATTGCAAGATCATCCCTGGTTTGTGGGTGTGCAATTTCATCCGGAGTTTAAGAGTATGGTTCAGAAGCCTCATCCGTTGTTTGTGGCGTTTGTCCGGGCGGCGTTGCGTCATCGGTGGCGTAAGTCAGGGCGTCCTTCGCTGACGTTGCAAAGTCCGGATGTGTCGTATTCGGCTTCGGCGCAGTCGTCGGAATGACGTGTGGTGGAACAGTGGGCAAATTGGTGGGTCATGCAAGGGGTTGCACGCGTGGATAAGGGGTTTGGGGTGGGTGTTGGTGTGCTGGTGTGGGTTGTGGGTTTGACAGGCTGCCAAGAGGTTCCTCCCCCTGATCTGTTGATTGGGAGTGAGTTGTACATTCGGGATTCGGTTTTTCAGGTTCAGTCGTTACCTGCCGCCCATCAGAATGTTCTGGTGGATGAATTCACGGGTGTCCTGTGCAGTAATTGCGTTCCCGCTGCGCGTTATCTTCAAAGTCTGGACTCGCTTTACCATCCTCGTATGCACATTTTGAGCATTCACTCGGGCGCATTTGCGCGTCCTTATTCTGGCGTGTCGCAGTATGATTTTCGGACGGAAGCCAGTGATGCCCTCGCACAGTTGCTGGGTTTTACGGGCACGCTTCCGGTGGCGGCGATTCAACGACGCGCATGGGTCAACGACCAGCTCCTGTATGAGCCTGCCCAGTGGAAAACGTATATTGAACAGGCTTTGCAGGAATCACCAGTGGCTGCGCTGGAAGCCATTGTGCTTCCTGAAGGGCAGAAGCTGCGAATTCGCGTTACGGCAACGTTCCTGCAGGATGTTGCGCAACCTGTTTATTTAGCGCTGTACTTTGTGGAGGATAGTATTGTAGATGCGCAGTTGACGCCTTCGGGTCTGGATACGTTTTATGTCCATCGGCACGTGTTGCGGGGTTCGGTGGGTCCAGCCAGTGGCATGCTGCTGGTTAAGGGTGCAACGCGGGGAACGGCTGTACTGCGTGAGGTTCGGAATGTCCGTCCGCCGGAATGGCTCGTGGGGCAACACCGCTATCTTTATTGTGTACTGATGGGCGGATCGGGTGCCAGCAAAACGTTTTTGCAGGTTGGGGTGGTGCGTGTTCCGTGAGTGGTGGGTGGAGTGGTGATTGTGGGGTTGGAGGTTGAATTGGTGACGGGCAGGGAGAGTGTGGGCGACGCGATACTGTGCTGGTTACAAGCGCAATTGCTTTTTTGGCGTGGTGTATCCCGATGAAATGGGGACAGGCGATTCCTGTTCCATTTGGTGGGTTGTGGCGAGAGCCCCCAACTTGCTTAAAAAAACGAGCGGGAGTATGGACTGGCAGGCTTGCACAGGCATGTTCTTAATGGGAGCGCATCGGCTTTCAGGTATGTGCTCTTGTTTCATTGGTTTGGGTTTGGCGGGATTCTTCTGGGTGATGCGAGGTGTTGGCGTTGTATGGGGGCAGACCCCTGATACGTTGACGCCTCAGCTTTGGGTGGATACGGTGTCGGCGGCAACGGTGTGGATGGATGTGTGCCCGGCGCCCGCGCAAAGGGATACGTGGTATTTTGTGGGGTTGCGCCGTGAAGTCAGCCAAACCATTCCTGGCGTGAGTACAGATTATCCTGTTTGGATGGGGCAAGAGGGTGCACTCACTGCGTGGCAGGGACAGGATTTGCAAACCACTTACATGCTGGACCGATGTGCTGTGGTTGGCAATCGCCTTACATTGTATAGCCTACGCGATGCAGAATGGCTGCCTGGGGATTCACCGATGACACAGTTGCGCGTGAATTGGCGACGGGTTATTGCAAACAATCAGCTGGATACGGGCACACTGATTCTTGGTCCTTCAATCATTCAACCACCTGTTAAGAAAACTATGCTTGCAGATGTGGTCTGGAACGGTCAAACGGGTGTCTGGACTGTTCTCAAAGAAAACCCTTCCCAAAAGGGTTCCATTGTGGAGCTCTTTGCCTGGCAAGGGGAGTCTTACCAGGCGATTCGCTTACTGGTCCGTATCAGTTCGCTTGCAGCACGTTTTGCCTGGCTTGGGGACCACTTGGGTGCCGTAGGCAGGATTTCAGGGGATCGGTGGCTGGGTGCGGTAGCCAGTCGGCACAAAGGCGGGGATGTCATTCCGATTGAAGTGGCTGGAGGTCATCTTAGGCGATACGTACTCCCGGTCAATATTTCCACGGATGCACGGCTTGTAATCTGGGCGGAAGGCAGGTTCATGCAAATGCAACTCAATGGTTTTCGTCCGGATTCGCTTATGGGTGCGGGGTTTGTGTATCATCCTTCGGGCGAGGTCTGGTTGGGCACAGTAAGTGGTGATGGGCGTGGTGGATGGTGGCTGGCACTTGCCTGGAATGTCTATGGCGGTGGAAGTGGAGATTCCCTCATTTTTCACATTTTTGAACCCACAGCAACCAGTGATACACTGAAATTCAGCAAAGAAGTCAAGTTTACTTTGCCGGGTCGGCGTGGCTGGGCGGTTTGTCATCTTCGCGACCAGAAAATTCAGATGATCTGGGCGGATACCGGATTGGCAATTCCGGGGACAATAGAGTATTCTGAAGGGATTTTACGTGTGGCAGGCGTGTATAGGACCGTGCACATTGGTGGCAGGGAGTGGGCGACTGCTACGGGGTTTGCCACCTTTTTCTGGGAGGGCTCTCCCATAGATTCGTCCATCCATGCGGTGTGGACCATAGAAATGGAGAATTACTATCGGCGCCAGGGCGAAACCGATTGGAAGAAAGACAGTCTCTTCGTCATTCCTTTGCAGGTTTTTGTCCGTCGGCGAAAAGTTGTCCTGACGGGGACGGGCGCCGTGAAACTGAAAAGTCGGACAATACCCTTAGATACCTCTATTCAGGACAGCAGTGTTGTGCGTGTCTGTACTTATGGCGATTCGTGTGCGCGTGTTTGGGGAGTTGTGCTTGCGGATTCTTCGCGCGATTCGCTGATGCATTTCCCGCGGGGCTGGACGTTTTTATTGCCCTGTTCGGGTGGTGTGGTAGCGCAACGCGTGGCGAAGCTTTTACCCGATACGCTTACCGTTTGTTCAGGCGATTCGGTTTATCTCAGCCTGTCCATGTTCAGCACGTGGAGTATTCCGGTGTGGGTGGATGGGAAGAGAGTTCAGGAGGGTGTGTGGCTCAGTGCGCCGGGATCGCACACGGTAACGATGCGCTTAGGGGCGTGCGCGTTTGTTGAGAAAACGGTCTGGTTGCAAAATCTGGGTGGGGCACTGCCGTATACGCTTGCCTGTGAGACGTTGCGGGTTATGGATTGCACGCCACCATTTATTCTCTGGGAGGGCGATGTACCGATTGATACGTCCTGGAATGGGGAGTTTTTGTTGCCGGGACCCGGTCAGTATGTTGTGACGGCGATGGATTCGCTGGGCTGTGCGTATACGTCGGGTACTGTTGATGTGGAAGTGGTGGGCAGGCAAGCGGGGAGGTGGCGAGTGGTGTGGCGTCAGGGATGGATAGAGGTTTATGGGCCTGTTCAGGAGATTGATCGGGTGGAGGTGTATTCGGTGGATGGTCAGCCCGTTGTTCGGAAGCGCGTGGTTCCCGATGAGTGCAGAATGTCGGGTATGGGGTCTGTATGTCGGCAGATGCAGGGTGTGGAGGGTTCGTTTCGGTTGTGGGTTGGTGTGGGTCAGCCTTATCGCCTGGTGTTTGTCCGGCTTGTTGGCGTGCAGGGGTATACTTGGACGGTTCCGGTCGTTCTGCATCAACCCTGAAAATGAAAGAAGCAAAATCAAACATTCTGATGCATTTCCTGGGCGGAAAATGGCGGACAGTAGCTGGTGTGTGCGTGAGCCGGTTGCCGGTGGCAGTTGTGGTTTTTGGGGTTGGATTGGGGATGCTGGCTGGTCGTGCGCAGGGTCAGTCGGGCGCGCAGTTTTGTCCGTGTGTACCTCAGCTGGTTGGCGATGGGGAAGTGTGTCCGGGAGATACCGTGGAGTATGTGGTTCGGTGTTCTGTGGAGGAGGGCTTCTCCATAGTTTGGGAATATCCGGATGGCTGGATTCGCTTGCCTGTGGCATCTCGTGATACGCTGCGGGTCATTGTGGGTCCGTCCAGTGGGGTGATTCGCGTGATGGTGTGTGACCAGTGTGCCCGGTGCTGCTCGGATACGCTGAGCGTGCGTGTACCCTGTGAAGGGCAGTTTTGTCTGGTGATGTCGGGAGTTTGGGGTTCGGCGTTTCGTGCGGGTGTGGGTTTATGGATGTGGCGCTCCCAAACGTATGGTGCGCAGCCTGAGTTTCAGGTGATGCGCTGGCGAAAAGTTCATGATTTGTGGTTGCCGGACTGGATTCGGGATATACAGGTCGGCAGTCCGGATTTGGGTCCTCAGGTGCAAATTCAGGAGATGCAGATTCTGTCGGGATTGGTTCACCGGGATGCCTCCAGTGCTTTGCTGATTCGGGAGGTGTGGAATCAACCTGTGGGTCCACGGATTGACGAAGGGGATGGGGTATTCGGTGGGCAAAGGTATGTTTCCCGGTTGGTCGCCCTGGATTATGCAGGGAATCTTTTGTGGCAGTGGGTGTGGACGGATCATTTTCTGAATTTGCATTCTGGGCATGGCAATCTGATTAATCTGGGCGATCGGTATGTGGTTAGCGTGTTGAATCCGCAGCTGTCGGGTTCGGTAGAGGGTTGCAGCTGGGATGTTCGCTATGATGCGTTTAGCTGGTCGGGTACACCGGTGGATACCGTGGTGTTTGCCGGTGGGGGAGATAGTGAGCATCCTGGTGGAGGGGTTGCTCTTTCAGGTGCCAGGCAGGGGGTTGTTCAGCTGGCGGTTCGTGCTGGGGGTCAATATGGGTTTCAGGTCCATGTGGTGACAGTGGGTGGGTATCGTAAATTGTGGGAAGTTCAGCCGGCGGAGGGTTCAGGCTGGCTTTTTCAGCCGCCGATCATCCAGCCCTGTACTGCTTATGGTTGTGGTGATTATGTGGTGGGGGGTGTTGCGGATTCGCAGTCGGTGCGAGTAGTTTGGCTGGGTATGCTTGATGTTTCTTCCATGGGTAGTGGGGTTCGTGTAGCGGTTTCTGGTGGTCGTCTCTACCGGTATGAAATTGTTCCTCAGGGTGGCGAGGGTGCAATTCAGGAGCTCAATCTCTGTGGCATGCAGTTGTTGGGTACGAAGGCGTTGCTGATAGGCGAGCTCATTGATGGCGGAGATGGCGGGCCGCCCTATGACTTCTTTGTGATGGCAGTAGATGTTCGCACAGGAAGTGTTTTGCGTGCGATTCGGTTTAATTTGCCGGAACCCTGCATAGGGAGTGCCTGTGCATGTGTTCGGGGTTTTTATCGGGATGGAGATCGGTTGCTGGCGGTTTTGGTTGGCGAGAATGCATATACTTACGTGATGACGCTGGATGAAAATGGTGGTCCGTGTCCAGAGTGTGTTTCGGGGATAGAGGCGCTGAGCAGTCGCCGTTCGGTTTTGCCGGTTCGGGTTGTGGAAATGGAGGATTGTGCCGATCCGCGGGTGGGCATCAAACGCAGAGGGAATGCCGAAGTGGAAGAAGGGCAGTATCCCCCATACGCGTATTTTTGCGGTGAGATGCCATCGGGATTGTCGCGTGGGCGCGTCGGGATAGGGAGTGGCTTGCCTGGCTTGCAAAATTCGGAAAAACAGTAGCCGGCGATGGGTGGGCAGGCTCCGGGTTGTCGTACTTGTTTGCAATGGGTTCTGTCCGTTGTACTGGCGATTCAATTTGGTGTGGGTATGTTGTACAGGCTTTGGGCGCAAGGTCAGGTGGGGGATGGGGATACGTTATCCCGGATGGATGCCCGTGCGCTGGGTGTTCGCGAAGGGGCGATTCGTTCGCGATTGGAAGTTTTTCCTTCTGGTGGGATGGTGGCATTTCGGGGTTGGGCGGGGTGTGCGGGTAATGTGGGGTCGTATCGGTGGTTCTGGCTGCAGGGTTCGGTTCCGGTGACGGGGGATGTGTTTCCGTTGACGGTGAAGTTTTTTGTTTCGCCGTCGGTGTGGGAAGGTCGGGGTCGGGCAGTGGAGGTTTCCTTAGAGTATGATCAGGAGCGGTTTCAACGGTGGGCGGCGGCGCGGATTCAGGGGTATCGGACACGTTTAGAGCGGACGATGCGTCGTGCTGAGGGGGTGGCGTCGTTCCCTGGCGATCTCCAGTACTGGCAGAATCGGGTTCAGGCACTGGAGGGCTGGCGTGCCGACCCGCGTGTCCAGAGTGTTTGGGCGAAGTATGAGCGGTGGCGTGCGTTGCGTGCGGTGGGCGATACGTTTTCGCCGGAGTATCGGTCGTTGACGCAGGCGTTGCGCCCTTATTTGCCTCAGCTGGAGGCGTATGACCGGTATTATCGTCAGGCACAGGCTCGGTACACTGCACTTCAGCAAATACGGGATACGCACCGGCTGGTTGCCACGTTACGTCGGCTGGAGGCGGAGCGCGACCCCTATGCCATGGGCAGGATGCTTGCGCAGCGCGGGATGTTGCAGGGTGTGGGTCGGCTCAGTCCTTATTTGAACCGGTTGCAGATTGGTCGGTTTTTGTATCCGGCGTTGCCTGTAGAGGTGGCATATCCGTTTTTGCTGACGGGTCTTGCTGTGGGTGTTCGTCCTGGAAAGGCGTTGACGCTCAATGTTGCTGGCGGGAAAATGAGCACGTATGCGTTGCCTTATAATCGGGTGGTGGATACGGTTCAGCCCTGGTGTGGCGGAATATCTGTAGGGCTTGCAGATTGGCTGCAGGGAGGTGTGTGGCTGGTTCAGGCTGGCGAGACTTGGAGTGTATTGCCCTGGTATGGGATAGTGGTTCCGGTAGAGGGGTTGCATTCGCGGGTGTCTGGTGGTGTGGCGGGTTACTGGCATCGCGAGTACCGGTATCGTTCGGATACGTGGTCGGAGTCGTTTCCGTCGGGTGCACCCTATACGGACATTCGCTATGAGGAGAGGAAGGACTGGGCGGCGTGGATGCGCTGGGAGACCAATTGGAAGCGATGGGAATTTTCTATAGTGGGCAGGTATATCGGTGATCGGTTTTTGCATGCATTGCCGTTTGTGCGTGTTCCGGGTCTGGAGGAAGTTCTGGGTAAGCTGGGTTATACACTGGATTTAGGAAAGGTGCAGATGCCTGTGGGGATAGAAGGGGGATATTTTCGTCAGCGTCCGTCGTTGCTGGCGGAGGCGGCGGATGCGCGTCGCTGGTGGCAGCGGGGCATGTGGTTGGGTGTTCGTGCAGGGGTTGGTTTTGCCTGGCTGGGTCAGGTGCGTGAGTTTTTGCCTGCTTCGTCTGAGGAGGGTGTAGTGGGTGGGCGCACGCTTCAGACTATTCAGACGCTCACGGTTCAGGTTGAGGGCTTGCAGGCGTATGGGTTGTATTTGTGGCAGGCGCAGGCGGGTCAGTATCGTCTGTGGAATGGGCAGGTAGGGGTTCGCAAGCGAGTAGTTTCTTCATGGTGGCTGGGTGTTTCGGGTGGGTTGTTCACGTTGATTCCTGCGGATCAGCAATTGCCGATGCGCCGTCTGTATCAGGTGCAGGTGGATGCCACGTGGACGAAAGGAGGGTGGCAGGTTCAGCCTGCCCTGCGCTATTATCAGGAGAATATGGGGTATGCCCGGTTTGACGGAGGGAGTGCACTGACGTGGAGCAATTCGCACTGGCAATTCACGACGGGCATGTACACTGGTCCGGAACGGAAAGATCAAAAATGGCAGTGGGCATGGAACGGGTTTGTTCAGCTGGGTTATCGGTGGTAGGGAAGGTTGTGGGCTTGGTGATGGTGGTGTGTGTGAGGGGTTGGGCGCAGGTTACGCCTGTCTCTGGAAGCAACGAAATTCAGATTTTGCGCCGCTGGGTGGAACATCCCATGTTTCATCACAGGGAGTTGTGGCAGGTGGTGGTTGCGGGTGGTGGTAGTAGTGGTGTGTCGGTTCCGGGTGCTGTGTCTGCGCCGAAGTATGCGCGTTTGGTGGTTCGGTTGTGGCGCCAGGGTGTGCAACTGGTAGAATGGGCGTCGTGGTCGTTTCCGCTGGACCTGTTGCCGTTGAGTTTGGATTTTGGTGTGGTTTCGGGGTGGGGACCAGTTCAGTACATCGTGAAAGACGTGGCGTTTGCCGAGGCACTGCAGAAGAATGGTGGTTATTTGCCGGTGGGCGACTATATTGTGGAATATATCCTGCTTGCGACCAATGCGGAGTGTACGTGGATTGGTCCGGTCTTAGCGCGTGCGGAGTATCCGTTGCATCTGGGTTCGGAGCTGGCGATCTGGCTGGTGACGCCTGCCGATGGCGATACAATTCGCGCAGATGCGTTGCCGCCGGTGTTTACCTGGCAGGTGGGAGGGGTGTTGCCGTCTGGTGGACGGTTCCGTGTGCGCGTTGCCTCGGTGGCTTCTCCTCAACGCAGGATGCATGTCCTGATGGATGAGGGTATAGTTTGGGAGGCACAGGATCTGGTGCAGCCTGCGTGGGTGCCTCATGGAATGCTTCCGCAGCTGGAGGAAGGGTGGTATGTTTGGCAGGTGGAGGCGTACCAGTCCGATGGCAGTGTAATAGGCGTTTCGCCGGTGTGGACGTTTTATGTGGCTGCGTCGGAAGCGCCTGTTCGCAGGCAGTCGTTTTGGGCTGAGGCACTTCGTCTGGTTCCCGTTCCCTATCATGGTCAGGTGCCTGTGTATCCTTTAGTGGATGTGGATAGTGTGGTGGTGATGTGGCGTGGTGGTTGTCGGCAGTCGGAGGCGGCGTACGTGATGATGCGTGAGAGTGAAGTGGTGGTGGCGGGACGGGTTTCTGTGGGGGGTCGGACCAGTGAACGGTATGCGCGCATTGTGTTGCCCGGGCAATCGGGCATGTACCGGCTGGAGATTACGGATTGCAGGAAAAAGTTTTCGGCGTGGCTGGAGCGGAGGCAAAGCAGTGGGCTGGGCTTGTCAGGTTCGGGCAAATCGGACGGAGAGAAAAAATAATGGGTTGAGCCATGGGGACGCAAAATCGGCGAAGGGAGATGGTGAGTGTGAGAAGGTGGCGTAGCTTGCGTAGTTGGGTTCGGTGTGGTTCGGGGGGTGTGCTGATGGCGTTACGTCGTTCATGGGTGGTTCGCACGTGGTTGTGGGTGAGTACGGTGGGGTTTGTGGCAGGGGGGATGCGTCTGTGGGCATTGACCAGTGGACCGAGCCAGCCTGAGTTTATGGGGTTTCAGGCGATCAGTGTCAAAGAGCATGTGGATCCCTTTACGGGTGATTTTTCGTATACGATTGAGCTGGGGAGTGTGGATGGGGTTTTACCGATTACGCTTTCGTATTCTTCGTCGGCGGTTACGCCGGAGACGGAGGCGTCGTGGGTGGGCTTGGGCTGGAATCTCAATTTAGGAGGTCTTCAGCGGAGTGTGAACAACGTACCGGATGATGCGAAGGGCGATCCGTTTACTGTGCAGCGGAACATTAAGGAGAACTGGTCGTTCGCCGTGACGGCTTATTTAGATCAGGAGTTCATTGGTGCAGAGCTTCCGGAAGAGCTGAAAACGGTTGCTGGTTTTTTGGTGATGGGCTTAACTGTTGGGTATGAGGCATATGGTGGTTTCTTCATAGGGACGCAGCGGGAGCTTAAACTTGTTGCCAAGCAGCTGGATTTTGGTCGCTGGGGTGCTGTGGACTCTGGCGCTTCGGTTAGTCTCTCTCATTCCTATCAGGGAGGAAAGGGTTATTCGGTGGGGTTGTCTGCCAATGTGGCGTTGAGGCATAAGTCGGGTATTCTCCTGAGCGTGCAGCCCATGATGACCTATTCTCCGGCAGGTTTTCAGGCAAATATGGGTTTGCAAACGGCGTATAAAAATTATGTAGGCTTTTCTGGCGTGCTGTATCCGACGGTTCAGTTTCATCCGTACGCAACGAGTTCTGTGACGAATTATTCGTTTGGGATTGGTTTTCGTCCGGGAATGACGATCTTTGGCTTTCACATTAAGCCGGGCTTGTCTCTTCATTTTACCAAGCAGTGGCTACTGGATAAGAATCGTGTGCGTCCCATGTATGGGTATTTGTACTGGTCGGGCAGGATTGATGATCCGTGGGCGGTGTACGATGCGGTTCGTGAGCGCCCTGAGGAGTATGTAAAGGGGAAGCCGGTGCTGTCGCCGGCAATGGTTACGCCGGATCGGTTTTCGGCGAGTGCCCCGGGTTTATCGTTGACGTTTGTCCCTGAGCGGAATGGGTGGGCAGTATTTGGTCCTTCTATGGCGGTGATGCTCAATGCCAGTGACCAGATTGATCCGGTGGAAGGTGCCGGGGGGAATATGACGCATGGTGGTCTGGATTTTGTTCGGACGGTGACGGTTGGGGAGCTGGGTCCCTGGCAGGAAGCGGTGAATGCCTTGGGTGGTGCGCGTTTGGGTTCGGTGGTCTGGCGTGCGGCGGGTGGTGCGACGATTCTGAATCCTGACGCGTGGAATGCACTGGGTGGGGAAGAACCTGTTGCGTTCCCCTTAGATATTGGGTGGGATGATGGTCGGAATCCCCGGAAGGTGGTGTTTGGCGCAGAGGATGTTGCTTTGCCGGAAGCACGTCCTTATCAGTATCTGGAGGAGCAATCGTATGCGATTACGCATCTGACGGTGAAGGAAGCGGAGAAGGTCTGGCGGGGTGTATTTCGCCGCCGTAAGCCTTACATGAAGGACCATCATCTGGGCGGGTTCATCGTGATTGCGCCCGGGGGATTGCGCTATGAGTTTACGCAACCACTTTATGTCATTGAGGATGTGGAAGTTAAGATGAGGGAGTCTGCTCAGCCAGAAAACGAATTTTTCGTACGCCATGACGACGATCAAATTGGGGATGGTGAGGATAACCTCTATGAGCGGACGGAACGCCCTGCCTATCCCTATTTGTGGCCGTTGAAGTTTGTGTACAGTGCGGATTATTCGGATCGGACGGGGAATGGTCCCACGCGGGATGATTTTGGCTGGTGGGCAAAGTTCACCTATGATTTTGAGGAGGCGGGTAGTGACCCACGTACGCACCAGTGGCGGGATCCTGTGGGCGATCACTTAGCGCGACTGTTTAAGGGGAGTGAGGTGCTGGGCACTAAAGACAACTTAGCCTCGTACGTGTATGGCAAAAAGGAAATTGCTTACCTGAGAAAGATTGAGTCGCCCTATACTCTGGTGGAATTTCATTTGAGCGAGCGTGATGATGGGATTGGCGTGAATGAGGATGGGACTTTGGCTTATTCGGACCGGCAGTTCAAGCTGGACTCCATTTCGTTTTACACGATTAATGAGGGCTATCGGCACCTGACGCGTCGTGTGTATTTCACGTATGACTATTCGCTGGCAAAGGGCACACCCAATTCTGAGGCGTCGGATGGCAACGGTAGGTTAACACTTCGTTCGGTGCGGATTGTGGATTTTCACTTGGGGGAACGGAGTATCAGTGGCACTGAGGAGTATCATTTCACGTACTGGGATGAGGATGCGCCTTATGAAGCGGGGAAGGTGGATCGCTGGGGTGTGTACAAGCCGGATGCTTCTATGGTGATGCCGTATGCGGAGGATGACCCGGCAGTGCGCAATGCGCATGTTCGTCGCTGGTTGTTGAAGAGCATTCGTCAGCCGACGGGCTTGACCATTGAAGTGGAGTATGAATCAGATCGGTACCGGTATGTTCAGGATCGGCGTGCAATGAAGTTTTACAAAGTTGTGGGGATTTCCAATTCCAGTTCTGAGATAGGAAATCTTACTGACGTGCTGGATGGTGATGACGTGTATTTGTGGGTGGCGCTGGATGCGACGAGTGCGGGCGAAGCGCATCGTCAGGCACAATCCCTGATGGAAGATGTCCAGTACCTGTATCTGAAGGGGCGGATACGCACGACGCCGCTGGGGTATGGTGGTCCGGTCAAGGCGGACTGGATTGAAACGTTTGCCAAACGTGTCCGATGGGGCGTCCACCAAGATGGAGGGAGCTGGTATTTGTGGATTGAGGTAGAGCCGGTGAACTTGGATGGGATTTCCATGCATCCGTTGACGGCGTCGGCAATCCAGTACAGTATTGCGCGCTATCCCAAAATTGTGTATCCAAACTTTCCTTCTGTGGATTTGAGCGACTTAAAGGGTACGGCGATGAACTTTATCAGCTGGCTGTTGAACGCCATTTTGTACAATCCACGTGGTCCCATTGGGACTCTTTATGATCAGCACGTAGGTAGAGAAGTAATGGGGGATGGTGATCTGTATGTGCGTCTGAATGATCTGGATGAGCGTTTGGGTGGGGGTGCACGGGTGGTTCGTGTGGTGTACCGGGATACGACGGATGGTGTGGTGACGACGCACGAGCTGGAGTACCATTATGAGGAGGGGGTGGCGGCGCATGAACCTTCGCTGGGGTATGAAGAATGTGCGCTTGCCCAGCCGTTGTTTTACCATCGGGATTGGGGTCGGTTTCCTTATCTGTTTCCGGTTCGTGGCTTTTATCTGGTGGGTCCTGTGGGCAGGAGTTTGTATCCGCCGCCCTCTATTGGTTATCGGAAGGTGGAGGTACGTCATAAGACGCCCGATGGTGTACTGGGCACGGGCAAAACTGTGTATGAGTATCTGACGTACTATGATCATCCGGTGCGGACGGAATACACGATTATTGGCGCTAACAACACGTTCAAGCGGGATGTGAAGACTGCGAGGTTTTGGGAGTTGCTGGGTGTTTCCTGGGATGTGATAGGGGTTTCGCAGGGTTTTGCGGTGATTACGCACAATTTGCATGGACGTGTAAAGCGAATCAGCAAGTATGGGGCGCCGGTTTCGTCGGATAGTCCCCCTCCTTTGATTGAGCAGGTTACGTATCATTATCGGCGGGGGGCGATGGGGATTCCCATGGTGGATCGGAACGGTGAGATTCGCCGGTATATGTCGGGCGTGGAATTTGAGTTTGTGGTGGATGCCAGTCGCTCGTATCTGGAAGTGCACAGTGTCCGGATCAATCCCAATGTGAATTCGTTTATTGCGTTTATTGTGCCGGTGGTGGTGCCCATGATTTGGGGCTTGTTACAGCCTCATTATCAGTTGACGTGCGTGATAACCACGACCAAGCGCATCCACTATCATTACTTCATAGATCGGGTGGAGACGAAGCATTTAGGTGCGGAGAAGGTGGCGTATACGTTAGCGTATGACCGGTTGACGGGTTCTCCGCTTTTGTCCAAGGTGGTTCAGGGCTGGGATTCAGTGTGGCAGGTTCAGTATCCGGCATGGTGGTTTGTAGAAGGGATGGAGGCGGCTTCGGGCAGGCTGGGTATGCGTGCATTTCTTCGTACGGATGGTGAGGGTCGTGTTGTGGGTGCGCCGGTGCGCGATGGCGATTTGTGGGTGTGTTTAGCCAATGGCGAGCATTACTGGGTTCTGGAGGACCGGCAGCATCCCGGAGCGTATTACCTCATTGATCGGGATGGGCAACCTGTGCGCAGTCGTTTTATCCCTGCGTTTTTGTATGTGCCTGGCACTAAGAACATGGTGAATGCGACGGTGGGCTCCGTGGTTACGATGGATGATCCGGTGGTGGATGTGGGTGGTCGGCATGTTCTCTGGGTTCGGGACGATGCGCGGGTTCTGACGGCTTCGCTCAACCGGTATGAACAGCACTGGCAGATGTACTGTCCTGAATGCGATACGTCTAAGGCGGGGTTGTGGGACACGTTAGTTTTTCCGCTGGCATGGACCTATGGCGAAGTAGGAGCGTTTTCGCAACGGCTGATTCGGGTTGCGGATCGTGGTATGCATGTGGCGTTTTTGCGCCAGCATAGGTTGCCGTGGCAAGATGAGGATGATGGTCAGGGGGCAGAGTATGGGATTGAAGGTGGAGGGGGTGTTGTGGGTTCGTCGGTTCGGTATGATGTGGGCTGGCTGGACCGGATGGATGCCGGCAGGGTTGTGTGGCGGTCGTTGCCTGTGGGTGTGGATTGGCGGGATCTGGCGTTGAGCGGGGACTGGCTGGTGGTCAGTGGCGTGGAGAGGGATGCGCGTGTTTGGCTGGCGGTGTTTCCATCGGGGGGGACTTCTTCTTCGGGTTCGGTATCCTATCAGGTGGCTCGTGTTCGCGGGCATTCGGGGTGGGAGCCCCTAGATGTGCACGTGCGTGCTACGGATAAAGAGGATGTGTTTGTGGGTGTGATTTTGTGGCGTCGGTTACGGGTGTCGTCCTCGGGTGGGGGCAATGCTCCTGGTTTGGGCAGGTTGTTTGGCTCTGAGCGTGGTGGGGAGCGCCGTGGGTCGCGTGAAGAAGGTCTGTTTTCTGAGGAGGCAGGCTTGCTGGCTGCGACGAATGAGGAAGAGGGACATGTACTGGGTTGTGAATATGCGTTGAGTGTGGTTCGGCTTCGGGTTGTGCCGTCGTTGGCGGATGTGTCTCCGCTGGGTGGTGATGGCGGCTGGCGAGTTGTGGTGCGTTCTGCCGGGGAGTTTGTGTTTCTGGATCGGTGTTTTGGAGGGTTGCGTCTGTTGGGTGTTCGCCGTGCTTTGTCGGATCTGTTTGTGGGGATTGAGGGGTCTGGCTCGGGTGCGCCGACTTTCTTTGCCGTGAAGATAGATACGTCGGGTCGTGTGTTCTGGGTGGATCGGCTGGATTCGCTTCGCGTAGAGGATATTGCGCTTGTGGGCGATACTGCGTATGTGGTGGGTGTGGATGATGTGCCGTATGTGCTGGTTCGTCGTCCTGGCAGTGGCTTGTGGGAGCGGTTTCGGCTGGCGATGTCGGGTGGGTGGTGTCGTGAAGAGGGTGGATCTGTCAGGGTTGGGATGTGGCGGTTTGTTCGTGTGGAGGGGAGGTGGTGGTTAGCGCATGGTTTGTCTCCTTCTTCTGTGGATCGGGTTGTGCTGGTGCCAGTGGGTACGTCCTTTGGGAATGCGGTGGTGTATCGTGTGCAGTCGCTACGGGATGCGCGTAGTCTGGTGTATGGCGAGTCGGATGATGGGTGGATGGTGCTGGGTATTGTGGGTTCGGATGGCTGGTCGTTGTGGTCGCCAGTCGTTCATGAAGAGCAATGCAGTTCCTGTCCCTTAGAGGGTTGTGTGGTGAAGGGTGATCGTGTGGGTGGCGTGCGTGCTGTGTCCTTAGATGTGGTTGATCGTGAGGTTGTTCGTCGTGTACGTGTTGGGAGGCGGTCGGTGTCGGTTTCCACTGTGTCTAAGGAGGTGTATTGCAGGTGCAGTGGGGCGTTGCGCGTAGCGGTTCGGTATCCCACGGGGTGTTGTGATGGGGAGGTGCGCATCTTAAATGCTGGCGATTACGCGCACATTGCGATATTGGGGCAAAATGTGAATGGTGTGGATACGATGTGGCTGGGTGAGCATGTTCGGCATTTGTGTCCGGGTTTGTATCGGGTGATTGTCCGTCGTGGTGAGCAGGGAGGGGGTATGTGCTATGCGTTGGCGGGCGTTGCCCTGGATGCGCATATTGCATGCTTTGCGCCGAATGGTGTGGTGAATCCGTTTGTGGAGGGTCTGGAGGGGCGCTGGTACGTGAAGCAGCCGTACACGTTGTTGCGTCCGCGTGTTCCTGAGGATGTGGGGATGGCGGTTCGCATTCGTGAGCATGGTTATGTGAAGGATTATCCTTCGTTTGTGTACTGGGATGGTTCTCGGTTGCGCTTACGGTATGATGGGTGGGTACCCACGGCGACGCAGACGAAGGTTCAGCCATGGGGTGAGCCGACTGAATCGCGCGATGCCTTAGGTGTGTATTCCATGGCGATGTTTGGTTATGGGAAGCATTTGCCTGTATTGGTGGTGATGGCGGCGCGTTATCAGGAGGCGATGTTCACCTCCTTTGAGGATGTCACATCGTTTTTGACGCACATTGTGATTCCGCCGAGTCAGTTCTGGCGGTTGTGGCATAATCGTGTGCATGCGCCGCATACGGGGATCTGGTCTTACTTCTTGGAGGATACGTTCACGATTGGGGGCAGGTGGAATCAGATTCACTGTTCGGGTGCGCATACGCATTCGGTGCCGTATCGGGTGACGACCTGTGATTGCTTGGGCAGGTTTAGTCCGGATATTGATGAGCCACTGTTTTACTGGGTGTGGGTTAAGAGGGCGCCCGCGCATCCCGTGTATGGTGGTGAGGTGCGCAGTGTGCGTGGTGGTTTGCCCTTGCCTGCTGTGGTGTCCGAGGAGCCCGTCCCGCTGAGGCTGGAGGTGCGTGTGCCGCGGGCGCCCCTCGCCCACACCCAGAATATTCTGGGTACGGAGACGGGTCCTTCGCCGTGGCAAACCACGGTGTATGAACCGGAGTACATTTCACCGGAGATTGATGGCTGGCGGTTGTACCGTTTCCGGTTTGTGTTGCCCGCCACGTGCGGGAGCTTCTTCATTACGTTGAAGACGAGCGAGCCTGTTTATATAGATGACATTCGGATAGAGCCTTTCCACGGGATTGCCCGTGCGTTTGTGTATGATCCGGTTACGCTGGATGTGGTCGCGCGCTTTGGACCCAGTCACTTCAGTGAGCAGTACCGGTATGATGAGCGCGGGCAACTGTCGCACATTCTGGTGGAGACGGAGCGCGGGAAAGTGGGTGGTGCGCATCAGCGCAGTGAGTTGCGTGAATCGCCGTGATGGGTGACAAAATAGTTGGGCAAATGGTTGGGCGAGCCATGCACCAGGTTGTGCGCAAGGGGATATTCCGAATGGTGGGATTCACTGGGGCATTGCTGATTTTGGGCGTTGGGCAATTTCCGGTCTGGGTTTACGGTCAGTTTCCCACGCCTGAAGTGTATTCGGTGTCTGTTCTTCTGGATACGTTGCCCAAACCCTGTCCGGATTCGGGAGGAGGTGGCTCCTCAGAGGATTCGCCTGGTAATCCTAGGGGCGGCACTGAAGAAGAATGCCTTGACCGCTTAGTGTTGCACGTTCGTGATCCGCTGCCCAATCGGGATGTGGTGTACCGGGAAGCACATCTTCGCTTGGAATGGGATCTCTATCGGACAGGTGTACGGATGGTGTCGGATTCTGTGGAAGTTCGTGTGCCGGTTGGTGGCTGGTGGCGGACGAAAGGCGGTGATACGGTGTACTTTCAGCGGGAATTGTCGCTGAAGTATGCGCCGCGTTCGGTGAATACGGCGACGGCAGTGGATGTTCGCTGGGAGAAAACGGAGATGGTAGAGGTTTATGTGGAGGTGGAGGATCCCTATCGGGAGTATCCGTTGCGGTTGTCGCTGGTTCTGGAGGTGCAGTCGGATGTGCCGTTTGCGCAGGATGTGGTTCCGGATGTACACGTGAGTGTGGCGGGGGGTGTGGATATTGGGACGATGGGTACGACGGGTCCGATTACTTCGCCGGGACCTGCCCCTGAAGGGTTTCGCGTGACGTGGACGCCAGTTCCCGGTGCTTCGTATTATGAGCTGGAGTGGGTGTATTTGAATCGGCGCTTGCCAGATGGTTCGGATCTGTCACCGGATCGGTTGCGTGTGAATTTTGTGGATCGTGCGGTGCGTGTTCGTGTACGTCAGCCCGAATTCATTTTGCCGTATCTGTATCGGGAGGGGTATATTGTGTTTCGTGTGCGTGCGGTTCGGGAAGTGGATCCGGAGGGTCGCCAGCGGTTGTACACCCGGTGGTCTATGGAGCCCCCTTATGATTGGGTGCATCGTCGGGGTGAGTGGACGGTTCAGGATTTACTCAGTTCCAGCCGGTATGCCGATGATGTGGCGGAGATCACTGCCAGTCAAGAGCAAACTCCTGAGATGAGTTATACGGTTGCCTTAGGGCAGAATGCGGAGGGAAACATTGCGTATACGGGTTCGTACTTTGATGGGTATTTGCGCAAGTGGCAGGAGGTGGCGTACTTACCCAGTGAGACGGCGTCGGTGGTTCGTGAGTTTTACTATGACCATGCGAGTCGGTTGGGTGTTCAGACGCTGGCGGCGGCGACGCCCTCAGGTGGTGTGCGCTATCATTCGCAGTTTAATCGTCCGTTCCGGGATCCGTCGCGCCGGTATTCGTGGCAGGATTATGAGATTCCGGAGGGTCTGGATCCTGTGGCGTGGTCGCCCGAACCCATGCATGAAGAGTATGGTTCGGCGCGCTATTATTCGGAGGAGAATCCGTTTTGGGGCAGGCGTCCGCAAGAGCGGTATGTTCCATCGGCGGGCGAACTGGACGATCCATCTTCTAAGAAGGGCTATCCGTTTCAGGCGACGTTTTATCTGCCGGATGGAACGGGCAGAATCTGGATGCAGGCAGGTCCGGGTGACCGGTTGCGTGCGGGATCGGGGCATGAGGTCATCTACCTGTATGGCACGCCATTGCAGTCTGAGCTGGATTATCTGTTTGGTACGGATGCCAATCGTGCGGATCAGTATGTGAAGATTTACTGGCGGAATGCGCATGGTCAGTGGAATGTCATGTACAGGGATCTGGAGGGGAGGGTGGTGGCAAGTGCATTAGCGGGGGGTGTACCGGATTCGGTGGAAGCAGTGGCTGCCGATTCTATGGTTTTGTGGGATCGTCCTATTGAGAAGGGTCGGGGTGAATGGACGGCACCCCAGGATCATTTCACCAAGTCGGTGGCGTTTGCCAGTGGTGTGAATCTGGATGTGCGGTACACGTTTGATGGTGGGGTGTTTCGGGATTCGTGTTCAGCGGTGGATACGACGTTTTGCATCGCGTGTCAGTGGCTGGTGACGTACAGCTTAGAGCATGTGGAGTCGCGAGAGGTTTTAGCAAGGGCGGAGGAGTCGGTTCAGGCGGATACGCCCTGTGTGTTCTGTTCTCCGCTGACGATAGCAAGTCATTATCAGGAACCCAATCCGGAATGGGGGCAGTATTACATTACTCGGGAGCGGTCGCTGGACACGGTGTTGTCGGAAGCCGTGTATGATGCGTATCTGGCGTTTTTAGATCGGTGCGGATTGCTTCGTTCGTGGGAGGAGTTCTATGAAGAAGCCTTAGAGGAGCTGGACACGACGACCTGTCTTGCCTGTGCTTCGTGTGATGGGGAGGTGCCTGTGGATACGTTTGGTGATGTGGTGGATCAACCGGTGGATTCGTCGCTGTGGAGTTGTGGCAGGTATTGCGATCGGGGTGTGATGGACTGGTGTGCGTTTGGGTTTGAGCAGATGCTGGTGGATGTCTCTCCGGGCGGACAGTACGCGATGTACACGTATGATTATTGGGGTGAGGTGTTTGTTCCGGACACGATGCGTCCCTCCTTAGTGATGGGTGGGCTTCATATTCGGGCGTTGCCGTATTTTGTGGTGGATGCATTTCAGAGTAGGTATGGTCCGGATCGGTGGTTTGCCAGTTTTCGGACGCCGCTTCGGTGGATAGATGGCAGGTGGGCGCCCCATTACTACCGGGAGGATGGAACGATTGACACGCTCTGGCTGGACTGTAATACGGACAGTGGTCTGGTGGTGTTTCCCAGGCATATTTACCAGACGGATGACGGGCGTTGCTATACGTTTCCTGAGCATTTGACGCCCACAGCGTTTGTGCAGTTGTTTCGTCGGTCGTGGGCGTATTCCTTAGTGGCGTTTCATCCGGAGTATGTGTACTGGTGGTGGTGCAAGCACGAGGTGTATCCGGCACTGGACGATGCCGGCCGGAATCCTTTTCAATATGATGCGTGGCTGGATACGCTGTCTTATGCGGAGGCGGAGGCACTGGACCTCATAGCGGAGATTGCGGAACGGGATCCGATTTGGCAGCGGTATAATCGGGCGGTGCCAGGTCGTCCTCGCCCGCCTTACTGGGTGAATCCGCCTGTGGGTCAGACGTGGAATCCAGCCAGCTATGTAGAATGGCGTATGGAGCATTATGTGTACGTGCCTTCAGAAGGTACGTATTTGACGATCTGGCAGCTGGCGTATTTGATGCGGCATGCTGGGGGTGCGACTTTGGAGGATTTGAAGGGCTGGCTGACGGGCAGTGCGCTTTCGTGCATTGATGAGGCGTTGGTGGATGAGGCAATGTCTTTGACGGATGTGTCGGATTTGATTTTTGATGAGGGGGCATGGCAGATTTTGAAGGTGCTTTACTGGCAGTTGAAGCAGGAGGTGATGTTGTGGATAGCGAACCGGTATGCGCTTTCCCAGAAGCAGGTGAATTTGTGTATTGGTGTGGATTATCCGGATGGGTTTGCCCAGGCGTACTATGATGGGATCTGGCGCGAGTGGTTGCCCTATTGGGATGAAGATCGGCTGTGTGCCGTGCCCAATTACTTCCTGTTCCGGTTGTACAAGAAGCATCCGGTGTTTGCGCACCCGTATCAGTCGCTGGGGTATTACATGTGGTTGGTGGATACGCAGCGGATTCGTCCTGTAGAGCCTCCGCAGCTGTATGATCCGAATACGGGTTTGTGTCCGGAGGCGCAGGCGTTGTGGAGTTTGTTCGTTGCGCTGTCGTATATGGATACGCTGACGGATTCGCTTGTGATTCCGATGTGTTCGGGGTTGGGTTCGGTGATTCGGTTGATTCTGGGTGGTGAAAGCAGTGATTCGCTGTGTGATACGTTGTACTGGTATCCGGTTTGGCGGGGTGATACGCTGGTGGTGGCGGATTCGGGTTGTGGGTTGACGGTGTGGTTGAAAGCGTGTGGGGATTCACTGGATTATATTGACTGGCAGGAGGATACCATTTTGGCGGTGGTGGGTATTGGGAACTGGCATCTGGGATGGATTGGTTCAACGCTCTGGACGAAGTTCACCCTGTATTTGCAGGTGTTGCGGGATTCGGTGATGCGTGTTGTGCCTGTGGAGGGTGCGGTGAATCGGGACCTGATCAATTGCCTGAAGCCCTGTTATTTACATCCGGGCGCCCGTGCGTTTCTGGCATTTGTGAATGAGTGGCTGGCAAAGCATGCTCATCCTGACTCGGTGTATACGAATCCCGAGGAAATCCCCATTGACGAGTTGCCACCAGATTTACAGCATGTGCCCGATGATCATGCTGAGTGGTATCCGGATGAATGGCGGCTGGTATTTGCGGAGGCGGGTTACCAGTGGCGGTTGCGGTTTCTGTCGGGATTGCGTTCGCCGATGGTGGGGTGTATCCACTGGCGTGTAGTCCAGGTGGAAATTCTGGAGGAGGCGACGCGTGAGGCATTTGGTGAGGGTGCGTGTCAGAAGGGCGTCTGGCTGGCGGCAGTGCATTATCTGTGTCTTTCCTTAGATGAGGATCTGGGTGTTCGTGCGCAGATGGTGCATGATACGGTGGAGGTTATGGTATGGCTGGAGTTGCTGGATGAGAAGGGCAATGTTGCAAAGTCGCTGGGTATCGCTTGTTGTTCGCCTTGTGAACAAGAGCCGTTTTGCGTCGTACATCGGACGAATCCAGCACACGGTGTTCATGCGTTGCTGGAAACTTTGCGTGAGCGAAACGTGCTGTTTCCCGTTGAGCCCTATGCGGTTTTTCAGGCGCCGGTAGACGAAGCACTTTATTCGCTGTATCCTTATGGTGGGAAGGATCTGGCGTGTAAGCGGGGTGTGGTAGATCCTGAGGCGGGGCGTGCGCAATTGTTGCTGGGCATTCCTTCAGGTGGGTTGAGTCCGCTGGGTGGTGGCGGTCCGGTTCATCGGGATGGGCAGTGGCGTACGTTGTGCCCGTGGACGATCTGGGGTGCGGCGCGTGGCTGGCTGGAAGACCCTTCGCGTGTGCATCGCTTTGAGTTGCTGGGGCGTGCGGTGGGTCCGGTTCAGGGTGTGGTGTTGCGTGCGCAGTATTTCCATCCGGATCTGGGCATCGTTTGGGATACGTTTGTGGTTCAGCCCTGCTTTTCCACAGGAGGGTTTTATCAATGCTGTTCGGTGTGTGAGTATGAGATGCAATGTGCGGTGGATTTGTGTACGGACACGCCGGGCTGTGGATTTGTTCTTCCTTTAGTGCTTGTGGATACGACGAATGAGTGCTTAGCGGATTACCAGCAGGTGGCTGAGCAGGTGGCTTGGCAGCGCTACTGGCGGTACATAGACAGTTTGAAGCGGGATTTACGTGAACGGTACATTTCTGCGTGTTTGACGAATATGACGGAGACGCTGTCTGTCCGGTATGTGCAGATTCAGTATGGATGGACGCTCACGTATTATGACCGGGCAGGGAATCAGGTTCGGCAGGTCCCGCCCGAAGGAGTGCGCCGTTTGACTGTAGACGAGCTGGATGACGTAATCAATGCGCGTCAGCACCATACCCGGTATGTTCCGGATCATACGAAAACCATTGAAGCGCGATATTCGTCTACGGGGAAGGTGTTGCGTGCTTATCATCCGGATGAGGGTGAGGTGCGCTACTGGTACGATTATCTGGATCGGATTGTGCTTTCGCAGGATGGTCGGCAACGTGAGCTGGGTCGTGCGTCCTTTACGGTGTATGATGATCTGGGGAGGTTGCGTGCCTCAGCGGAGATGGAAGTGTCGTCGTTGCCTTCGTCGGATTGGCTTACGCCGGATGAATCCTGGGAGGATTTCCGTGCGGGCGGTACGCCCCTGTATGATTTGACGGTGTCGGTGTACGACCGGTATCCCGAGTACGTTCCAGCGTTTGAGCGCGGTGATACGATTCATGGTCGGAATCGGATTACGGCTTCTATTTACTATCCGGAAATTGATGCGTTACCCAATATCAACAATCCTTCCGAAGACTTCCAGTATGCGATTTACTTTGCGTATGACGTGCATGGATGGGTACCCGAAGAGGTGCATGACATCCCTGAGCTGGCGCCGTTTGGCAAGCGCTACACACGGATTCAGCGGGTGTTTGACTTAGTGACCGGAAAGATGTATGAGTTGTCGTATCAGCCCGGAGATAAGGATGCGTTTTACCATCGGTTTGCTTATGATGAGCGCAATCGGCTGCGTGCGGTGTGGACGTCTACGGATGGCAGGCACTGGCTTGCTCAGGCGCGGTACGACTACTATTTGATGGGTGCGTTGAGTCGGCGTGAGCTGGGTGCCGAGTGGCACATTCAGGGTCTGGACTATACTTATACGCTTCTGGAAGGGGTCAAGACCATCAACAGTGAACGGGGTGCGCAGTACGATCCGGGTCGGGATGGCGTTACAGGCAGTGTGCACGAGCTCTTTGCGGAGGACGTGTATTCGGCGACGTTCCATTACTATCCTGGTGATTATCAGCCAGTGGATGTGAGTGTGCAGAATGAGTTGTTCAGTGCGGTGCTGGGGAATGCACCGGTGCTTCAGAAGCCTTATTACAATGGGTGGTTGTCGGCATGGATCTTCCGTATTGATACGAATCGGTATCGGAGGACGGCGCCCAGCCAGTACTTCTTCAGCAGCTATTCGTTCACGTACGATCAGATGGGCAGACTGGTGCATGCGCGTACGGTGGAGGGCTTTGATCCGGATGGGTGGACGCCCACCACGACCTTAGCCTACTCGGCACACTATACCTATGACTTAGATGGGAATCTGCAGCGGCTGGTGCGCTACCACCGCGATGGTACGCAGCCCGTTGACCAGCTCCAGTACCATTACTATGCGGGGACGAACCGTCTGGAATACGTAGAGGATGCCGTGTCTACGAGTTCTATCAGCTGGGATATAGAATCGCAATCGGCAGGGAATTACCAGTATAATGCACGGGGTCAGTTGATTCGCGATCGGTCGCTGGGGATTACCGAGATTGTATGGAATGCGAGTGGTCGGATTCGGACGATTCGGTACAGTAGTGGGAAGCGTCTGGATTTCCGGTATGGTGCGCATGGCTACCGGTATAAGAAGCGGGTGCAGGATTCTGAGAAGTCGGGTACGTATTACTATCTGTACACGATGGATGGTCAGTTACTGGCGGTTTACCGGTTGCGCAACGATACGCTGTACTTGGATGAGCAGATGGTGTATGGTTTGAAGCGAGAGGGTGTGTATCGTCGGCGGGGTGTGTACTGGGTGCGTCATCCTGATGGGTTTACTGGTGAGGTACAGACGTTGTCTACTACTGTGGGTTCGGGTGGTGGTGGCGGCAGTGTGGTTTTGCCGCCGCTCCCAGTAGAGGAGGAGTACATGCGTGTGGTGCGTGTCTATCCGGGTGATTACCGATATGAGTTGTCGGATCACTTAGGGAATGTGCGTGTAGTGGTTGGTGGGTTGCGTGTTCCGATAGATGAGACGGGCGATGGGTATGTAGATTTCTACAAGCCGGCGCTTCTTGCCTGGCACGATTACTATCCGTATGGCTTTCCGATTCCGGAGAGGACGCACACGCCTTCTTACCTGTTTGCCAGCAATGGGGGTTCACTGACGGAGAACGACATTGCCGACGTATATGGCGCTCACCTGTATACTTTCTACCGAATTGCGGACTTGCGCTTAGCCAGGTGGCTGTCTACGGATCCCGAGCCGGCATTTAACAAGTACTGGTTGAACGATGCGAAGCCGACGGTGGCGGTGGATCCGAGGGGGGATGATACTATCACTGTGTCTAATACTCTGGAGGTGTGGGGATACAGTGCAGACAATAATCCTAATAATGTAGTAATGAGATTTGCTAAAACGGAGGGACTGACCAAAGAAGGTGCTCCCAAGGTTGATCTTAACAGCATTTATTATAGTCTTGAGATTCAAGGAGAGTATAAAGAAGTAGACGACTTGTTGGTATTTAAAATTACATCGCCAGAGAATAAGAAGAGCTTGCAGGAATTTGCGCGAGAAACAATCGGTATTTTTGGAGAAATCTCTGCAAACTCACTGGTTGAAGTAGGGATCTTGATAGGTGTTCGTATAACTTCTGATGGTTCTAAACAGTATGAGGCTTACATCTTTACTACGCATGACCTAGAGAAGATCGACAGATTACCGATAGAAGTGGTGGGAGTGGGAGATGATGAAGTATTCATAATTCTTGCTCTTGGTCACTCTCATGCAGGAAAAATAGTTCGTTATGTTCCAAGGAATAACAGAGAGTATACCGTGACCTATACTTGCGAGCCTTCGGGCAATGATAAGCATGTGTTTGAAGAAATTAAAAAACATAACATTAATATGCTGAGCAAATTGAACTCACAAGTAGTAGGAGTAATTAAAGGCAATAGTGGAGATCTTACACTTGAATTCAATTCTAATCTTGGAGAAAACTGGCTGTTAAGTCCAGGTGAAAGAGCACTAGCATACGATCCATACTTTTTTATACCTATATATATAAGAAGCGACCTAGTTCTCAATGACGGTAATGATGGCAGAAGCGTTACTGGTATCGTAGATAGATATAGGGGCATTGAGTTTTGGGATAGTGGTGGGAAAGAATACCTTCTTGGTAGTGATGTTGATGTGAAAGAGTTATTTAAGGATAAATAAAACCGGCAGAAATGTTAAAGTCAAGACTCTGAAATCTCAGGAATATGGTGTGCATTTTAAGGACAATGAAGGTATTTGTGCGGGACAACAGCTGGGTGTTGACTGGCTCCAAATCTGGACTCATGAAGGTCGGATTTGTTCAATGGGTTGTCTGGTTTTGGGTTGTGCTGGTGTGTTTTGGCGGGTTGGTTTTGGGTCAAGGAAGTGGTGTGGTGCGACTGCAGAATAACTTTGCGGATCTGTCGGTTCGGGCTATTGAGG
>JALWYU010000004.1:0-2001 GCA_026992635.1 Bacteroidota bacterium | reverse complement strand
GTGTGGGGGGATTGCAGGAGGAGGTGGGGGGTGGGGGGGGTGGGGGTGGTGGGGGGGGGTGGGGTGGCGGGTATGTCGTTACTGGCACACAGAAGTATTCAACGGATTGGAGCATTCTGTTGATTCGACTGGATGCACAGGGCAATGACCGGTGGAGCAGAATGATTGAACATGTCAATGATTACGATGAATATGGGCTGGCGGTTACGCGAACTGTAGATGGCGGGTATGCCCTCGCTGGACGCTACAGCAACTATCCTTACTATTCTGCCATTGTGGTCAAAGTGGATTCTGTTGGGAATATTGAGTGGGCGCGCCGATTCGCAAGCTATAGATGCAATGACATCATTCAGACTGGGGATGGGGGCTATCTGGTTGCCTGTGACGATATTGGTCTGCTGAAACTGGACAGTCTGGGGAATTTTCAATGGGCGAAGGGTCTGCCGATGCTGGATCTTTACAGGGTTGTGCCGACGGCTGATGGGGGCTGTGCAATAGCGGGTAGGTTTTATGCGGCGGTGGATAATGAATTGTACGTGGCACGGCTGGATTCGGCAGGCAATGTCCTGTGGGCGGATACGTTACCGGGGACGATGGCGTTTGACCCTCCTGGTGTGGGTTTGGTCGCGACGGATGACGGCGGGTTTGCCGTAACGGCGCGCTATCTCCATCCGCAAAGGGGTAATGAATTTTATGTGGTGAAGCTGGACAGTGCAGGCAATGTTCAGTGGGCAAGGCTGATTGGCGGGACGGCGGGCGACTATCCAACGGATATTGCGCAGGCGCCCGATGGCGGGTATGTCCTAACAGGTTATACGTATTCGTTTGGTGCGGGCGGTGCGGATGTTTACGTGGTGAAGCTGGACAGGTCAGGGAACCTGCTCTGGACAAGGACGATAGGAACGATTGATGCGGAGTATGCCTATTCGGTTTTGATCAGTCGGGATGGCGGGGTAGTCGTGGCAGGGTACTATGATCCCAACTCCGGGAATGCAGGCGGGTATATCGTCAAGCTGGATAGTTCAGGGAATTTGAACACGGCGCTGTGTCCTGGTGATCAGGTGAGCAGTGGCGGGATCTTAGACAGTTTGACGGTGGTCAGTGCACCGGCGCCTGTGCCCGTAGATACGGTCTTTCCCATTTTTACGGGTGCGGCGTCGTATGGATATCCGGTATCCAGTTCGGTGTGTGGCGTGCTGTGTGGTTCTACGACGGAGCTGTGGGTAGAAGCCTGCTCTTCGTATACTTCACCCAGTGGGAAGTACACCTGGACGACCAGCGGTACCTATTACGATACGCTGCCAGATATGAATGGTTGCGACAGCGTGTTCATCATTCATCTTACCATTACGGATACGGTACATCGGGTGCTGTCGGTGTCCGCCTGTGAGCGGTACACGTCGCCAAGTGGTCAGCATACCTGGACCGTCAGTGGCACTTACTATGATACGCTGGCGGGTGTTTCGGGCTGTGATACCATTCTCACGATTCATCTGACGATTTTTCAAGTGGATACTGGAGTGATTCAGTCGGGAGATACGCTGATGGCGGTGGCGGACAGTGCGACGTATCAATGGGTCAGTTGCGATTATGGGTATTCGCTGATTGCGGGTGCGACGGAACAGTACTTTGTGCCTGAGGTGACAGGCAGTTATGCGGTGATTGTCATGCAGGATAGTTGTACGGACACGTCGGCGTGTTATTTTGTTGCGGTACCTGGAACGGGTCTTGCGGATCACGGATATTCTGGAGCGATAGCGGTGCGTGCGACGAACACTGGCTGGATGCTCCAGTTTGCAGAGGTGCAGGAGTATGTGAAGGTTGTTGTGCGTACGGTGACGGGTCAGGTGGTTGATGAGGTGGCACGGCGGTTTGTGCGCACGCTGTATGTGGGGAAGGATGGGAAGCCCTCGGGTGTATATGTGCTTGAGGTGATTGGGGTGGATGGTCGCCTTGGCGTGTTCAGGGTGGTTTGGTGAGGGGTATGGGGGGTGCGGGGTG
>JALWYU010000003.1 GCA_026992635.1 Bacteroidota bacterium | reverse complement strand
CATCATAACGACGTGAAAAGCGACGCTTTTTCACATCCAGCACCACCACCACGCACTACACCATAGCCATACTCTTTGAACCTAACGGATAACCCGGTACAGCCCACGGCGCCCATCTGCCAACTCAATCACAAGCAGGTACACACCTTTCGCTTCCGGTAAGCGTATGCGGGCACTTGCCCGCCCACCCGCACGGACAACTTCCAACGTCCGACCGTCTATGGCTTGCAAACGAACCGTCGCCAGATTCCCCTGCCCCGCATAAACCGTGATCAGCTCCCCACTGTAAATCACGCGTACACCCAGGGCTTCCGGCATTTGCAAACCCGTCCCAACACCACTGTCGCTCACCGTGATCAACACGCTATCCGCATCGCTCAGCAAGCACAGGGTGTCCTGACACGTCGCCACCACCCAGTAACTCCCCGTTTGGTTGTAGGTATGGGTGGTTACGTTGCATGGCGTGGTGGTTCCGTCGCCCCAATCAATCATGCACACATGGCAATTGTATCCGCTGTTGACGGTAACGGTTACAGGGTCGCCAACCCCTACCGTCGTCGGATTCGCACTTACTGACACACTGATGAAGCCCCCACATGGCATGCACAGTGTATCCCGAATGGCATTCACCTGACTGAACGTTGCCTGCTGATTGGCAAGTACGCCGACGTTCTGGCTGTAATCGGAGAGAATCACATTAGGCGTCTCGGGTTGCCACGTAAATGGCGTGGAGTTCCACTGGGGTTGGCGCATGCATTCTGTTGTGAGCCCTTTCCCGTTTGTTTCAAAGAGATGGACAAAGGCTGGATGGTTCCCACGAGTGAGCCCACCAACTACGATTCTGCCATTGCCCGCCTCACGTATCGCACCCTGTCCAAAGGTCTGGATGGAATCCACTATCGTTACCCACTCCAGACCAGTGTACAGATTGACCCGGAGCACATACCCGTAGGTCATATTGTTGGTGTCTGCCATCCGTCCAGCAATGTATGCAATTGCGCCTTTGCTGAAAATGGCTTCGGGTGAAATCGTGGAGATCTCCGGTGAGTAGATCTTCTGACAGGCAGTCGGAATACCACCCATCAGTGCACTGAGCAAACAGACATACAGCGTATCGGCAGAGACGTCATGCGTACCCGCTACCACCACACTGGTTGAATCCACCGGAGTCGTATAAATCGCGCGCCAGGCAATGTTCGTAGACCGATGCGCCCACAACAGTTGCGAACCCTGCGCATCTATGGCAAAGATATGGCGACCCGCTCCAGAAAGAATGCCCACAACTTGCTGAATCCAGGGATGAACCGTAATGTCCAGAACCAGACTGAAGGGAGAGCTCGTGTCAATCACCAGTTTCGCCCAGTCCAGCGAATTGTTCACAGGGTTCACCCGAGCAACCAAACCTGCCATAGAGGCAGGCTGACCACTCCGACAACCCACCCCTCCAAAGTACACTTCCGAAGTGTTGACTTCCCATGCGGTGTTCACACCTAAGTTCGTACCCATATTGCACGCCCCGCCCGTTGCCTGGACGCCCATTCCAGTCTGTGTACCCCGGTCAATGATGAACACATTCTCCCAACCCCACAACTCATTGAACAAAAGGTAGTTGGGAGTAATGTCGCCCATATTAGAGGGTATCGTGCTCACACCCAGTACACTGTCGCACGTCAAACCAGAACAGAAGTAATTGACGGTCGTCGCTCCTTCACGACCCCACACGTCCGAACCAAACGTCTTCACCATCACTACTGACGGCGTCGTGTAGTACGTCACCTGTCCGTACAAAAGCGTGCCCGAAACCAGCATGCCTCCAAGCAACTTCACCGCCAACCAGTGAACAACCGTTTGCCCTTGTCGCGATTTACCTCTTGACCAACTCATGTTCCGAACCATTGCTTCCGCGATTTTGAAATTGACGCGCTACTTTGCATCCGTCAACTTGAATCGTTGACGTTCGCCAATATAGATGCATACACCCCTTCTCAGGGTTGCATCAACCCCAAAAAATTATCCCTTCTTGCTTGAAGACTGCAAGATATGCTTAAGCCGATCCCACGAATCCACCAAAAAACGCAACAACGCCACCTGACGATGATGCTTCACCGACTCAATCGCCGGACTCCCCGTATACGAACGATGCCCCGCCAAATCCTTCGTAACCCCAGATTGCGCATGCACAACCGCTTTCTCACCAATCCGAAGCGCCTTAGATATCCCCACCTGACCCCACAACGTCACGCCATCCTCAATCACTGTACCACCCGCTATCCCCACCTGCGCCGCAATGATACAATCTTTGCCAATTCGAACATCATGTCCCACATGCACCAGATTGTCAATCTTCGTACCAGAACCTATGCGCGTCTCATCCGTTACACCCCGATCTATCGTGCAGTTCGCTCCAATCTGGACAAAATCCTCAATGACCACAGTCCCACAACTGTACATGGGCTCCAGACGATCATTCTCCCACCGTTTATAATAAAAAGCATCGTAGCCAATCACCGTGCCCGGACCTATCCGACAATGCCTGCCAATCACCACACGATCCAGAATCGTTACATTTGGAAAGATGACCGTGCCCGCTCCAATCCGTACATAATGCCCAATATACACCCCTGGAGAAATATGCGCCGTCGGATGAATCTCCGCCGTCGGATGAATGTACACCCCCTCGGGCAACGACCGCGGCTGAAAGTAACTCGCCAGCTGATTAAACGCACGAAACGGGGAATCTACCACGATCAACGCCTTCCCATTCGGACTGTACGGAATCTTCTCAGAAATCAGAAGACAGGACGCCGGCGAACGCATCGCCAAACCATAATACTTGGGATGATCCACAAATGTGAGTTCACCCGGTTGAACCCGATGAATTTCATTCAACCCCGTCACGAGAACATCACCATCCCCTACAACGGAACGGGCACCCACCAGCCGGGCAACCTCCCGCACAGTCAGTGGTTGTGGAAATCGCATTATGCCGTACGTTTTAACCAGTTGACGCTTCTCCACAAAGCAAACCAACCCCATGCAAAACTCCACCAACCATGCCAGACCACCAACAACAAAAGCAACACCTTAAGAAAACTCCTCTCTGGCTGTGGCACCACCAGTATCGCGCACGCATGATCCCCTTCGCCGAATACGAAATGCCCCTCTACTACCGCAGCATCCTGGAAGAGCATCGGACCGTCCGAAACCACGCCGGACTCTTTGACGTCTCCCACATGGCACGATTCCTCATCCGCGGCAAAGACGCACACCACTACCTGCAAAGCCTGGTTCCCTCCTCGCTCCGCACCCTTACAGCCGGACGCGCCCGCTACACCGTACTCCTGAACCATCATGGCGGAATCCTTGACGACATCATCCTTTACAGAATAGACGAAGAAACCTTCCTGATGGTTGGAAACGCAGTGAACCGAAAAAAAGATTTTCACTGGTTGCTTTGCCACAAACCCCAACAAACCAGCATAGAAATTGAAGATCTCACCGAAGAACTCGCACTCCTCGCACTCCAGGGACCCACAGCAGAACAAATCCTGGCAACCGTAACAGATGACCCACCCCCCGCCAGCAAAACCTTTCACATCGTACACAGCGAAGTCGCCGGCATCCCACACGTCTACATCGCCACAACCGGATACACTGGCGAACCCGGCTACGAACTCTTCGTCCCCGCAGGCAATGCCCAAACCCTGTGGACACGACTCCTGGACGCCGGTAAACCCTACGGACTCCAGCCCGCAGGCCTCGGCGCACGCGATACACTCCGCCTGGAAATGGGCTACTGCCTATGGGGACAGGACATAGACGAAAGTACCACGCCCGTGGAAGCAAACCTTTCCTGGCTGGTCGCCTGGAAAAGCCCACACCACTACCCAGGACGACAAACCCTACACCAGCAACGACTACAGGGAACACAACGACTGCGCGTGGCAATCCTGAGTTCACAACCCCGACCACTCCGACACGGTATGCGTCTCTGGACATCCCCTACGAAAGACCAGATGGTCGGAACCATCACCTCCGGCGGATTCAGCCCCTGCCTACAGCGAGGAATCGCCATGGCCTACGTTTTGCAACGCTGGGCACAACCTGGCACCACACTCTACGCAGGTTTGCCCCAAACCCGATCACCCCTGCCAGTCCAGGTCTCTTCCTTCCCTCTTTACAACCGGGAAAATGGTTGCGCCTGACCTGATTGCCTGGCTACTCTGGTTACCACTCGCCTGGTGGTGGCAATTCCACCCCACAAAGCTCCTCCCACTGATCACTCAAAACTGGCTTACCAAACGCCAACCACCCTTCGCCTGGTGGCAACCCCTCACCACCGCCATCTATGCTTGCATCCTTTTCGTGTGGATACTCACCCTCTATGCACAGAGACACACGCTTTTCGTTCAATACCCGGCGCTCGGCATCGGTATCGCCCTTTTCTTCTGGATAGGATTCTTCCGCGCTGTACTCTGGCTGACCACACATCACGAACTCTTTGCCCGTGCCCTTGAACTCTGGGTATTATGGAGCTGGATCAGTGGTTACGCCCTCTGGGCACTGCTCGCCATTCCCGAACACAGCCCCCTGTACCCCTGGGTAACCAGTACACTGACAATCCTTACCGGAATGATCCTGACTGGCTGGCTCATACTGAGTGTACGTACCTGGGTAGACCTTGCCCAACACTTCCACTTGCGCATTTTGCCGTACGTTTGTATAGAGGTGGTTTATCCATTGATGGCGTGGGTAAACTGGCAAGCGTGGCTCCAGAAAAGCATTCTGCCCGAATGACAACTTCCGAACAAGCATTTCGTGGATTGGCACCCCACCAGATCCAGCGTACCCTGACTCGCCTCGTCGTATTCCGCGAAAAGAGCGGAAGAGATGACCCCTACCAGCACCTGGCAAACCGTTTCAACCTGGAAGTCATCTTCTCACCTTTAACCACCGTCCGGGGGCTGACCACCCGAGAATTCCGCAAGCGATACTCCATCCCTGAATTCTACGAAGGACTCATCCTGATCGGTAAACAACCCATTGACCACTTCTTCCGGCTCCTGGAAGAACTCAACTTAGAACTACCCGAAGGAATCCACTACATCGTCCTGTCCGAAAGCCTCGCCTACTACCTCCAGAAATACATACCCCTCAAAAAACGAAGAACTTTCTGGGGAGATGGTACCCAGGAATCTCTCTGGCAAATCCTGCCACGCTTCCAGGGATGGCACCTCCTCTTCCCCGGACCCGAAGACCGAACACCCAAACTCTTCCAGCAACTCCAGGAAAAAAACTTTCAGGTTACCTACATCCCCGTATATCGCGTAGAAGAACGAACGCCCGCCATTGACCCCTATCAGGCAGACATCCTCGTCTTCTTCACCAGTAACGACGTGGACATCTTCCACCAACACTTTCCCAAATTTCCGGAGGAACAAGCCGACCGAATTATCGTGGGCTTCGGTCCAGGAACCCAAAACCGATTACAGCAACTGGGTTACCGCATTGATATCGCTGTCCCTGCACCGGGCTTGCCCTCCGTCATCTCCGCCCTGGAAAAATTCCTGAAAGCCTATGCCCAACAACAACAGAAACCTTAACGCTGGCTTTCTCATATGCATCGCACTGAGTATCGCAACCACCGCATGCACATCACAAAACTCCAGTCCTCCCTCAAATCTCCAAACCCACCAATCTCCACCTGCACAAACGCCACAACCAGACCATTCCAGCACCCTTACCTTTCTGTTCTCGCCTGACTCGGCTTACGAATACCTGGCAAAACAGGTGCAGGCAGGCTACCGAATCCCCGGAACACCCACCCACAAAAAAGTAGCACACTGGCTCCAGAAAACCTTAGCACGCTTTGCAGACAGTGCCTGGCTACAACAGGGCACAGCCCAGCGATTCGACGGGAAACGCCTGCCCATCTACAACATCATCGCCACCTTCAACAGCAAAGCCACACCACGCCTCCTGCTGGTCGCACACTGGGATACACGACCCTGGACCGACGCCTGGCACAAGCCCGACCAACCCGTACCCGGTGCCGACGACGGCGCCAGCGGCGTGGCAATCCTGCTGGAGCTGGCACGCGTCATGCACTTACGCACACCACCCATAGGTGTGGATATCCTCTTAGTGGACGCCGAAGACCAGGGACCACCCCGAACCAGCCACAAATCCACCAGCAACCAGACCCACTGGTGGTCACTCGGCACCCAGTACTGGCTGAAACATCCGCACCGACCCCTCAACCAGTTCGCACTCGTCATCGTCCTGGATATGGTCGGCGGAAAAAACGCCATCTTCCCCATTGAAGGATACGTCGCCCAGCACAACTACGAACTGGCTCAGGCACTCTGGCACGCCGCCCGACGACGCCACCCCGCCTTCTTCTCACTGCGCACAGCCCATCCCATCATTGATGACCACTTCTTCTTTTTGCAGGCAGGACTGCCCACCGTCATCATCGTACACCTATCGCCTGTAACACCAACGGGCTTTCCACCCTGGTGGCATACACCCCAGGACACCCTGAACATCATTGATCGGGCAACCCTTCAAGCCGTGGGCGAAACCGTAGAAGCCTGGCTCTACCAGGAATTACCGCGTCAATGGCTGAGCCGTCCCACCCTCTAAAGTACACACGTCAGCAAATTCTCTACTGGTGGCGGTGGCTCCAGTACGAATGGCACCGCGACTGGCGTAAATTCCATGGCGCCAACTTGATTTTGCCTGCACTGTATGCCATCATACTCACATACGCCTACTGGTTGATGGGTGTCACCTCCCAACCTGACTCCGACTCCACAATTCGGAGTTTTCAATGGCTGGTCCTGCTTTCAGGCTTACTAATCAGTGTACTGCCTGGATTTGCCTGGCGTAGCCAAGAACGGTTCCTGGCATACTGGCTGGTCCCCGCTTCCATTCGCATGAGTGCTCAAGCAACAGTCCTGCTAATTCGCGCAGGTCTTCTCCACACCATCACTGCGCTGAGCAGTATGCTCTGGCTGAACGCACCCTTTGAACCCATTCTGTTCCTTTTTCGGGGATTGGGCATTCTCGCATTGGTGCCCATCCTGTGGCTGATTGGCGAACTTGCCAGCTTCGGTCGGCACGAAGGACTGACCGTCAGCGTAATCGGTTTGCCTCTCTTTATCCCCGTCGTACTGCCTGTCGTAGCTGCCGAAGTGGACGGCATACTCACTATAGCTGAATGGCTGACGGCTTCCGGGATTTGTGCCCTGACCTGGGCAGGCACTTACTTCGTTGCTGAGCCCCTGAGCCATGAGTAAACACCCTGGATACAAGCCCAAAAGCAACCCGGGAACCTCCACACCACCAATTCGGTTTACGCAAATACCTGCAATGCAATGGAGGGCATAACGTTCCAGTCCGACAACCTCCACCATCCCCAGCAACTTCCAACCGCACACACCCCGTAAAATCACAAAACAATGCCCCGTATCGTCTCGCCTCCCGGAAGATTAACCCATTGGCACGGACTGCCATTGCCGCTACTGCTCCTGCTATCCCTGACACTCACCTTTTCCAGCTGCGATTCCCAGCCAGATGGTTTTTCCCCAGAGCAATACACCTTTCGTATGCCCGAAATCGGACCAGTAGAAGAAGCATACCGCGATGAAGGCGGCTGGTACCTCAACCGCCTCCGTGGCTATCTGGCATGGCTTTACCCGGAATTCAAAGTAGCAGTCCTTCCAGATGGGTTCTACATCGTAGATGAACGTTCGCGAGTATTCGGCAGGATCACTTTCGTCTACCTGGATGAAGACAGCATTAATGCACTCTGGCGAAATATCGCACAGAAAATCCGGAAATACACAAACCAGGAAGCCTACTTCCGAAAAACGAAAATTGAAGAGAGCGAAGTTTATCACTGGTGGTTACCCAAATCCCAGTTTCCCTCCGTGCTTTTCCCGCGAATTCACAAACGTGGTACCTACGAAGTTCACGTTATCCTCAAAGGTATGAACCACTGGTATCGCGTGGAAATCCTCACCTATAAACCCTCTACAGACTCTACATTGCGCCGTAAGTTGTGGAAGGTTGTGCAGTCCCTGAAAGTTCTGCCACGCGAAGAACGCATTCCCTACCAGGTACAGGGTGTCCCTGCATCCACCCAGGCATATCTTGTGCCGGTTCCTGAAGGCTTCCAGGCAAGTGGAACCACCTTTCCAATGGGCACTTTACAGGAAGCCAGCTGGCAAATCCAGCACATCCAAAATCCGGATATCTTCGTCCGCCGCGATGTGATCAACGTTTCCCAGGCATACACGATGGGCGTGCCCCTCTACAACGCTACACTCAATGGGACACCCATCAACTATCAGGGTGGCATACCCACCACCAAAAGCCAGATCCTCCAGATGATCAATGCCATCTGGGGTGGAGGATGGCAGGTCGTCCAGACCTGGGAAAAACCATTCCAATACCAGGAACAGCAAATGAGACAGCAAATGATAAGACAAACCCGATACACCTATGGAATTATGCACGTTCAGCCATTCGCCCACGTTTTCCTGGCACTCTTTCAGCAAGGCAACCTGTACCGGTATGCATACATCGTTGCGGGAGGAGCAACCATCCAGGGATACAGCCTGGGCTCATCTTCGCTCTATTGCTCACTGACTACTTTCCAAACGCCTGCCGAAGACCGTATTGAAATGTCTCACCTGCTGGCGTCCATAGTCGTAGACGCCCTGCCTAACCCACAATGGGTCGCTCGTGTACGCCAGCAAAACATCCAGGCACAACGCGCTTTAGACCGATGGACAATGCAACGGATAGAAGCCATCCGACAGGAAGGCGCAATGTTCCGCCAGTACCTGCAATCCATAGAGAGCGAATCCCAGATGTATCAAGACGTCCTGTACGAACATCAGGAATTCACCTCAGACATCAATGAAGCCTGGGGCAACATCCTGGGCGAAAAAATCTACGCACAGGACCCCACCACCGGCGAAGTCTTCTATCTGGACGACGTAGGAGGCAACTACTTGCGTAACCCCGAAACCGGAACCATCATCACCGGCATAGACCCCGTCGCCACCGCCCAACTGGAAGAACTGGGCTGGCAACGCATGAACCTTTCCTACGAACCCTTCTAACGACCCACGATATTGGTCTCCTGCGGGTGGCTTTTTTTAGTTGGCGTGGGGCTGGGCGTTCGGCGCTGGTTTTCAGGGAGTTGTGGCAAGCGCATGCGCTTGCCACAACTCCCTGAAAACC
>JALWYU010000002.1 GCA_026992635.1 Bacteroidota bacterium | reverse complement strand
CACTTGCGCCCCGCCCCAACCACCCCCAGCCAAAACACACTTATTCACACAATCCCTACGCCTCAGCATCGGAAGGGTTGGCAACCGCACCGTGTCAGTCCGATGTCGTCCTCGTCTTCTTCTTCGGCAGTGGCGGAGTGGATATGGGCAGGTGGGTTTGTGTGGTTCAGGGTGGTCGCTGTTTGAGATGACCCGTTTGTGGTGGAGGCGGAGGGAGGATGGTGGGGTATACGTCCTTGGCGCAGTGCAATCAGAAGTGTCATGATGTCGGCAGGACTGACGCCGGGGATTCGGCTTGCCTGACCCAGTGTCCGTGGGCGAATCCGTGAGAGTTTTTCCCGGGCTTCGTAGCTGAGGTTGGGGATTTGCCAGTAGTCAATATCGGGGCGCAGGGGAATGTCTTCCAGCTGGTTCATACGTGCGATACGTTCGCGGTCTTTTTGGATGTAGGGTTCATATTTCAGTTCAATCCAGGCGTATTCAATGGCTTCGGGTGGGAAGGGGCGGAGTTGCTCGCGCAGGCTTGGTTTGGCTTGCATAAGCAGGTCCAGGTCCACTTCAGGACGGTGGAACAACCGGATTAATCGGGTTTTTTGTCGGATTGGGGACGTACCGGCGGCTTCCAGCAACTGGTTGATTTCTGCTGGCTCTACTGAGATGGTTTCCAGCAGGTGCCGAAGGGTGCGCAGTGCTTCTTGTTTTTGGCGGACGCCTTCTATGCGTTCGGGTTCTGCCAAACCCAGTTTGGCAGCAATGGGAGTCAGGCGAACGTCGGCGTTGTCCTGCCGGAGCATAAGCCGGTATTCTGAGCGGGAGGTAAACATTCGGTAGGGTTCGTCCACGCCTTTGGTGACTAAGTCGTCAATTAGCACGCCAATGTATGCCTGGGCGCGCGTCAGGACTAAGGGCTCTTCGTCGCGCAGTCGGAGGTGGGCGTTGATGCCTGCGATCAGTCCCTGGCAAGCTGCTTCTTCGTAGCCTGTTGTCCCGTTGATTTGTCCGGCAAAGAACAGGTTGCGTACGTAGATGGTTTCCAGCCAGGGGTGTAATTGCGTGGGCTGGAAAAAGTCGTATTCAATGGCGTAGCCCGGACGGAGCATCTTTGCGTTTTCCAGGCCGGGAATGGTGCGCAGTGCCCGAAATTGAATTTCGGCAGGGAGTGATGTGGAAAATCCGTTGAGGTACATTTCGGTGGTTCGCCATCCTTCCGGCTCTAAGAAAAGTTGATGGGATGGTTTATCGGGGAAGCGCACCAGCTTATCTTCAATGGAGGGGCAATAGCGTGGACCTAAACCTTTGATGCGTCCTGTGAAAAGCGGTGAGCGGTCAAACCCTTCTTTGAGGATGGCGTGGGTTCTGGGAGTTGTCGCCGTGAGCCAGCAGGAAAGTTGCTTGTTGGGCAGAGGTGTTTTCAAGTGGGAGAATCGTCTTGGCGGATCGTCGCCTTTTTGTTCTTCCATTTGGGAGAAGTCCACGGTTCGTCCGTCTATTCGTGGGGGTGTTCCGGTTTTGAGTCGGCTGGTTTCAAATCCGAGTTCACGGAGTTGTTCAGTAAGTCCCCAGGAGTGGGGTTCACCGATGCGACCTCCGCGAAATTGCTTTTCGCCAATGTGGATGACGCCATTGAGGAAAGTGCCTGTCGTGAGAATGACGATTTTGCTGTGGATTTCATAGCCCATTCGTGTTTTGACGCCGTAAACGGTTTTATCCCGGATCAGAAGCCCCACGACCATATCCTGCCAGAAGTCCAGGGTGGGGATGGCTTCCAGTTGCTGGCGCCACGTTTGGGAAAAGAGCATGCGGTCGTTTTGGGTTCGTGGACTCCACATTGCGGGTCCCTTACTGCGATTGAGCATGTGGAACTGAACCATAGAGATGTCGCTGACGATTCCGGAGAAACCGCCCAGCGCATCAATTTCCCGGACGATCTGTCCCTTAGCAATACCACCCATTGCAGGATTACAGCTCATCTGGGCTATACGTGTGAGATCCATTGTGATTAGAAGGGTGCGATGCCCCAGTCGGGCACATACGGCTGCGGCTTCGCAGCCGGCGTGTCCACCCCCTACTACAATGACGTCGTACTCTGGGAACATGGTGATGGGTTCTTTTTGGGGTAGTTCAGGTTCGTAGAAGAAACCGTTTGGAGGTGTTCATTGTTTTCTAACGCAACCTGGAGGGAGGAGTTCCCGTATTGGAGGGCAGGAAGTCCGATGTTCATGTGCGAAGCGGGGCGTTCGTTCGCTGGAGTACCTGCCAGGATGAAGGCGTTTGGTATTCGGTTCAGTTTGGCGTTAACGGGTTTGGGAATGATAGGCTGGGAATTTACTGTCGGTGGAATAATCGGGCTGAACGGGAGGATGTATGCGCAACCATTTAGTGTGTGGCGCTCGGAGCCCTATCCTGCCTATCTGGTTCATACTGAATATAATCAGATTATCGGTGGAGATGCCCTGCTGTCTTTTTTTGATCGTCTGGATCGGCTCTTGTGGTTAGGCGAGCCCCGTCAGATACTGGTGGTTCATCTTGGCGGTTCGCATGTCCAGGCAGATCTGTGGACCGGGCAATTACGCCGGCATTTTCAGGCGCTGACGCCGTATTTGCATCCTCCGCGTCGGTTTTTGTTTCCCTATCGGGTGGCACGAACTAATGGTCCGGCGGATTATCGGTTTGAGGCTACGGGCAAATGGCAAGCCTGTAAAAATGCCCATTACAAAAAGCGGGTGTGTCCCTGCGGATTGATGGGTTATGTGTTGTGGACCACTACGGATGGAGCACGGTTACAGGTTCGGTTTCGTCAGCCTATACCTCCGCCTGTTCGCCTCCGTGTGTACTATATACCTACAGATTCCACAATGGAGATTTGCTTAGAAGATTCTGCGGGCATGTTTGGGATTGTGCAGGATTCTGGCTGGGTGGAATTTCTCCTGTGGGATACGGTTTTTATGCTTACGTGGCGGATTTACCGGGTAGAACCGAACCAGCGTATCTTTCATCTGTTGGGGATGACGCTGTACAGTTTAGTGCCTGGCATTCAGGTGGAGAATGTGGGGGTGAATGGTGCGTCGGTCCCTGCTTATTTGTCCTGTCCTTATTGGGAAGAGCAGTTGCGCACATCGTGTCCGGACCTGATGATCCTGTCTGTAGGGGTGAACGATGCGTTGAGCAAGTCTTTTCGTGGTGCTTTGTTTCAGGCGCAATACGATACGTTGATTCAGCGTGTTCGGCAGGTTTGTCCTCAAACGGTATTTTTGTTTACCAGTGCCAATGATCATTTTGTTCGGCGTCGTTATCCGAATAGTAAGGCGGTGGTGGTGCGTGAGGCAATGCTTGGGTTGTTGGGTCGTCAACCGGTTGCGTTTTGGGATTTGTATCGTTTGATGGGCGGGAAGGGTAGTGCGGATCTCTGGTTTCGTACCGGGTATATGCAGCGTGATTTGATTCATTTTACGCGGAAAGGTTACTTTTTGCTGGGTGATCTGCTTTTTGAAGCGCTCATGGATGAGTATGGCAGATATCTGGAAAGCGCTGGGCACCTGGATTGACTATTTTTTGTTTCAGGAGGGGTGGCGCACAATTTTGCTGTATCAGGAGGAACGTCCTTTGCTGTTTACGCATTTGTTTTTCTGGGTGTTTTTGTTTTTTGTGCTTGCAGGGCATTCGTTGTTGTATTCAAGGATTGCTTTTCGGAATGCGTATTTATTTCTGGCATCGCTGTATTTTTATTATAAGACGAGTGGGATTTGCGTACTGATTTTGTTGTTTTCTACGGTTTCGGATTTCTGGATTGCGCACTGGATTGATCGGAGTCGTCGCTTATGGGTTCGTCGTTTAGGCGTTGCTCTCAGTGTGTTCATTAATTTGTTCACGCTCAGTTTTTTCAAATATGCTTATTTTTTCACCGAGACGGTGAATCAGCTCTTTGGCACACACTTCGTAGTGTTTAACTGGTTTGCTTACTGGGCAAATGCCGCGTTGGGTACGCATTACGAGGTGGGTGAAATCCTGTTGCCCGTAGGTATTTCCTTTTACACGTTTCAGACAATCAGTTACACAGTGGATGTCTATCGGGGGCATGTGAAGCCCTTGCGTAATATACTGGATTTTGGGTTTTATGTGTCGTTTTTTCCGCAGTTGGTAGCGGGTCCGATTGTTCGGGCGTCGGAGTTCGTCCCTCAGATTCACCAGCCCTACCTGTTGACGCAGCAGGATTTTGGTTATGCCATGTACATGATTTGCAAGGGTTTGCTGAAGAAGCTGGTGTTTGGTGATTATCTGGCGATTTTGTTTATTGATCGGGTGTTTGACCGCCCTACGTTGTTTACGGGTTTTGAGAATTTGATGGCGGCGTTTGGGTATTCGTTACAGGTTTATTCGGATTTTTCTGGCTATACGGATATTGCGATTGGGGTGGCACGGTTGTTTGGTTTTCGTCTTCCACAGAACTTCAACTATCCGTACAAAGCGAAGAATGTCCGGGAGTTCTGGCAGCGCTGGCATATGTCTTTGTCTCGCTGGCTGAAAGATTATCTGTACATTCCGCTGGGTGGGAACCGTCGTGGGTCCCTGGCTTCGTTGATTCTTACTTTAGTGATTGCTCTGGTTCTGTTTTTGATGGCGCGGAAAGTGTGGGTTCGGATTGCCGTCGTCACAGGACTCATTGCACTGGGGCTGTTGTACTGGTATCGGCGGACGCGCCGTCACATCGTAACCAACATCAATATTATGATTACGATGTTGCTGGGTGGGTTGTGGCATGGTGCGAGCTGGCAGTTTGTCATGTGGGGTGGAATCAATGGGATTGGCTTGTTGATTTACCGCTACTGGCGGAAGATCAGTCCCTGGGAGACGAGTACGCATCCCTTGGTGGTTGCCTGGCGTGTCTGGCTCACGTTTTGCTTCATTACGTTTACGCGGTTCTGGTTTCGGGCACCAGATACGCAGACTGTGGATCTGATGTTTCATCAGATTTGGCATCAGTTTGGCTGGGAGCTCATTCCACAGATTGTGATGGCGCACTGGAAGTTTTTTGCGTTATGGTGTGCCGGAATGATTCTGCACTGGCTTCCCTTATCGTGGAAAGAGCGTCTTCAAACGATGTGGGAAGAAGCGCCGTTGTGGGCACATCCGTTTTTGCTGGCGTTGGTCGTGGTGGTGGCGTATCAGGCGGCGTCAGCGGGGTTACAACCGTTTATTTACTTCCAGTTTTAAGGAGCCTGTCCAGAAACAGGAGCAGGTTTAATTTAGGGGGCTTTTGGGAACCTTTTGCCGGAAAAATGCATCTTTATTGATAGAGGGAGGGGTGGCAGAGTGGACGAATGCGGTGGACTTGAAATCCATTGGTCCGCGATGAGCGGGCTCGCGGGTTCGAATCCCGCCCCCTCCGCTTTCGTTCCGTTGTTCGTGGGTGTTGGGGAAGTTGGGAACAATCGGGTTGGGGAAGTTGTTTGTTTCCTGCTGGCACTTTAACTTAAAAGTTGAGGACAGGTAAGAAGCAATGAGCGGACGGGTGAATCCTCGGAAGCCATGTGGCAAGGGCAAGCACGGCAATGGTTGACGGGAATGGTGCTGGTGCTTGTAGTTGTGGTTTTTGCGAGCGGGTGTGCAATGCGTTCTGCCTGTGGCATGACCAAAGCGAAACACAAGAAGATTTACAAGACGTGGGTTGAACGGCGATGAGGATCAGTAGGTAGCACGTGGCGCTGTGGTATAGAATTGATCGCAGGTATGCAGGGCGCCAAAGAAGATAGGAATGAACAAACGGTGCGTGCGGCGGGATTGCTGGAGCGGAGCGGTGAGGGTGGTGAGCCAGATAAAAAAGAAGAGGGTGTTTGGGGCGTAGAAGGGCAGGGGTTGCGGTCGGATTCAGGGGAAAAGAGCGGTTTTCGTTCGGGTTTTGTCAGTATTGTGGGTAAACCCAATGTGGGGAAGAGCACGCTATTGAATAGTCTGCTCAAGCAAAAGGTTTCCATTGTTACGCCTAAGGCACAGACTACGCGTCGGCGCATTGTGGGCATTCTTCATCGGAACGATGCGCAGTTAATTTTTGTGGATACGCCTGGATTGTTGAAGCCTGCCTATCGGTTGCATCACAAGATGATGGATCAGGTTCGGCAGGCGTTGTCCGGTTCGGATGTGGTGTTGTTGATGGTGGAGCCGTCGGACGTTCCGGAGTCGTGGTCGGTTCCACCATTCAGTCAGTATGTTGCGGTGATTCGGAATCAATGTTTACCGGTGGTGGTGTTTTTGAACAAGGTGGATTTGCTGGATGAGGGTGAGGCGCGAGCACGTCTGAATGTCTGGACTGTGTGGCATCGTGCGCAGTTTGCGCAATGTGGAGGTGAGGTGTTGAAGGGGTCGGCGTTGACGGGCGAGGGCTTGGATCAACTGGTGGAAGCACTGTTGCGATATTTGCCGGAGGGTCCGCCTTATTATCCGTCGGATCAGGTTACGGACCTGCCGTTACGTCTTTTCGTTCAGGAAATCATTCGGGAGAAGATCTTTTTGTTGTATCGGCAGGAGGTTCCTTATGCTTCGGAGGTGGAGGTGGAGTCGTTTGAGGAGCGAGGTGATCGGCTGGTGGTGTCCGCTGTGATTTATGTGGAGCGTCCTTCTCAGAAGAAGATTTTGATTGGTCAGGGTGGGGAGGCGATTCGTCGGGTTCATCGGTGGGCATGTCAGGAGCTAGAGCAGTTGCTGGGTAAGTCTGTTTCTTTGACGTTGCATGTGAAGGTTCGTGAGAAGTGGCGTCGGAAAGAAGGGGTTTTGCGTGCGCTGGGTTATTGAGGTGTGATGGATGGGTTGGGCGGGGTGTGCATGCGCATGAAAAAATTTTTGTTCGCGAGTACGGGGTAGGGGGAACTTTTTGGAGGGGGAAATGTGTTAAGAGGGAGTGGAAGTTGCCGGGTGGTGCAACTGGCAGCACGTCAGGTTTTGGTCCTGAAGGTTCCAGGTTCGAGTCCTGGCCCGGCAGCCATTATGGGTGCAGGTTGGGGGGAGGGGGGTGGTTGGTTGTGGTTGTGAACGGGTAGGGATGGGTGATCGGCGCTCACGGATTGTTCTGGTAGCGGGTCGTGGTTCACGTGTGCTGGGTGAGCGGATTGCGGAGGAGTTTGGTCAGCCATTAGGTCCGCTGGCAATAGAGGAGTTTCGGGATGGCGAGATTCAGCCGCGGTTCCTGAGTTCAATACGTGGTGCTTATATCTTCATCATTCAGTCTACGCATGCGCCGGCGGAGAACCTGCTGGAGTTGTTGCTTACGATAGATGCGGCGCGTCGGGCATCTGCCGGGTACATCACTGCAGTGATTCCGTATTTTGGATATGCCCGGCAGGATCGGAAAGATCGGCCGCGGGTTTCAATTGGTGCGAAGTTGATTGCCGATTTGATTGAGACGGCGGGTGCGCATCGTGTGATGACCTTAGACCTGCACGCCGGGCAAATTCAGGGTTTTTTCAACATTCCGGTTGATCACTTGGATTCTTCGTACATTTTCATTCCGTATCTGGAGGAGCTGGGCTTGGATGATGTGGTGTTTGCGGGTCCGGATCTGGGTGCTTCGCGACGTGCTCGCTTTTATGCGGAGTACTTTAATGCGGACATTGCATTTGCTGTGAAGTATCGGCGACGTGCCAATCAGGTGGATGAAGTGCATATTCTGGGGGATGTTCGTGGCAAGAATGTGGTGCTGGTGGACGATATTGTGGATACTGGGGGTACGTTGATTGCGATTGCTGAGGAGTTGCTTCGGCGCGGTGCGCGTTCGGTTCGTGCCTGTGTTACGCATCCGGTGCTGTCGGGCAATGCCATTACGCGCATAGAGAATTCTCCGCTGGAAGAGCTGGTCGTTACGGACTCGCTTCCGTTGAAGCGTCCTTCTCCCAAGATTCGTGTTCTATCCTGTGCGCCGTTGTTTGCCACGGCTATTCGGAATATGTACGAGAACCGCTCTATTGATATGCTCTTTCCGATTAATCGGATGTACGACGAGTGGGAGTCGGTTTCTGGGTCGCGTGTGCAAAGTGGTTATTCGGGGTTGGTCGCAGAAGTTCCGTCCGGGACACATTCAGGCAGGAGTAGATAGGTCAGTACAGGAACTGGATTTTGCTTACCTGATTGCAAGTGTTGTGTTTATTAGAGGAGGGGTGGCAGTGGAAAGCTAGTGGGAGGCGAAAGCGTGGGTTGCCGCTTCTGCATTAGAGCGATCTGCCAGAAGTTCTTCCATGAGCTGGATGTCCTGCCAGGTATCAATAGCAGTAAGTTGTACGTCAATTTCCTGGCAGTAGATAGGTATGCCGTGAGCGAGCCACCGGAGTTGCTCCAGGCGTTCTGCTTCTTCCAGTGGATGGGAGGGGAGTTGTGCGATGTGCAGGAGTGTTTCGCGGCGAAAGAGATAAATTCCCACGTGGCGGTAGTAGGTGCCTTCCTGGAGCCATTGGACGGGTTCGGACCAGCGAAACGGAATCACCTGTCGCGAAAAGTACAGAGCTTTTCCGGAATGGTCAAAGACTACTTTGACGACGTTGGCATCAAAGAGTTCGTGGCGAGCGCGAATAGGCGTGACTGCTGTGACGATGGCTCTTTGTTTGTCCTGTGCGAGGAATGTAACCAGTTCTGTGAAGGCGGAAGGGTGGATGCCAGGTTCATCTACCTGCCAGTTCACGATGAAGGGTGAGCGAATGTTGAGTTGTTTCACTACGTAGGCGGTACGTTCTGTGCCGGAGGAGAGTGAGGAGGGTGTGTTCACGGCATGGATATCGTGCTGGGTACACCAGTTAAGGACTTCGGGATGGTCTGTGGCGACAATCAGATTTGCCAGGTTCTTTCTCAAAGGGAGGATTTGTTCTAAGGTCCACTGGAGTAGGGGTTTGCCATTGATGGGGACGAGCGGTTTGCCTGGCAGGCGAGAGGATTGCCAGCGAGCGGGGATGATGACGGTGGTTTGTGCGAGGACTGTCTGGGTGCTGGGATTAGAGGGTTTGATCGGCGTGTTCTGCGGTGTCATTTGTGAAAGTTTTTTCAGAGAGAAGGTAAGGGGTAAAGGAGGAATGGAGCGGGATGTTGTGTGGTTTTTCATGCGGGGCTGGGTGCGGGGTGCGGGGGGCTGGGAGGCAGGGAGCTGGTCGCCCCGAGAGGGACGCCGCCCGATTTATGGATACTATTTGAGGGGATCAAAAAGGCCCGAACGGTCTTAATTGTAGAAAAAGCGGTGGAGATGGGGGTGCGCCGGATGCAGCCTATTATCACCGATTTCACCAATGAGCGCATAAATACAGGCCGGATGCAGGACCACGCCGTTGAGACCGCCGAGCAATGCGGGGGGACATTTGTGCCGGAGG
>JALWYU010000001.1 GCA_026992635.1 Bacteroidota bacterium | reverse complement strand
CTCTTCCGGAGGCGTGTTGACAAATATTTGCCCATGAGCGCTTTACTCCAGCCACTGACCTTACAGCACACATGAAGCAGGTTCGCTGACTGAATTTCCGATTTAAGCCCATAGGATCCACTGTTGCTTGACGTAAAGCCACTGACAGCCAACACATGACCAAATAGACTCCGGATGTACTGTTAGCACCTGAAACCGTCGTTGTAAGAACCGCACTTGCCCGAAAGGCGTCTACCAGTTCTGTCATCTGGGCTAAGCGCCGGGAAAGCCCGGCGGCAAACAATGCTAAGAAGACTTGTGCTCAGCAGATTCGTCATTCGTTGCCACCTGGGCGGAAGTAGTGATGGATAGAACTGTCCGGAGCGTGTTCGGGGTACACGCAACCTGTCCACTTTGCCCAGTTCGTCGTCCATGAGTGTGCGTTCGTAGTAGCCACGCTTCACGTTCCTGGCTCATGGCTTGTTCCAGGGCTTCCTTAGCGATTTGTTGCTGGTAAACAGCATGTTGCGTCAAGGGCTCCCTGCCGAATTTTTGGAATGCTCCCGCAAGAAAATAGAGAAAAAAACAATCCGGGAGTTGCCAATTTGCTTTTTTGCCCTACTTTACTGAGTAAACGGAACTGGAAAATGCCAGGGATCATGGAGGAGCGTACAGATAGACTTAGCGGGGCAGGGCAGGGTGGTACGAATCCTCTGCGTGAAGTGTCTTCAGAGAAGGTTTGGACGGGGTTGATTTACCGTGAATGGTTACCTGTGCGTCCTTCCTTGCTTGCTCATCCCTTTTATCAGGCATGGAGTGCAGGACGTGTGCCCGTTGATGTTCTTGCCTGGTATGCAAAGGCTTATGGGGAGTTACTTTCGCATATGGGACGCTGGTGGAGACACGTTCAAGAACATGCACCGCGTGCAATGAGCGAACCCATTGCACATGTGGTCAGCGAAGAAGAGGAACATGTGGAGTTGTGGCGACAGTGGCAAAGGACTCTTCCCACCACAAAGAAAGCGGTGCCTGCTGCAATTCAGGAGTTTAGGGAGTGGGTGGAAACCATCAGTGCTGATCCGGTGTACTTGCTGGGGGTCTTGCAAGCGTTTGAGGTGCAGCAAATAGAAGTGGCACGGACGAAGATGGAAGGACTGATTCGCTGGTATGGTTATGACGCATCGGACCCTGCACTCCAGTACTTTCGTGAGCATTTGAACGAGGAGAAACACCTGCTTGTCGCGTCTCGTGTTCTGGAGATGTGGCGTGCTGCAGATGGAGCGGTGATGGATCGGTTTCAGTTGGGGTTGTGCGAAGGTGCGGTTCAGTGGTATCATACACTTGATCCGTTTGCCAGTGCTTTGCCGACAGGAATGTGTTCTGCTCGTTTGCAATGAATGGCTGGATGATGGAGTGGTTGTGGTTGCAGTCGGGTGGTGCAGGCGGTACAGCAGGGAGCCCACCGGTACATCCTGCGGTTGCCAATTTACTATTCTTGCTGGCGTTGATTTTGATTTTTTACTTCTTATTGATTCGTCCCCAGATTCGCAGGAATAAAGAGTTACGTCGCTTTATAGAATCTATACAGCCTGGAATGCGTATTGTGACACGAGGTGGCATTCATGGTGAGGTTGTGAAAGTATATTCGGATGGCTTTCTGCTTCGGACAGCTGGGAAAACCGAAATCAAGATTGACCGCAGTGCAGTAGATCTGGAGACAACACGTCTTGTTTTCCCCGAACAATTTGCACGGAAGGACAAAGAGAAAAAGGAGAAAGGCAAAGCGCGTTGACGGTCAGGCATCACAGGAGGATTTGTTTAGGGGAGCGGGTTGCGTTCAATCACCAGTGTTGGCTTTGCACTGGCATTTTGCCTTTTAAATCAAAGGATTTTCATCTTTAAAACCATACAATTGAGTTCAATTCCCGCTTCGTCGGCATCCTGTTGACGGAATTGCTCATGGGTGTGAACTGCGAACCAGATGGCGTGGGCGCCCGCCACATGCAACGTATACAACTGCAATGCAACTTCATATCCATTCCTGAGTCTGTTCATGGGTCTGTGTAGAGGTTTACACCGCCAGTCAATGCTTGCGAAACCGACCTGCTCCTTCTTTCCACATGTTGACGCACCCTGTACACCTCGTACACCCCTGAGGGTGCTATATCTGTATTGGTTACAATGGCGATCTTCCCTGCCTGTGGTTCTTTCCTGTGGAACGCCTCCCGGGTGATTCGCTCCTCCAAATATTGCTGTGGGTGCGTGTTCATCTGCGGTCCTTCCAGTACCGGATTGTCGCTCAAAGTCCTTTAGCCGAACTTTTCCACCCGTTTCTGCCTTTTTCCACCTGTGCACATGCTGTTCAGTTTTGAGCCCACAGAGGCTGGCAAGAGATTAGGTATAAGCATTATGTGCGGGTAGGAGGGTCAAAGACGGTCTATTTGGGTGCAATGCTGTACTTTGACGATGTACTGAAAACAAACTTGAAAAGGAGGAAGGATGAAGGCTGGAAGGACGGAAAGGTGGCTATATATTACGTTGCTCATTGTTGCGGCGATTGATTTTGCTTTGTTTTTGTACTCTTTATATTTGCATCGCAGGATTAATCACTTGAAGCAATTGAGTTTCTACTACTTGAACAAGTCGCTTGCAGCGGAGAACGATTTACTGGGACTGAGCTATTTGCTTGTTCGTGCTGGAATCCATGTAGATACAGTATTTGCGATTTTGGACCAGCATCCCGAAGTGGAAAGTTTTGTTCCAGTTGTTCCAGAAGGGGAAATGAGAAAGTCAGGTTGGGTGTTGAATCTGATGGCAGTGGATTTGCTGTTTGATACGAGTGGCAATTTAAAAGTGATTGTCTTTCGTCCAATAATTGATACAGGTTACTTCTACCCGGTAAAACAGGATACCCTGATTATTTACAGGTGCAATATGCCGGATGCTCTGGTTTGTGCCAGTAATTAGCGTGTAGTGTAGTGCAGAGTACCTGTCCGATTTTCATCGTGCAAGCGTAACACCGAAATCTGAACAATGCAGGTTCAATTCAAAAAACCCTTTCCCAACACCCATGCCTCTGCCCTGCAGACCCTGTCTGAGAAGCAGGCAGAAGGAGGACTGCTGAAAAAATCTGTGCCTGTGCACGCAAAAGAGGGATAGGTAGCAAATCGCTCATGAAGGTGTCCGAAAACTCGTCCAGCAATTTTTTCACTTCCCCCTCATTTTTTTGCAACCCATTTTCCCAAAATGCCGTATATTATAGTAGAGGAAGGGGTCAAAATGCGGGGTCTGATGCGGGACGGACGAAGAACAGGCAGGGAGACAGTAACTTACACACACACACACACACACACACACAGGTGGGATCCCGTCCATTCCGAATGCCACGGTTGTTCTTCGCGTTTGGAACAGCCATGGTGGTGAGTGTCATGCCTTTTCATCCGGGCTTTGCCCAGCGTGCCCTCACTAAACCCCCGGGGCGTTTTCCAGCTTTTACCTGTACAGAGTTTCATTCTCCGGATTTTCAGCAGCTTTCCACCAAGATTTATCAGTGCTCGCTGGAATCGCATTTTTACCTGGCAGACAATTGGGGTGTGATTGGCGGAGGTATGTTTCAGCGCCATCCCTTTATCAAAACCCAGGAGCACGCCTGGACGATCTCTCCGCACGTCCAGTATGGACAAATGATTGCGCAGCGCACGGAAGTTACGGGGATTGCTGTGGGTAAGCCCTACTGGCTTGTTGGGGTGGGCACTGCGGTGTTTACGGGCACGCAGGCTATGGGCATTTTGGGTCAGACGCCTTTTCTGGAACCCTTTGAAAAGTTTTTCCAGAATGCGCCAACGACGCAATGGTGGCTTTACGCTATTGTGGGCAGTGCCACTTACTTCGTGGATGTACTCAAAGATAAAGGGATTTTTCGGGGGCACAGAGTGATTCCAACCCCTACAGGGGATACCATACTCATACCTGTTTACACGCCGGGCACAACATTTGTTGCCGGAATGCAAGCATTTTTGAACAGTCGCGGTGAATACATCCGGACACGTGGGCTCTTTTCGCTAATTGATAGTTTTGGAAATCCGATCCATACAGTCACGGTGGATGATCCTGACGACAACAATGCAATCTTTCTAATTACCGATGTTGAACCCATAGATCAATCCTGGGTGGTTGTGTCGGGAGCCTATGGGACTAACAATCTACTTCAAGGCATGATTCTGTTTGTTCACAGGGAATCTTTACAGGTCCAGGATGCGTATCGCTTTCTTATTGCTGGATCACTCACCACAATCTTTCTGGATGTAGAATACGATTCCTTAGATGGTGCGCTTTATGTACTGGGTTTTCACACACCGGAAGCAACCCTGCCACAACTGCGCTTATCACGCTTTCCCAACACCGTATCTAACGATCATTATACGTACCATGTCCTTGCACTGAGTTTCTTCATGCATTACAATATTGCTACGGCACATCTTTGGGCGTTCTTCCCTCATGTTTATCCATTCCTTGTACGGTTCAGAGTTTGCCAGTGTATAGATAGCGGTTTTCTGATTTCTTCTGCTACCTGGGCATATCAGCTTTTGCCAGTGATTCAGGATGAGGATTTCAGTTACCTGAGTGAGGGCGTTTTGAAAGATGTGGAAATCATTCAAACAGATACCGTGCCCTGGCTCAGAATCGTTGGTTGGGCATTAGAAGCAACCTTTAACGACCTTCAGCACATAGCTGCGGGGTGGGAAGTACATGTTTCGGAAACCGGGCAGATTTTGCGTTCTCGCTTATACCAGTCGCGACCTGACGTGAATCCTTCCTGGCGATCCCGAGCCAATCCATTGTTTACCACGTGGCAAAACATTTCCTGGGGCGAAGCAATGTGGTACGAGCTTGGAGATCCACAAAAACCGCTATATCCTCATCCTCGTCTCTGGTCCGTTTCTTATTTTATGTCGCCTGTGCTTTACAAGCCCCGATGCTGTCGTGCGTGGGAAGGAATTGAGGTGACGCCTCTCGCCATTGAGTTCAGTCCCCTGATCCTGCAGGTTCGTCCTGTTTCGCTCCTCAAGGTGGTTTCTTACCAACTTGATCCCTTGAGGATAGAGCCATCCTGCCAGGGACAGGAGGCATCTGAAGACGAGTCCCTTCCGCACTTTTAACCCTTTAAAATCCGTGAGCCATGGTTCGTGCCGGGCAATTTTCTCTGGGGGTTTCGTGGCTGGGTCTGGGCAGTGCCGTGTTGTTGTGGCTTGGTGCTGGTAGTGGGGTCATTGCTTGGGGTCAGACGCTTCAGACTGGCTGCTACCCCCTGCGCAATACGTGGGGCTTTGCAATAGCAAGTACGGAAGATAATCGTCTTGTCCTGTGGCATGCAACGCTGATGGGCATCCAGCGTTTTCATCTGGGTACCCGGTATGGCTGGTTTGACTCCGCAACTACCTATTTGTTCTGGAGCGATTCCATTCCGCTGGCTCAGATAGAGGTTCTGGGTACACCGCTGCACAGCCCCGTGGCAACAGTGCTTCTCCAGACTTATGTAGGTGGGTTTATTGCTGAGTTGTGGGGAGCAAATCGCATTCGGTACAGTCAGATCCGACAGGCTGCGCCGACTCCGCCAGGCAATGTCAACACGCTCTATCCCTATACGGTAGGGGCATGCCTCTGGCAGGATACACTCCTGGAATTCCATCTGCTGGGTACTACGCATCTGAATACCTATGCATACTATTTTGGAGAGCATCTGGTTGTTCGTGTCCAGCACCTGACTTCGGGTAGTACCTTAGGGCAATCAGCATACCTTGCACAACCTCTGCGTAAGGACTCTCTACCCTTCTCGCCCGGTTTGTTTCTTCTTTCCGGATATGCATGCACGCCCAAATCTGTGTTGATTGGTGGGTGCATTGAGGATACGACAAGAGCGTGGCATTCGGGTATCTTTATTGTTTCACGGCAGGGTGTTCTGACGGACTGGCTCCAGTTTCAGCAGCTGCCCTTTCAACCTGTAACCATCCACATTCTTTTAGATGGGCAATACTGGTGGATTGTGGGCGGAGCGCTTACGCTGTCCTTCAGTCAGGACTCCTTCTATCTTTTTGGTTTGAAGTACGATCCGGTGAGCGGGCAGGTCCTGACGGGTTGGGCACTTCTGGACACGGTCAATCCCTCTTTTTGGAATTACCCAATCGTTGCCCGTGTACTCTATGAGGCGGATCGCCAGCGATTCATCGTGCTGTACCATGCGTTTCCTCAGTCTCCTTCCAATGCGCAACCTTATTTGTTCTTCATCCGGGAGGATGGAACTGTTCAGCGTGCTTATCGTCTGGATAGCGTTGTGTTCCAGTATGTGTATCCGGAATTTGCCCAGATGGAAATGATGCGTGCGCCATCAGGCAGATATCTGTTGTTGACGGGTGTCCGGGCAAACTTTCACTATGCCCTGGACAATTATGGGGATGGTGTCCTGATGGTCTTTCCATTGCAGGAGTTGCCGGATTCGGGTGGTACGCCAGGCTGCTGTACCTGGAAAGCCGTTTCGCCATCTCAGTTGCTGGCAGGTCCGTATTCCTTAGATGGTATGGGTATCAGTCTGGTGTCGGGCGATACAGCGGGTCTGATGATTCGCGGTATTCTCACCAGTACTTCACCGATGGCGTTTCGCTTTGAGTCGGGTGGCGATACGGTTGGCTGGCTGACCGTGGGCTTTTGGGATACCACCTGGAACAGATCGGCAATTCTCGCTGCAGATACATTTCCCATTCGGTGGGTGTGCACGCCACCGATTGTGCTTGTTACGGGTGTGCACCAGCCTGAAGCTGGCGAAGGTGAGCAGACGTTGCTGCGGGTTCGTGCTGTTCCCGAGGGGTTATGGTTGACTTCTTATTATCGCGAGCCGGTTCAGGTTACGCTGGTTACGCCTGAGGGGAAGGTGGTTGCCCGCCGGTGGATAGCGTCCCATCAGCGCGTTTTCTGGTCGTTGGCGTACCTGCCTCCGGGGATGTACTGGTTGCGGTGGTCAGAGGGTTCGCTGGCGGTTCTGCTGCCGGTAACTCGCTGATGGAAACCAACTGAGTGTCTGAACGAGCTTGGGGAAGGGGAGGGGGCTGTCTGGTTTAGGGAATGTGTGCGGGGAGCGAGGTAGTTCCGTGTCCACTTCTAGTCGGTTGCATGGTTCTTTTGGGCGATACCGGAAAAAATACACATATGCCTGTTTTTCATATAGAAACAACTCCAGAGAAATTTTCCGGGGGGAAATTTTGAATTCTCAATTATGCCTAACTTGTTTGTACCCTACCTTTAACAGGAAGAGAACCGTGCAAAATCCCAACTGCCATGAAACAAGCCAATTACACACACACACACACACACACAGCTAACAGGGAATTAGTCAATTATGTGCGTCCAGTAGGCGGGAGGCTCTTCTCTTCTCTGTTCTGCTCTACCCGTGCTTGAGTGGAGTGCTCCATGCCCAGAACGTGGGTATTGGTACCACAACACCCCACCCTACAGCACTTCTGGAACTTCAGGACACGCTTCGCGGACTCCTCATACCTCGCCTTACTACAGAACAGCGGGATGCGATCCCGAGCCCTGCCCATGCCCTCATCATCTTTAACATTGACTCGTTTTGCCTGGAAGTTTATGATACCGCAACGCAACAATGGTATACGATTTCGTGTGCCCGAAACTGCTTTGCCCCAACATGTATGCCTTCCATTCAGGGTCCAGCCTTTGTCTGTGCAGGGGACACCGCCACCTATTCCGCTACCGCATTCTGCAATGTTGGCTATGAGTGGCAGGTCCCTCCCGGCTGGACAATCATAAGCGGGCAGGGTACACCCACCATAGCAGTCCAGCCCGACACCACGGACGGAACCATCACCCTCACACTGTGCAACCAATGTGGATGCAACAGTCCCACTACGCTGACGGTCACCGCGCAAAATTGCAACACATTCTGCTCTGCAATTGGAGGAGCCAGCTATGAAGAAGGCTATGCCATTGTGCAAACCACTGATGGGGGATACGCCATTGCCGGACGAACCACATCCTTTGGACAGGGTAATTCCGACGTATACGTGGTTAAAATAGACGCACAGGGTAACCTGCAGTGGACCAGGACAATCGGCGGGAGCAACGACGAGTATGCCCGTTCTATTACACAAACCACCGACGGAGGGTACATCGTTGCAGGCTACACAATGTCTTTTGGCGCGGGGCTTGCCGATGCCTACGTCGTCAAACTGGATGCACAGGGCACCGTCCAATGGACACGAACAATCGGTGGTAACAACTGGGATGAAGCCTTTGACATTATCCAGACCACCGACGGAGGATACGCCCTCGTGGGATTCACCAATACCTTTGGTCTCAACAACAGCAGAGATGTGTACGTTGTCAAACTGGATGCCAACGGGAACATCCAGTGGACACGAACCGTTGGCGGCGTCAATAACGAATACGGCTACTCCATTATCCAGACGACGGATGGGGGCTATGCCATTGCAGGATGGACCCATTCTTTTGGAGTTGGCCTCTACGACGTCTATGTGGTGAAGCTGGATGCCTCCGGGAATATTCAATGGACCAGAACGGTTGGCGGGAGCAACACGGAAGAAGGACTGGCAATCATTCAGACCACTGATGGGGGATACGCCATTGCGGGTTTTACATGGAGCTTTGGACAGGGCGCAGACGACATCTATGTAATCAAGCTCAATGCTCAGGGCGGGGTGCAATGGACGCGAACCATAGGTGGTCCGAACAATGAACGGGGCCACACGATCGTACAAACTGCAGATGGCGGATACGCTGTTGCAGGATGGACGACCTCCTTTGCGAATGGGGGTGCCTACCTAGTTAAACTGGATGCCCAGGGTACGCTCCAGTGGACAAAGGTCATCAGTGGTGGGGGTAGCAACGGAATGACGGCGACCTCCGATGGGGGCTTTGCGATTGTGGGCGCTACGAGCTCTGCGGGTCAGGGCCAAACCGATGTCTTCATAGTGAAAGTAGACGGGAATGGCAATCTGCATTCCTGTCCGAGTGGTTGCCAGATTGCCAGTGGTGGGGTCAGTGCGACGGGTGGTGTTGTATCCAGTGGAGGCGTTTGTCGGTGGGTTTGAGTTCGAGTACTCCCTCTGTGGTGTAGAGCAGATCTTTGGCTGCACCTTTGGCACGGTGGGCTTTGGTGTCAAGTTTCTCTTTGGCAATGGCAATGACATCAAGATTGACCTGTGCCTCTTTGAGGAGTGTCAGGGCGAGGTTGAGGTTGGCAGCTCCTCCATCAAGTATCCACAAGTCAGGTGCAGGGGATGCTTGAAACCGCTCAATACGTCTGCTTAGAAGCTCCTTCATCTGTGCATACTCATCTTTAGCATGCAGTGCATAACGTCTGTAGGAAGATTTCTCCCATTTGCCTT